>SLOU01000089.1 GCA_007132385.1 Balneolaceae bacterium | reverse complement strand
CATTTCAACACATCCAAACAAGAGAATAATTAAAACTAGGTTAGTCCTTTTAGCCTCAGATCAACTCGGCCTATAAGAACGATTAACTCGGCCTATAAGAACACAAAAAAAATGATAAATGTCTAATGAATTTCTTTAACCTGCCAAAGTTTAAATTACCGGCCCTTTCTCTCTAGAACCGGGTAGATTATATAGTGAATATTACCGCTTTGACAATACGATTTCTAAATACTTAAATGGACATAAATTGTTAAAGGATCTGTATGTCATGCCATTGCCAGAGCTATTCTCATGCCATTATTCAGAGTTATTCTATAGATTAACACGAGTGTAGTAAAGTCATATTAACTGCATTCCTGGAAATTGTTCCAGGTACTATAGGATAAATTACCACGATTCGGATCTGTTGTACGTCCCGTTCGCAACACCGGTAGAATGGTGGCATTATAGAGAAGGATATGTACTCCGGCCCGGGAGGCAAGAGTCCCCATTGAAGATTCAGTGATGGTTAAAATAAAGTCTACCAAACTTACAGAGATTACCCACCTCACCCACTGACTGTTTAATTCTAAAACCGGCAGTGGGTGAAATGAGATCTCTTTTGATAACACTATTATATTAATTCAGTTCTAAATATCCAGTGATATTTAAACCTAATAAGTTTAGGAAAACACAAAGATTATTACGGTACATCCCACCATACTCTTGTATCAATTGCATCACCACCCTGGCTAGAAATGGCAGCCTGAACATTTGTTGTGTTCACTGATATTTCACGGTCAGGATATGCGAACCTTCTCATAAAAGGTTCGGTGGTGAGGTCATTATTGGGATAGGTATTCGGTGTTAGGTCTGGAAAACCACTACGCCGGAAATTTGCAAATGCTTCATTTCCAATCATAAAAGTTGCAACCCAGTACTGGTTATTAATTTGTTCAAGCTCCTGGCCGGCTTCCAGTGGATTATTCTGAATGTAAGTATCGATGTCAGATTGATCGATAGCAGTACCCGGACCATAATCAGGATGTGCAAATTGCTGCATGTGAGCTTCAATAGCAGCTGAATACAAACCAGAAGCATCTCCTGTTACCCATCCGTGAATAACAGCTTCGGCATGCAACAATGCAGTATGAGCAAATGTGACCAAAAAACTGGGAGCGGTAGGAGTCATCATCCTCGTTCTGTCGACTTGACTGTAAGCAAAAAGGCTGGATACCCGATCATCAGCAGCTATCGGTCCAGAGATCGATACATTATCATAACCCATTGGAATACCGACCTGGTTTTCAGGAGTAGTATCATCGGTTCCAGCTTCAATCATGTCCCACATATCTGTAGCCCCCTGTGCACCGGGATATCTGACAGAAATTGCTTCCAGCCGAGGATCATCTGTTCCTTTAAGAAATTCTACGAAATCTTCAACTAGGTAATTAAAATGAGCCTGACCACCATTTAAGCTGTTTCCGGGTCCATTCTGAAATTGAGAATTATGACGAAGTAAAGCATTATCATCATTCGATTGCATTAATCCACCCGGTCCGTTCACAGCTATACCTACATATTCCTCTGCAATATCTGGGGCAACTTTAACAAGGCGCATGGCCGCCCTTAACAAAAGTGAATTCCCCAGACGCTGCCATTTGGTGATATCACCTGCATACAAAATGTCGGAAGATACCGTCGGGCTGCCCGTATTCAGCTCTAAAGTTGCCTGTCTAAACTCCTCAAGGATCCCATTGGGGCCCGTGTAGATTTGCTCCTGAGAATCATATGCAGGTGCAGAAATACCTTCAAGGGCACGACCCGCTTCGAGATATGGGACATCACCATAACTGTCAGTCGTAATCATAACCGTATATGCAAGCCATATCCTTGCCATATTATGCAAATTAACCTGTGAAGGATCATCTGCAGTTACGTTTATTACTTCCACGAGATTTCTAACCTGGTTTGTATAATTCCAGTTATGTGTGGGGCGGCTGTTTTGGTTAAAATTGCCACAGGCACCAACACCGGAAAAAATCCTCATGTGTTGCTTAACGATTGATGTCTCACATTGAGCGTGTGTAAAATTCGGAGCTGACGCACTTATCGCGTTATTCAATTGAAAGGCCGGTTCTACAGCGGTCAGTGCAGTCGGATGTGTATTCATGGAATCAAAACCGGATTCACAAGATACAAAAAGGACAAACACTACTGCGATCCAGCTGTAATGGAAATATTTAATTTTCTTCATTCTGTTCACTTTTAATCTTCAAGTTGAAATATTTTTAACGTTTAGTTTGATCCGGAAAAATCGCCCGAAGCAAACTTCCTGTTACCGATCTAAATGCATTAAATCTGTACATTGAGATTAAATCCGATGCTGCGGGTTACAGGTAGTGCAGTTGACTCCAGTCCCATCTGATTATCTCCGTACATTCCCACCTGACTTGGATGCAGATGTGGTACATCCCAATTTTTAAGAACGGCCACATTGTTTAAAACAAGATTTAATCTGAGGTTTCTTATCCCCAATCCAGCAGGTAAATGTGGAGTAAGATTGTACCCTACGGTAATCTGACGGAGCTGCCAGTTACTGGCGTCAAATGTATCTCCTCCTGCAATTCGTCCTGTTCGAACAACTTCATAAAACGACTGCACTTCAGCTGGTGTAGTATTGACCGACCCGTCAGGATTTACTCCATCACCAACAATAAACCCTTCCTCTCTGCCAGGCAGCGTTTTTTTATCCAGTCCATGACGGTAAATGTTGTGGTGTGTCCATGAGAATAAACGGTGTCCCAATCTGAAATCTATCAGGAATGAAGCAGATAAATTTCTGTAGTTAAAATTGTTGGTAATACCACCAGTCCAGTTAGGTATGGAATTACCCAAATAAACAGGCTCGGAAGTCCAGAGCGGCAAGCCGTTGTTCTCATTAAATATCTGTCTGCCCTGGTCATCATAAAGAAAATCATTTCCCCATATTTGTCCGAGAGGCTGTCCAAGATAATGCCTGATCGCAACATTTTCATTTGTCGCCACCTGTATAAATTCAGAATCACTGATTTCGCCACCAAGATCTGTTACTTTCGATCTGTTGTGGGCAGCATTCGCACTTAATGTCCAGTTAAAATCAGTTGATCTGACCGGGGAAATGCTTACCATCATTTCCCAGCCCCTGTTTTCGTGTTCACCCAAATTTACTCGTTGACCTGTGAATCCTGAGGCATCTGGTATTTGGACGTTCATGATCTGATCAGTGGAAACCTTGATATAATGAGCCACCTCAAATGACAGGTTATCAAACAATGTCATTTCTAATCCAACTTCTGTCTCTTTTACACGCATCGGACGCAAATCAGGAGACGGTACAACAGATCCGCTGATACTCCCTAATGGCTGACCAACCCCATCAATATTCGGACGAAGGTTCTGGTTAATCGAGTAAAAGAGATTGTTGGAATAGGGAGCAATATCCGCATCGGTTCCAACTTCGGCATATGATCCACGAATCTTTCCGTATGTAATCCATTCCGGCAGATTAAACGCAAAGGCCTGAGAAAATACAAAGCTACCCGAAATGGAAGGATATGATATACTTCTGTTTCCTCTGGCCAAAGTGGAAAACCAGTCATTTCTAAGTGTTCCGGTAACAAATACAAAATCCCTCCAGGATACCTCTCCAGAACCGTATAATGAATTCACCTGCATTTCCGACATAGAAAAAATGGGTGACAAATCACTGGCATTGTCCAATGAATAGAGACCTCTTGAATAGAAATTCGTTCCCAAAACGTTTCTTCTTTGATTCTTTCGGTACATGATATTACCACCGAAATTACCATTCAATCCAAATTCTCCGAATTCCTGCGTAGCATTCACTAATAGATCGGCATTTACTTCTCTCATGCTTCGTTGATCCTGAATGTACTGCCCGTTAAAAAGTCCTGGAGGTGCTGGACCCTGTCGCTGAGTACCTGTAGGTAGATTATAATCCTGCTCGCGGTTCCAATAGTCTTGGCCTAGTCTTCCCTGGACAAATATCCAATCAGCTAGATTCAATCGAGCTGTAAGATTCCCGTAAACTCTATCGCGCTCAATGTTATCAAAACGACTCAGAGCAACATAGGGATTGGTTCGGTTGGTAAATCGTGACCAAAAAACTTCATCTCCCTCTTCAGTAAATGCATTCTCTTGTAACACATTCAGAGGCATGGTATTGGCCATGGTGTATATAACAACCGGTGAGTAATCCTGCTCAAACATATTCGGCGGATTTTCGTGTGATTGACGTGAATAATTAACATTACCTGAAAGCGTAAACCTATTTGCCAGTGTTTCAGTAAAACCGAGAGAAATCGTATTACGCCCGTATGAATCGTTGTCCATTGGCATAATACCCTGGCTGGTCAAATTTGAAAGTGAAAGATTGAAACCACCCGTCGCCGTACCCTGTGATAGAGTTATTGCATTACTAATATTATAACCGTTTTGATAGAAATTCTTGACGTGGCTACCTTGTGCTTCATAGGGTATCACTACACCTGCAAACGGCTCGTATGTCATACCGGATTCAATTCTCTCCCCGAAACTCCACACTCCTGACCCATCTCCTGGAACAGCCCGAACTCCCCTTTCTCCCTGACCATATTCCTGCTGGAAATCGGTATAATCGATGGGCATTTCAAGGGTAAAATTGGAGTTATATTCAATTTGAAGACCTGTACCAGCCGCCCTGTTTCTGGTTGTGATCAGAATTACACCGTCTTTTCCGCGTGACCCGTAGAGTGCTGAAGCAGCAGCTCCCTTCAATACAGTTAAATCTTCAATATCATCCGGATTTATACTACTGAGTCCGTCACCTGCATCTGAATTTCTGGATGTACCCCGGTCACCTTCACCACCTCTGAGGCCGAAACTGGTATTATCGATTGGCACTCCATTGACTACAATAAGTGGTCTGTTGTTATCACCAAAAGATGACTGCCCGCGAATATTGATCCGGCTGCTGCCTCCGGGTCCGGTAGACAACGAAGTGACATTCACACCAGCCATTCTACCTTCCAGTGCATCTATAAAGTTTGTCGTCCTGTTAACCGTCATATCTTCAGGAGATACCCTGGAAATAGAATAACCAAGCGCTCTGGCCTCCCTGGCTATACCAAGTGCCGTTACAACAACATCATCAACCAGAAAAGCTGAAGCCTCCAGTGAAATATTTATTTCAGTCCTTCCATCTATGGGCTCTTCAATACTATCGTATCCAATATAGGTAATCACCAGTATTTCATTGAGCGATGGGACGTTCAATTCAAAATTGCCATTAATATCCGTACTCGTTCCAATATTTGTACCCTGAACTATTATAGTTGCACCCGGAAGCGGGTTCATGGTTATTGCATCAATTATTTGACCTGTTACAGTCTCCTGGTATACAGCTTCCTCTAGATGGAAATTCTCCTGCAGATCAGCTATTGATAAATCATGATTTTCTGATGTAAGGTTTTTATCCGAATCCTGTACCGCCTTTACTGTCTCTGAAAAGAAACCTAACAGCATGATCAAAATGACTGATACCAGTACTTTATGTAGTAAACCACTTATTGTCATACCATCCACCTTATTTTATTGATTAACTTAAAGGTTGTTTTATTCAGAAAAGCGCTTCCATATTTTTATAAAAAAATAGCCGAAACACTTTTACACTATTTCAAATTTGTGTTCTGTAACATCATTAAAGACCCCTGCAAAAACGAATGCCTAATAAAACTCCAAATCTGCTCCTTCTCGAGAATATCCGTCAAGGAGCAGATATTACGTATATACAATAATTGAATTCATTTTACAAAATTTGATAACATATTCCATCAATTAAAATCTTTTTACACATTTTAACAAATTACTGCACTGTCAACAATACGCAGCGGCTATTTGTTTATACAAAACGTGCCGCTTCGAGCCTTTTCCGAGTAGAATGAGAGGAGACCCGGAATTGTAGAAGCGAATCTGGTGGCACATTGCAACAACGACGACCGCATGAAGCTACGGTCCCTATTGAACAAGCGGTGACAGATTTAATGAAGTCTTAAAGATAACTCCACCTGATGAAGTTCCTTTAACTACTATAGTTGTTGAATGAGGGGGGTTAGGTAAAATCTATCAAACTAAGAGAGATTACCCATCTCACCCACTGACTGATTGTATTTCTAAAACCGACAGTGGGCGAAAT
>SLOU01000267.1 GCA_007132385.1 Balneolaceae bacterium | reverse complement strand
TAACTTCTCCTTCCTGATCAAACATCCCTTGGAAATTTTTGATTATCACAGTTTACCGGCCTGATTTACTTTTTTTTGAAGATGATTTCAAAACCCTGTTTCTTCTTAACTTGCCGTTGCCTACATTCCGGATATAGTTCAGTTTACCTTGCTTTCCGCGAAGATCAATTCCAAATCAACCATGGGGAATCTGTGAATGAGCCAGCAAGAGAAATACCGTCACTGCACGTCCGGTTTTAGAAATATAATCCTGATCTTTTCTGCTATCATTCTGCTTGGCCCAGCCTGTTCTTCACAGGATTTACCCGAACAATCGGAGGAACCAGTCATGGAACAGATTACGTCACACGACGGAACCATCATCAGTTATAAACGCAGCGGGTCAGGGCCACCCCTGATCCTGGTTCACGGTACCACAGCCAGCCACAAACGGTGGGAATCCATCACCCCTCGGTTTGAGCCGTATTTTACCATAATCGCGATGGACAGACGCGGACGGGGTGAGAGCGGCGACGGGCCGGAATATAATCTTCTGCGGGAAGCCGAGGACATCGCTGCCCTGGCAGAAGCCCTGGAAGAACCGGCAGCCGTATTCGGGCATTCTTACGGTGGTCTTTGCAGCCTGGAAGCCGCGTTGCTGACGGACAAAATCAGTAAACTTATCATCTACGAGGCACCATTGCCGACCGATGAACCGCTCTACCCGCCCGGTGTACCGGAACGCATGCAGGAGGCCATTGAACTGGGAGAATTAGAGACCGCACTGGAAATCATGATTCGAGAAGTTGTTAACATGCCCGATGAGGAGTTTGAGATGTACCGGCAACTGCCTATGTGGAAAGAACGGGTCAAAATTGCCCCTACCATTCCCAGGGAGATGGAAATCGAACTCTCCTATACGTTTGATCGGCAGCGGCTCTCCGGGCTAACCATCCCGGTCCTTTTGCTTGCAGGAGGCGACAGCCCGCCGTTCTTTCAAAAGACAACAGGTATGCTTCACGATGTCCTTCCCAACAGCCGCATCGTATCCATGCCCGGACAACAGCACATTGCCATGGATACCAATCCTGACCTGTTTGTCAAAGAGGTGCTCAATTTCCTGGAAATGCACCAGGCAGATGAACCGGCTATCGATTGAACCGCGTTTGGCTTATTTGGATGACAAATACATCTCAGGGTTCGTTTTTTACCCCGGAATGTGAGAGCTTGTGGCATGACCAATTATCAAGCCATCGAAAAAACCTGCCGGACAAATTCGAGAGTAGGTTTCAATGGAGCAGAATTCCGGTCGTGAGTAAGGGATTTAAAGCGGCCGGATATCAACGCAGGCAGGGATCCGGATATTGAAACCACAGCCCGGAAAGCCGGCTTGTATCCGGAGACTGCCAGCAACCTGGTAATACAGGTACTGGGAAAGTTGGGAAGGTAATCTTGCTCAGAATAGTCGAATAGAGGCAATAGACCTATATTTAGACCATCTGGTCAAAATTAGACCACGTGGTCTAATCTGTAATTCTCCTGCTTGTTCTGCCAAAATTTGTCCAGGCGCGGCAAAGAGGTGTTACAGCCCAAGACATTGTCGAACACATCGAATTCTATAGAGTGATGGAAAGCCTGCCTGGGACCGGATACCGCAAAATCCCTGGTTGCGCAAAGTCCTCTAAGAATCTTACAAAGCAGAAATTTCACCTGAATGTCGGATGACGACTGGCACCCCGTCAACAGCCGACGGAATCTTTTTTCGAATATCACCATCATCTTTTTTTACGGATACGATGATCCCGATTTCCTCCTCGACCATCCCCAACCCTACGGCTACAACCCCTTCTATATTCATCCACTTGTCTTCATGTTTACGTTTAACGTCAAGGGCTTTTCTGGTTTGATCCGACATCATATTCACCGATTTTAAAGAAAATAGCGTAGTTACCGGTTAATTCGTTCTTTTTTGGATGTAATGAATATTAAAATCAATTGTTTGCACACTTTAGTAACTTGCAAATTGGCACAATGGTATCCCGCCTCTTGCAATTACTATCATAAAAATCTTATCAAAACTAAAAACCAAAATTTAATGCAATTATGAAAATTGAACACATCCGGACAGTATTGAATCAAGTCCGGCCTGAATTATCAAAAAAAGCTAATGTAGTCGCAACGGGAATCGGTTATAAAGTTACTGATGGCAAAAAGACGGATGAGCTGGCCATTATATGTTCTGTTGATAGCAAAAAATCCCCGGATAAGCTCCGCCCGAATGACCGGATTCCATCTCAAATCAACGGCATCCCGACAGACGTGATACCTACCGGGCCCATCTCTGTTTTTCAGGACCGGACGGATCGTTTTCGGCCGGCTCCGGGCGGCGTCAGTATCGGACATTATCAGATTACAGCCGGTACGCTGGGATGCCTCGTTCATAAAGATGATGAACGATACATTCTTTCGAATAACCATGTACTGGCCAATAGCAACGACGCATCTATCGGAGACCCGGTTTTACAGCCGGGGCAACATGACGGCGGCCGGCAACCCGGGGATGTAATCGCCACACTCAATGACTTTGTACCGATCCGGTTTGAAAACAACGGGAATGGAGGTAATGGAGAAGCTCCATGCCCTGTAGCCGGTTTTGCAGCCGCCATATTAAACGTATTTGCAGCTCTGACAGGACGGAAAACCCGTCTGCGTCAATACAGGGTCACTTCTGATAACAATAATAATAAAGTGGATTGCGCCATTGCCAAACCCGATAATCCTGGTGATGTAGCCAATGATATTTTGGAACTTGGAACGATCAGCGATATCGCTGACGGACAGCTGGGTATGGAGATCAAAAAGAGCGGCCGCACGACCGGCCTTACAACAGGCACGATTGATCAAATTGATGTAACGGTCAGGGTTAATTTCGGTGCAAACAAAGTGGCTGTTTTTGAAGACCAGTTGATGGCCGGGGCTATGAGCCAGGGCGGCGACAGTGGATCAGTGGTCCTGGATCAGGATAACAATCTCGTTGGATTGCTTTTTGCCGGAAGTCCTACAACTACGGTCATCAACCGTATACAAAATGTCTTTTCCGAATTAAATGTCAGATTGCCCTGATACACGTTTTTACCCCAAACCGCTGATCAGCTACACCAGTGCCTGCTGCCGGAAGATTTTGCCTTTGCTTACCGATGTTTCCAATGGTTTCATCTTGAGTACAACGAATGTCATATCGTCATTCGGCCTGTTCGACCGCGTCCATTCGCGGGCTGTTGTTTTAAATTTTTGAATGATAGCTTCGGCTGACAAACCACCCGTTTCTGCCAGCAATAATGCCGGTTTCTCATAACCCATCATCCCGCCATCCGGATCGGTTAGCTCCGGATACCCGTCACTCATCAAAAGCAGTACATCATCCTCATATAAGGCCACCGACTTTTTCACATACGGGTAATCGAGCACACTGCCTAACGGCATGCCTTTTAAATGGATTCGTTCCACACGGCCGGTCTCTGCCCGGTACACAAGGGCCGACGGCATGCCCGCACCGATCAGTTCCAGCCTGTTCTTTTTGAGCCGTGCCAGGCCAAATGCCATGTACAGGCCGGACAGATTCAACTTCTTGATCGCTGCAGAACAGCGTTGAATGATAACCTCCAAATCTTTATCCCGCGACATGAGATTAAACAGGCTTTTCATTGCCGTTACCAATAACCCCGCTTTGGTGCCGTGGCCGGTGGCATCGCCTATACAAAAGGTCAGGGTTCCCTCTTCATCCATATCGATGTCATAATAGTCACCTCCCACTTCTGTTGCGGTTGCCATATAGGCAGCGATGAACGCATGTTTACTCTCGGGCAGCACCGCAGGCAACATAGATAACTGCATGTTCCGGGCAGCTTCGAGCTCCCTGCTTTTTCGCTCGTTTTCGGCCTGGAGGAGCTTTGTATTTGTCTCCACATTTTCTGCATGAAGCCGCGCTTTTTCCAGCTCGGCACGATAGAGCTGGTTGCTGGTTCGTACTTTCAAGTTGTAACGGTTATACAGAATACCCGTTATCACAAGCACAAGTACAATCCCGCCAATCAGAATGATCATCCACAACCGCTGCAATTCCCTCTCCTGCTGAAGCCTGTCGATCTGCTGCTGTTGCTGACGCGTGCGATACTGTTCCTGCAATTCCGCAATGACGGTCTGACTGTCGGAGTTGAAGAGCGTATCGTGGGCAGCCTTGTACAACTTGTGATGTTCCAGTGCCTGCCCGAAGTCACCCGAGGTTTCATAGATGTCCGAAAGTACCTCGTGAGCATTCCGGATCAGGGACCAGCTTTCACTTTCAAGGGCCAGTTCCAGGCTCTGTTGTGCCGCAACCAGAGCAGAATCGGGCTGCATCAGTTTCAGATGGATCATCGCAATACTGTTCAGGGTGTTGGAGCTTCCCCGGCTGTTGCCAAGCTGCATATGATTTTTGAGCGTTTCCTTTTTAACGGACAGTGCCTGATGAAAATCACCAAGATACATATGGATCGCTCCCAGGTTATCCAGGGAGATGGTGGTGCTGTAGAGATTTCCCAGCCTGCTCCAGATTTCATGAGCATCTTCGTAATGGCTGCGCGCCTGTTCGTACTGACCCATTAATTCATACACTGTTCCGATATTGTTATAGGTACTGGCCAGTGGATCCTCAGCTTCCAATTCTTTCCAAATCGGTAAAGTTTGCTGATAAAAATGCAACGCTTCCGGGTACTGGCCGATTCGCTGATGCACTGTACCGATATTGGTCATTGAGGCTGCCATCCCGCGGCGGTCTCCCAGTTCTTCCCGGATCTGCAGCGATTGCAGCTGATAGCGTAGTGCTTCGTCATAAATGCCGATAATATCTTGCATGATACCCAAAAAATTGTACGTCGTGGCGATCAGCGGCTTGTCACCGCTCCCCTCCACAAGATCCAAGGCTCGCAAATGTAACTCCAAAGCCCGGCCCGATTCTCCCTTGCGCCGATAAATGGATCCCGTTTCATTCAAAATGGAAGCCCTGAGCAAAGGATTGTCGATGTTTTGCATTAAAACCAAGGCACTGTCTATTGCGGCAAGCGCCGGTTCATAATCATCGTACTGCCGGAAAACCCGGCCTTTCAGCATTTTAGCCCGGGCTATGTTTTCCGCATGAGGAATCGCCAGGGCCATTGCTTCAGCCTGCCGGGCTAAATCCATGGCCGCCTCGTAGTCGTTCAAATAATAATGAGCCCATCCGAGACGTATTTTCAACAACGGCTCCTGGGCCGGATCGGGATAGGCGGCAAGCAGTCTTTCAGCAGAAGCGGCGTATTCCAACGCTTGCCGAGGATGATTCTGCTGATTCAATTCCATCAGTTCGAACAGAATGGGAATTTTATCAACCTCTTCTGCAAACTTCAGGCGCACCTCGAGGCTGTCCATTCTGACTTGTTGTGCAGTCAGCAATGATACACTGAAAACCGTAATCAGACAGAGTGTAACCGTTAATCGTTTCATGAGCCTCCCGGCAAATTACTTGACTTCAATTCTTTTCTTTTTCAGGTCAGTGCAGCAGGCCCGGAATTGAATAAAAAGAACTCATGGTAATACGCAAAATTCGACAAAAAGTTGTGTTGAATCCTGACCATAAACCCGTCTATCATCTCAGTTTTTTTTAGGCAGGATATTCATCGTACTGCTGAAAAAATTATCCGGATCATATTTTGCTTTAATCGACTGCAGGCGCCGATAATTTCCAGCATAGGAACTTTTAATCAATGCTTCGCCTTCTTCAACAAATCCCGGAAAGTTCAGGTATGTGCCGCCGGATGAAAACCGTTTCATATCCTCAAATAGTTCACGGGACCACCGAATATTGTCTTCATCCTCCGACGGATTCTCCCAGTTGGCTTCGATACCGATCATGAAAGGGATGCCTCTGTGAGCATAAGCGGTATCTTCCGGTTTTACCCGGCTTACAGCACCGCCAGCCATCCAGACGTCGAGGGAGGTCAAATCGGAAGGGCGTTTTGCGGCATGCCCTATTAACGCATCAATCACCGGATCCTCCAGATGATCGATGTTGATCGCTTTCCAGTAATACCGGCGCCCGTCGGGATATTCCGGGTCGAAGATTTGCTGTGCCTCCAGGAACGGCATCCGGCTGCTAAAATCGGCCACAGGAGTGGCAAGTTCACGCAGCGGCTGAATGGCTTGCTCCCCCTCCCGGACATCCCCGCAATAACACGCCACAAGTATGATAACCGCGGTTCCCCGGAACTCTTCCGGTATCGGTTCTTCGGCCGGAGCATTCCAAAAGACCGCAATTCCACTCAGCTCATCCGGCCAGTTTTGCTGATACGATCGAAACGCCTGAAGGACTTTTTTGGCCTGGCTAACGGGATACAGGACTTGTGCGATCCATACTTCCGGACCCACCGGATGAAGCTGAAATTCAAAGGATGTAACCACACCGAAATTTCCGCCACCGCCCCGCAGAGCCCAGAACAGGTCCGCATTTTCATTTTTATCGGCATACAATAACCGGCCATCGGCCGTGACCACAGTTGCAGACAGCATGTTGTCGATCGTTAACCCGTACTTTCGAGTTAAAAATCCATACCCGCCGTGCAGGGTCAGTCCGCCGATACCGGTTCTTGACACTACCCCTATCGGTACGGCAAGTCCGAACGCCTGCGTTTCATGATCGATATCTCCCAGCTTTGCACCGCCTTCCGCCCACACGCGTTTTTCGCCCGGATGGACATGCACGCTGCGCATCAGCGAAAGATCCACGACCATTCCCCCCTCAATAACGGCATTGCCTGACACATTGTGGCCGCCGCCGCGCACGGCAACCGGCAGCTCATGCTCCCGGGCAAACCGGATGGCATGAATGACGTCCGCAATGCCTTTACAGCGGACGATCACCGCCGGATGCTTGTCGATCATTCCATTCCATAGCCGGCGGGCTGACCCATAATCCGGCTCCCCGGGGAGAATGACCTCTCCTTTGATCTTCCTGCGGAAGGATTCATATACGGACGTGTCGATAGGCTTTTCAGATAGATTTTCATTGTGATTCGAGCTGGTAGTTTCCATACACATTCTCCTGTATTTTTTGATTCTTGACGCAATCCTGTTGCCGGATTGATCCCATTTTTCACCCGCCCGGCAAGAGAATGCGTGAAGTGTAAGAGGTAAGTTAAACGTATGTTAATTGGAATTTTAGAAAGATGCTACAAGTGAAGTTTTTTATTTTAATGATATCTGAACCCGAAACCGATTTTTGTTCCCTGAATACTTGCATCCAGCCGGATTCGAATTCCGTGTTTTGAGGCCGGCTTTCTTGTTTTGAGGCCGGATCCCCTCCCAAACATTAAAAATGTGAATTTTTAATGCGTAGTTGCGTTTTAAACCTTATTTTAAGGCTGGATTCTTTGGGAAACATTAAAAAAGGAACTAATTAATGTCTAAAAACCAGGTTTATCCGGTAAATCCCGACCGTACAGAACCGTGGAATGACTTGCCAGAGCTGCCTATCGACCCGTCGCTTTACCGGAATGTTGAAATTTATGAGCAATTGGGACGTGCCAAGGAAGCCCTGGCCCTGCTGGCCGGCCGAAGCATCGCTATTCCCAATCCCTCGATACTGATCAACTCCATTACCCTACAGGAAGCGAAAATGTCGAGTGCCATCGAAAATGTGTTTACGACCGACGATGATCTCTATAAGGCGGTAAGTGAATCTTCAAACGACAGTGACATACCGGGACCGACCAAAGAGGTCCTCCGTTACCGGGAAGCCCTGTGGGAAGGGTTTCATTATCTGGAAGAACAAGGCCGGTTCGACCGGGATTATTTTGTGCGATTATATCAGGTCATCAAAGAGACAGGCGACGGGGTCCGTCCGCCGTTTGCACGCACATTCATCCGGATGGGCGGGAGTGGTCCGAATGCCGGTAAACCGGCCTATACGCCTCCTCGTGGTAAAGACGTGGTGGAAACCAAGCTGGACAATCTGATAGGCTTTTTGAATGATGAGCATTCCGAACCGGACGATCCGCTTCTCAAAATGTGTATAGCTCACTTTCAATTCGAAGCGATCCATCCGTTCCGTGACGGCAACGGCCGGGTGGGGCGGATCATGAATATTCACCTGCTCACTCACCGTCATCTGCTGGAGCTGCCAATCCTGTACCTCAGCCGGTATATTATCGAGCACAAGGAACAGTATTACGAATCCCTGGCCGGCGTTTCGCAGCAGGCCGACTGGAAAAGCTGGTTGGTCTATATGCTGCAGGCTGTGGAATCGACCTCACGGCTGACTCTGCGGAAGATAAACGACATTCTGGATTCAAAGGAGGAGATCTTGCAGGTGATTCGCGAACAAACCGGCATTCGCCGGCCCGATCTGCTGGCTGAAGCGATCTTTACCCAGCCCTATACCAAGGTGACGCATCTGACTGACAGAGGACTGTACGCAGAAAATACCGCCCGCAATTATCTGAATGAATTGTCGGAGCTGCGGGTGCTCGAAAAAAAAGAAATCAAGGGGAAACATTATTATATCAATCCGGCATTGGTAGACGTATTGTCATATTAAAACCGCAAACCGTAAAATATGACCCTAACCTTGAATCGTGAATACACTTACATACATATGAAATCAAACCTGCTCTTGCTGCTTTTGGCTTTCCTGCCATTCACGGCTTTTTCACAACCTCTCGTCGTGTCGTTATGGGACGGGACTCCTCCGCTTCAAGTCGACATGGGTCTCGAGGAGGAACATAACCGTAACGGAATTCTTCGAATCAGCAATGTACAAACACCGACGCTGGAAGTTTATCTTCCGGAAGAAGACCTTGCCATCGGTAAAAGTGTCTTGATTTTTCCCGGCGGCGGATACACCATCCTGGCATACGAATGGGAAGGAACGGAGTTCGCCAAATGGCTGCAGAATCACGGTATAGCTGGCATTGTGGTAAAATACCGGCTTCCGCTCTCGGAATCACTTACCGATGCCAAAGAGGTGCCTCTTCTCGACGCACAACGGGCTGTACGGCTAACCCGGCACCATGCTGAAAACTGGGGACTGGATCCCGGACAGATCGGAATCATGGGGTTTTCAGCCGGCGGCCACCTCGCATCCACACTCAGTACCCAGTACGAGCATCAAACAGATCGTGAGAAAGATGCAGTAGACGCTTTGTCAGCACGGCCTGATTTTTCCATTCTGGTTTACCCGGTGATCTCTTTCAGGGATGCAGGAGCCCATTCCGGCTCGCGTGCCAATCTGCTGGGGGATGATCCCGGTCAAGAACTGGTCGACCGGTTTTCCGGTGAACTGCATGTGACGGCAGATACCCCTCCAACATTCCTGGTGCACAGCCAGGACGATGAAGGTGTGCCCATTGCAAATAGCTTGCTTTACTATGACGCCCTGCACCGTCATGGGATCCCGGCTTCCCTTCATATCTATCCGACCGGCGGACACGGCTTTGCTTTTGGCACCGACCGGGGAACTGTCGAAGGATGGACCCATGTACTACTCGACTGGATTCAGGCAATGGATTGAAATGCCATCATCCGCAATGAAACATCACCCGTGATCATCATCCAGGGGGTGGCCGGTTCGGGGAAAACATCGATCGCCTCGGATGTGATCAAAAAGGCAAACCGCGATTTTAAGTATGATCTGAAACCGGAAGAAAAAAGAGGTGGACACGCATCTGCTTACACCAGGCAGCTCCTCACTCAGCTCCGGAATACTCATTGCCTGCGCACACCTGGCCAAGGGATTGGAATTTGACCGGGTGATCGTCCCCCGGGTTGATAACGACAATTATGTAACCGAAGTCGATCGAAGCATGCTCTACATCGCCTGTACGCGGGCGATGCATCGGCTGAACCTCACCCACAGCAGCGAACCCAGCAGGTTGATCAGGGAGCCTTCCTGAGATCACTCCTCCACGTTAAAATATAACGTCGGCCGACGGGGATCATCCGGACTATCGCCGGGATAAAACGAAACGTGCAAAGCTCCGAGTGGATAGAGGGCGATCCCCTGGGTCCGGCCGTCGAGCATTCGCTGAATCACCGGCCGGGGTATGTGAATATAGCGGGGCGAATCTTTTTGATCGGGTATGTCGATATCGATAATCATCTGGGTGTTGAGGGCCGGCTCAATGGAATCCACATCTTTAAATGAATTATAGGTCACCTCGTCACGTATCCAACCGGTATCGCCTCCCAGGATTTCCACCAGGCGAATCTGGTCGAATTCAATCTCATCGGTGCCTGTGGTTTCATAGAATGAGTAGGGCGTCAGCTCAAGCATCCCGTAGTCAGGGGCTTTCATTCCGGCATATGAGCTCAGATTCCACCGCAGCAGAATGATTTTCGAGTTGTCGGTCGTCAGTACCGGATCCTCACCGGCCATCCATCCGCTGAAATTCACATCCGGATAATGGGCATCAACCATACCTGTTTCCAAAGCCGGAACCGCGGCTGCAAATTCTTCCGGTTCGGGAACCGGTGGCGGGTAGGGCACCTGTTCCCCCTGGTCGGGACCTGCCTCCGATACATCCACCAGATCCACTTTCACATAATCCACATCCAATTCATAGATAAACGGCCCCCAGTCCATCAGGGCAATATGTGCAGAAATCTCATCCCCTGCCCTGGCTTCCAGTTGGTCGGTCGTCAGGCTGATCGTATACCAGTTCCCGGTCTCAGGAATGTCGAACTCCATAAGATGCGCGTAATTGTCCTCCATGTCGGGAGTTCTGAGCTGCATATTCAACCGCCGCGGTGCATGGCTCGACCTGACCCGCGCTTCCATTCTCAGTTCATGCCTCGGTTCGGAAAGTTTGCCGAGATCCAAAATACCGGTAATATGCGTACGCATAATCGCCCACCAAACATTCTGCCGGTCATCCGTTGCATCTACGATAAATCGGGTATGGCCGTCGTGCCACTCCAATGAACTAACCGCCTCGCCATCTCCTGTAAAAGTAATCCACTCCGATGCCGGGTCTCCCTCAAACTCCTCCAAAAACTGACCCTGACTCGCTATAGGGAGGCTGAATGAAAGTATGAACGAGAAAATAACAGTAAAAAATATCAAAAAAGAAATTTTATTATACATGAGCCGAATGGCTTTTTAGACATTAACTGATCAAAAATAAATTTAACAGGATGCCATTATTAAACAAACAGTGATTGAACAGAAATTACTATTCTTGCAGGGTACAAGGATAAAGCTGACGGACCATACAGGTTATTTCCGGAATATTGCTCAACCAAATAAGCTTAGGTACCAATTTAAAGCTTGTAAAATCTTATTTTCGAATTTTTCTTGTTTTTTCTTGACAGAATGATGCTTAAAAACTAACATTCATAAAAGCGTTCCCATTCTACTATTATATCAGCTTTTTTTGGGGAATACAGTTTGCAGTGGATAATACCGGCGGATCTGGCAAAATTTCACTGCCGTCGTTGCCACCCGGCAGGTAAACACGAACAATCAGGAAAAATTGAATATGAATATAGTTTGTATAGGTGAAATTTTGTGGGATTCCATGCCGTCGGGCTTGTTTTTGGGTGGAGCTCCATTCAATGTAGCCTACCACCTGACCCGGCTGGGGAATCAAGTCACGTTTATCAGCCGTGTTGGAGACGACAGGCTCGGAAAGGAAGCGATCAAAAGGGTAAAAAACACCGGTTTGTCAACCGCCTATATTCAAATCGATCCCGAATTGAATACAGGCTTTGTTGATGTCATTTTGGGTAAGGATGGTATCCCCGAATATCATATCCTCAAACCGGTTGCCTGGGATAAAATAGCCTTAACTACAGACGTCGAACTGGCACTTGAATCGACCGAAGCAATTGTATTCGGAACCCTGGCCCAACGCTCTGAAACATCAAGGAAAACGATCGAATGGATTGAGAGCAGCAATGCGATCAAAGTACTGGATTTGAACTTTCGATTTCCATTTGTTGATGACAATATTGTGGCAAAATCGTTGGAATTGGCAGACATCGTTAAAATGAACGATGATGAATTGGCTGTCTTGCAGAACTGGTATCATTTATCACCGGACACCGAAAATAGCTTGAAGAAACTTGCAGAGCAGTTTTCCCTGAAAAGAGTCTGCCTCACTCAAGGCAGTAAGGGAGCTGTACTCTGTAATAAAGAAGCCTTGTTCGAATCTGAAGGGTTCAAGGTTGACGTAACTGATACAGTCGGTTCAGGAGATGCTTTTTTAGCAGCTTTCATTTCCGGCCATCTCCTGAATACCCCCTCTCATCAATTACTTTCACTTTCCAACCGGTTAGGAGCTTTTGTCACAACCCGTTCCGGTGGCACCCCCGGTTACTCGCTCGGCTCTTATGAAGAAATTTCAACATTGACATTACCTGGCTATCAAAATTCAGAACATATTCCCGATTAAAACTTCATCCATGTCGAATTATCAAAAATATCCAAAAATAGATCTCAAAGCTGCATTAACCGGGATTTTTCCAGGCGAATAACAACGAACCATTGAATTTTTTTAAAAACGACTGAATCAACGGCAAACCAGGAGCCCAAAAAACTAACCACCTCATCTATGTTTAAAACTAAATCTATTTTGCTTTCCAGTATTGTTGCGGCAATAGCTGGATTCCTGTTTGGGTTCGACACCATTGTCATTTCAGGTGCTGACCGGCCTATCCAGGACCTTTGGGAATTATCGGACCTGTTTCATGGAACCTTCATCATGTCAATGGCACTCTGGGGAACGGTGATCGGTGCACTGTTCGGTGGAATTCCATGTGACCGGTTCGGAAGAAGAAAAACCCTTTTCTGGATCGGGGTACTGTACCTGTTATCAGCTTTAGGTTCCGCGTTCGCTCCGGATCCATATATTTTTTCCATCTCCCGTTTTATCGGGGGTTTGGGAGTGGGTGCTTCTTCTGTTGCCGTACCCATTTATATCTCAGAAATAACCCCGGCAAATAACCGGGGAAAACTGGTAGCCCTATACCAGTTCAACATTGTCTTTGGAATTCTCATTGCCTACCTCTCCAACTACCTGATCGGGATCACAGTTGCCGATCAAGCCTGGCGCTGGATGCTGGGTGTTGAAGCGATACCTGCTACCATTTACCTGTTACTGGTCTTGGGAGTACCGGAGAGTCCGAGGTGGCTGGTGCTCAAAAAAAATGACATCAGCAGTGCAAAAAGCCTGCTTCAGCAACTCAATCCGAGAGAAGATATCGAAAATATGATCCTGCAAATCAAAAAATCCGTGTCAAAATCGGCGCAGGCTTCTGTCTTCTTTTCAAAAAGATTTCAATTCCCAATCATTTTGGCATTTTTGCTTGCCTTTTTTAATCAATTGTCCGGTATCAATTTCGTATTGTACTATGCACCCCGGATTTTTGAATCGGCTGGAATCGCTGCTGGAGATGTATTGGGAGCCTCCATATCGCTCGGGGTTGTGAACCTGTTATTTACCTTGTTGGGTATGTACCTGATCGATCGAATCGGTCGAAGGTCGTTGATGTATATCGGATCGGTCGGTTACATTCTTTCCCTGGCCGGTGTTTCCTGGGCGTTTTACACCGGGGCTGAAGGTTTTGTCGTTGTTATTTTGGTTTCCGCTTTCATAGCCTCCCATGCCGTCGGACAGGGAGCCGTTATCTGGGTCTTTATTTCTGAAATTTTTCCGAATGTGGTCAGGGACTACGGGATGTCGCTCGGATCGGGAACTCACTGGGTATTTGCTGCGATCATCACGCTGGTCACACCAACCGTTCTGAGTGCCTTTTCAGGAGCCCAGATTTTTGGATTCTTTTCATTCATGATGGTTCTTCAGCTTTTGTTTGTATGGAAAATCATGCCTGAAACCAAAAACATTACCCTCGAGGAGATGGAAGTAAAACTGGGTATCAGCAGCGAGGTGCTTGAAGAAGTGATCGACGAAGAGGAAATTAACAATTGAGATAAGAATCAACATATTTTTGGAGTCATATGAAAAGAGGAATTATATACGGTATTATCGGTATTCTCGTTATTTTGGTGGCCGGTTTCCTGGTAATTACCCTATCCATCGATTCGATTGTAAAATCGAATATTGAGGAGGCCGGATCGCAGATGGCCGGGACCCGGGTTACGGTTGATAACGTATCGATATCTCCCTTTTCAGGCGAAGGAACTATCCGGGGATTCCGGGTCGAAAATCCTGAGGGATACAGCACGGATCATGCCATCATTATTGACGATTTCTTCATAAAGCTGGACATTTTTACACTTTTCTCGGATGTGATCAACGTGGAGGAAATCCGTCTTACAGGGCCTGCCATCTATGTGGAACAAACACTGACCGGCAATAATCTCAGAACGATTCTGAACAATCTGAATGAGGCTGCTGATGCCGAACCAGGAACCTATGGAAGTCTGGCCATTGGCTATTTTCTGATGGAGGGGGGATCGGCAGATCTCTATACTGAAGTCGGCGGCGAACGGTCAGCCCGGGTGGAGGTATCATCGATCGAACTCCGAGATCTCAGCGAAGAGCACGCCGCAGAAGAGGCGGTGCGGCAAATTGCTGACCAGATCATACAGCAGGCTCTTCAGGCTGCGGCACAAAGCGGCGTCGAACAGTTAAGGGACGCGATCCGTGATTTTTTTGATTAGTGGATGATGACTCCTACACGGTTTTTGTCAGTTCCGTGGAGGAGATTAAAATACAGCCTCTCTTTTGACTATTAGTCAGGATGGATTGGTCATCGTACCCATAAACATAATCGTGTTGGATTCCACCTCACGGATCACATAAAAGAACGGACGGTCGAAAGTGATTTCAATGGATGGCGGTAAACTGATGACACGTGCTTCAACAGAGGTTGCAGCAGCGGCTTCGGTGCCCTCTTCATCTACCCGGATAAATGATTTATGGCGAGAATCGCTGATGTGTAGGTCTTCAGCATCCGGATTGATCCGGCTGAAATCAGATAATAGATCATTAAATGCATCCTCGATACCCATGGCCTGAAGGATTTGGGGAAAGTCATCGACTTCATATTCCATTTCAAATTTGGGCATCTCCAGTGTAAGAATGCCTGTCTGGAAACTTCCGGTAAGTTCTGTCCAGTCGTCCCAGCCCAACCCGGCCAGCCACTGCCCGAGACTGAGATCCGCATCCGGCAATACGAGTGTCATCGCATAACCGGCATCCCCGTAGTATAGATTAACCGCTTCGTAATTCTCCCCGCTTGTAAACATCATATGTTCTTGCTGTTCCATTCGCATCATTTCTGCATCTACAGTTGAACCATCAGGTCGGTGAAACGGCTTGGTCTCGGTTTTGTCGGGATCGAATTCTACCGTCCAGTTACCGTTAAAATAGATGGCATTGATCAGAAACATGACGGTTAGCGGATCAATCGGTTCTTCCACAATCTCTTCAATTAGCCCTTCCGTATGATCATATACCCATTGATTAATACGTTCGACCGTTTCCGAGTTGCTGAAATCAGCCGCTTCGATCATTGCATGATAAAAGGTCTGGTTGGTCTGCAAAAAATCCTCTTCTACCGCAAAACCATCCCGGTACCAGATCGAATTGGCGATATCAAACCGTACATCCTCGTCGAATTCGATTAACAGGTCGATCAAATCCCGGGCTGATTGGTTGACCTCTTCACGACTCATTCCATTCAGGCCGAAGGCTTCCTGCATCTGTTCGTAGGTTTCCCCTTCAGCCCCGTTCATTGTCATCCCGAAAGCCATTAAAATGCTCAAAGGGGACACAAAATGACTTTTCTCCGGCTCTCTTTCGAGCAGTTTGTGTATCAGGTCAAATCCGAAGTATCCGCCGCCATCCACAATCTTCTTTTCCTCGACAGTCAAATCCCGCGGAAGCTCACGGCGTTCAAATTGCGGGTCCGGGTCATCGTCATTGCCCGACTGAAATGAATCACAGCCTGCAACCGGAATAGCGAGCATAAAAGTCAGTATAAATGCAGTCACTTTCTCAAATCTTTTCATTCTTTGGGGTTTCATGATAAATAGACGTTTTCTTTAGGATTATAGTTTTAAAACGATCCTGTTTTCTTAAAGTTTTCTTGATATGTCTCCTATTTTCGTGAATGTCATTACTATTAATGCACATGAACCGGGCCGTATACCTAACCTGAAAAATATTATCCGCCTTTTTTACAATTACTTGTCACCTTCAAAATTAGTTTCCTGAGATAAGCTTCTCACTGCTATTACACAGATTACCCGATAAGTGCTACATTGTGGTAAACAGTCAGCAATTTCCAGCTGAACGGTTCATGGCTATCGGACCCGAATAGGAATCCATGATCATTTGATTTGAATGGGATAATTTTTGGTAAATGAAGATTTACAACGGGCAGATATAACCCACCCGTTGAATGTAAATCTACACCCTAATGCAATGTTATATTAAAGAAAGAAGAATATGAAAGTCAGATTGAGATCTGACTTTTTAGAGTGCCTCAATGCCCGCTTCGGCAATAATTCCATCCTGCGCAGCGGTTACTCCACTCACACCGATAGCCCCAATAATTTGGCCGTCATGTGTAATCGGAACACCTCCTTCAAATGGCAGCAAATTCGGCAGATTTAATATGGCTGTATTCCCACCTGCCACTCCATCCTGAAAGGATTTTGTAGGACGTTTGTAATACATAGCCGTTTGCGCTTTTTCGATCGCGATATCAATACTTCCGAGTTGAGTTCCGTCAATTCTTCTGAGCAGAATCAGGTGTCCGCCATCGTCTACTACAGCTATTACTACTGTCCAATCATCCTGATTAGCCCGTTCCTCCGCCGCATCGGCAATTCTTGTGGCATCTTCCAGTGTCAGTTTTTTTGTCATATCCTGTTGAGCATAACTTTCAACAGGTATTATTAAAAGTGAAATTACAAAGAAGAATGTCATTAATCGTATCATCGTATTTTGTTTTTAGTTTAAGGTTTATGGTTTATGGTTGAATGTTAATATGATTTTACTATAGTTTTTCCAAATAAAATTTAATGCATCATATACCGATCCAGTAACTGCGCCGGATGCAGTGCCTCTCTGCCCACGCCATCGGCAATCTGGTGCCGACAGGAAAAACCCGGTACACAAAGCAATGTATCAGAATCCAGCTTGCGAACTGCGGGAAACAATACCTGCTCGCCGATCGCCATCGATACGTCAAAATGGCCCTGTTCATACCCGAAACTGCCGGCCATTCCACAGCATCCGGTATTCAGGTCAGTCGCACGGAATCCGCATAGTTTTAGCAGTTTTAGCAGCGGCTCATTGCCAACAAGCGCCTTCGTATGACAGTGCCCATGCAAAGCAACCTCTGTTTTGGCTGCCCTGAACCGTTTTGAATCTTTCGGATATTTTTCAAGGTGATTACCCAGAAACTCTTCAAACAGCCAACTGTTTTCCGCTACCTTTTCGGCAGCTCCCAACTGATCCTCCTCACACAAATCGAGATATTCATCCCTCAAAGTAAGGATTTCAGAAGGTTCCAGTCCAATGATTGGTACATCGCCACCCGCAAGCGGATGTAAAACCCGCAGATTCGTTTCACAAATTTCTTTTGCCCTGTCGAGCAGCCCCCGGGAGATCTGCGGCCTTCCGGTCGTCATCACATCGGGCAAGATCACCTCATAACCCATTTTGTGCAGCACCCGGCAAGCCGCCCTGGCAATGGACGGATCATGATAATTGGTAAACAGGTCTGCCAACAGGGCCACACGCGGCCGGTTTCCCTTCTGAAATGAAGAGCGGTTTGCCCGGAACCAGGATCGAAATGTCTGCTTTTCAAATCGTGGCAATGTTCGCCGTGCATCCACACCAATCAACTCCTGCAAGAGGTAGCGAACCGCTTTGTTTCTGGTGACCAGGTTCGACAGCCGCGGAAACACCGATGCCCATGGGTACATTCGCTCCGGCTCCCCGAAAAAACGATCGGCCGTCGTTTTACCCTTCTCTCTGTGCCAGCCATGCATGAATTCGGCTTTCATCTTTGCCATATCCACATTGGCCGGACATTCGCTCTTGCACGCTTTGCAGCTCAAACAAAGCTCGAGTCCCTGTTTGATTTCTTCAGATGAAAAAGCTTCGTGCTGACGGCTGATAAAAATCTGGCGAAACAAATTGGCACGGCCGCGAGTGGAATCTTTTTCTTCCAGTGTGGCATGATAGGATGGGCACATCGTTCCACCGCTTTCCGCTCTTTTCCGGCATACTCCCGCGCCATTGCATTGCTCCAGGGCGTGTCCAAACCCTTCTTCCTTTCTCCATTTGAAGACGGTATCCGGGTCCGGCACTTTGTAATCAGCTGAAATTCGCAAATTGGCATCGATCGGTTTGGGGTTGATAATTTTCCCCGGATTAAGCCTGTACTCCTGGTCCCAAAACTCTTTTACCTGCCGGAGAAGGGGCATCATTTCCGCACCCAAAACTTTCTCGATATAGGGCGCTCTTGCCCTGCCGTCGCCATGTTCTCCGCTCAGCGAGCCTCTGTATTTGGCCACCAGACCGGCGACTTCATCTGCCATCGCCTTCATTTTGTCAATACCTTTTTGACTGGTAATATCCAGCAACGGCCGAAGATGCAACTCGCCTACCGAAGCGTGTGCGTAAAACACACAGTTCGTCTCATATTTGCTTAACAGTTTTTTGAAATCACGAACATAGTCCGGCAGATCCTCCACCCGTACTGCCGTATCCTCTACAAACGTCGGTGATCGGGCATCTTTTCCAAGTCCCATTAACAAACCTAACCCCGCTTTTCTCAGGTCCCACACCCTTTGCATCTTTTCCTGATTGGCAATCACCGGCCAGGTGTAACCCATTTGTTTTTTCCGAAGCCTGCGAATCAGTTTCTCCGCCTTCTCTTCCAGCTTTTTCGGGTCATCTCCGTTGAACTGGATGATCAAAATACATTCCGGATCTCCTTCCAGGAAAAACCGGTTTTTTTTCTGTTCGATATTGCCCTTTGTTGCCTGAAGGATAATATCATCGACCAGTTCTACAGCCGCCGGCTCAAACTTCACAGCTTCAACGGTAGCCCGCATCGACTCCAGCAGATCATCAAACTGCGGAATGACCAGGAGGCTGTAACGGTCAACCGTCACAAGATTCAATCTGGCCGATGCGGTCAGCGCGAGGGTACCTTCACTGCCGCAGAGCAATTCCGCCAGGTTGAAGGGACGCCCACCCGGGGTAATCGGATCCATCTCACAGAGCCGGTCGAGGGCATAACCTGTATTACGCCGGATGATCTCCGGATGGGGATATGATTCCAGAATTTTTTTCTTGTTTTTCTTCAGCAGCGACAGCATTCCCCGATAAATTCGTCCCTCGAGATTGGCCATTTTACATTTTGCATCCAGCTCCGGCTGATTGAGCGGTTTGAATACTGCAACCGAGCCATCGCTCAAAACCCCCTGAATTTCCATTATATGATCGCGTGTAGTTCCGTAGCGGATGGAATAGAGCCCACAGGAATTATTGCCGATCATCCCGCCAATCATGCAGCGGTTGGTCGTAGATGTATCGGGTCCGAATTGAAGTTTGTGACGTTCCAGAGCGCGGTTGAGGCCATCGCGAATCACCCCGGGCTGGACATTCGCTGTTCGTTTTTCCGGATCAATATCATGAATTTTTTGCAGGTGGCGTGATGCGTCCATCACCACTCCGCCTCCAGTCGCTTGTCCGGCCAGGCTGGTGCCACCGCTTCGCGGGACAATCGAAAAACCCTCAGAATTGGCTTTTTTTACCAATTCGACCATATCCCGCGTTGATTCCGGAAAATAAACCCCCTGTGGCATCTCTTCATACATCGAAGCATCATTGGCGTACAACCGCCGGGTAAACGTATCAGTGAGAATATGGGGCATATGGATAGTTTCTTAATCGAACGATATCAGAAAAAGTACCGGATGCCGAGCCCGCCGTTAAGATCAAAATCGGTTGCCGGTGCCAGGTTCAGCATTGGCGCAAGCTCGAAAAATGCGGAAAGATTTGTATCCGGAATATTATATTGAATACCCAGCGGTATTCGGATACCGAGGGCTGCATCATCCCGCATTAAAAGCCTTGCTCCGAGTCCGTAGTAAAAATCCAGGTCGGGATCTTCGATTCGATGGTGAAACAGGTAATCTCCATGTATATGCATCGACCCGCGACCTCCGAATGACCAAGCCAGGCCGAGGCCAATTGCTGTCCGGTCACTGGTCCAGAATTTACCGCTAAATCCGGTCGGTTCTCCGACAATGATACCCACTTCACGATTTGTCGGCCGATCCTGATCCTGATCCTGAGCCTGAGCCTGTTCGGGTTGAAAACAAATGACCATTGCAAATAATATCGCTGACGACAGAATGCTTTTCATAGTTTTCAATGTAATTATCTTCTGAAAATTAAACGTGATCCATTCTTTAATAAGAAGCCACAGATGTTATACACTTTAAACAATTTCAATTTATGTGATACTCATATGCTATTAACTTATTATATACGAATGTGGAAAAGTTGTTGCCTTAATGTTTCCCGACAAAATCAGGCAGCTAAAATATTGCATTCCAACGAGGAAATAAAAAAAACGTAAAATTAACAAATCGGTTTCTGACTTATGAATAAAACCTATTACGACCCCAAAGATCTGAAGAATTTTAATAATGTTACCGAATTTCAACCGGAACTGGGTGAAAAATTTTTTGACTAT
>SLOU01000220.1 GCA_007132385.1 Balneolaceae bacterium | reverse complement strand
GTTTTCTCCCCACCGGAAGCATTTCCTTGGGTTGTGACTTGGTAGCCGGTAGAAGTCTGGTTCCCATTCCAGCTACAGGTACTACTGCTAAATTAATTTTACTCACGTAATTTTCCTGATTATTCGGGTATCAATTTGGTTACTTTTCAATTAACGTGTCAGAGTTCAGCTCATACAGGTTGAATGTAAAAAAAATACTGATAAGTCACGGCAATCCGGGAACAACCATTCCGGACTTTGCAGATCGTCAACCGATAATCGCAGTTCTCACACCTATTCTTATTTCCGGGTCGTGCATTATGGTCACAGTCCGGAGGTATTTTGCAGCAAAACAACAGAATCACCTACAGTATTAACCGGTTCATTGAGTATGACATCAAATCCGGTTTCCCGGGCCCGATCCACAAGCCAGCTGGTGCTGATCATAAACTCATTGTTTCGGTGAATGACCATATCACCACACTCCCGTTCATAATCCATGGAATATCTGGCGGCGTCTTGTGCAAAACTGACTCCATCTTCGGTTATGTCAGACAACGACTCCCAAAACACACTTGAATAGGCCTCCATGATTCGCGCACTCCAGTTTCGCAACAGCTGGGACTCAAGTTCGGTTTCGTTGCGAATATCCGGTATGAACACATCGGCGATACACAAATAGCCTCCCGGAGGAATTTTCTCTTTGCATTTTTTCAAAAATTCCACTTTATGACTGTCGGGATCCGGAATATGATGAAACACGTATAGCATATACACAAATAGCGGCAGCATTTTGTGATCCGCAACATAATCCAGCATATCCGCCTTAGTAAAGTGCAGATTTTTCAATTGCATCTGCCGGGCCAATTCGCGACCGGCAATGACCATATTATCTCGTGCATCAATGGCGTGAATTTCCGTCGAAGGGTGTCTGGATGCCAGTTGACACGCTGTCGCTCCGGTTCCGGACCCCAGTTCCAGCATGGTTTCAGGTGAGATGAGGAATGCCAGCTTACCTACAGCCTCCTGAAGACTCCGGTAATAGGATGTATGGGCGAGAAATTTTTCAAATACTTCCCGGGAATTGTAAAAGCTTGGAGTCCCTTGATAGTCTTCTGATTTTGAATTCATAGTGCGATCGGAATAATTTTGCTTTTTATCATTTCCATATTGTTAGATATTGGATTATATGATTTTGAGTTGGTTAATTCCAGATTTCCGGATAATCGGATAATAAGATTTCCTGCTGCAATATTTGAACTATATTTGAACATACATAAGCTTTATAATCAAAATGACGGGATAATAAAAAAACTGTGAATCAGATCATAATTATCCCGCATAATCGCGAACCTTACGGCATGATTTATTTCTGTAGCAAACCGAATATCTTGATTCGTTTCACATCAGGAACGAAATACCTTATCTACATACAAGCGGAATGGCTAAGTGACTATGGCAGGTTTCGCATTGTCAACACAAATGAATATGTTTGAAATTGACAATTGGTAATTGGCAACTGGTGGACTGTTAAGTGGAAGTGACTAAAAAAGGATGACTTATTTTTGCAAATATGGGTGGTGTTATATATCATCATCCAACTTGAACAAATATCCAACTTGAACAAATTTAACGGAGACTCTTCTAACCTGTTAAAAGAGTCATTACATACGAATTAACAATAATTTGCATATGAACGTATTCCGTAATCTATCGATTGCAGGCATGCCCACTTTTCTACTTTTAACTGTATGGGTTCTGTGCTGGACCGCCAGCCTGATATTCGACCCGACAGGTACAGCCCATGCACAATCGTTCTTTGCAACCCAATTCAACAAATCGCACAACCAGGAAGACGAGATGGACACGCACAAAAACGGACATGTCCAAGCTCCGGTCGAAATATTACGTCACTTCGAGATCTACAATGGATATTGCAGCATGCGCAATTAATGATTATGACGGGTCCAGTAAACCATATGTGGGTGTGGAGGGAGATGTCCGCCCTGGACTACCTTAAAAATAAGATAATATGACCAGACATGAAGCTGAAAATCTGATGGAATCCTGGATTGACAACGACAACCTGCGACATCACTGTCGTATGGTAGCCGCTGCAATGGCAGCGTATGCTCGCAAACTCGGCAAGAGTGGTTTGGACGTCGAAAACTGGTGGCTTGCGGGTCTATTGCACGATCTCGACTGGGAAAAATATCCAGATGAACACCCGAATCATGCACTTGAGCATGTGTTCCCGGAGGCGAAGTTACCTGTCGAGGTAACGGAAGCGATCCGGGCTCACGCTCCGGAACGGACCGGAAAGCAACCCGAAACCGAGATCGAGCGTTACCTGTTTGCCTGCGATGAGATCAGTGGTTTCATGCACGCTGTTTCATTAATGCGACCGGACGGTTTTTCGGGGATGAAAGCGAAATCGGTAACCAAAAAGTTGAAAGACAAGCGGTTTGCAGCCAATATCAACCGGGAGGATATCCACCACGGAGCCAGGCTTATCGACACCGATCTCAACGAGCATATCCTTTTTCTGGCCGGGGTGTTTGAGGAAGGTTGATCAGGACGATTCGAGACATACCGAGCTTTCAAGCATCCGGAGGATATGTACAATCCGGTGATAAGTGCTTGATCCAAAAATGTAAATAATCACAAATCGCATATAAAAAATGTACTTAAAACACTTTCTGCTAACCGACCGGGACAAAACTACGATTCTCATCCGAATCCTTGTAGGACTGGTTTTTTTATCCGAAGGATTTCAAAAATTTTTATACCCTGATTTGCGCGGTGCCGGACGATTTGAGTCCATCGGTATCCCCTTTCCCGAATTTAATGGCTATTTCGTAGGAGGCCTTGAAGTAATTTGCGGCTTGCTGGTATTATTGGGGTTGTTAACCCGTTTTTCTGTGATACCACTTATCTGCATCATGCTGGTCGCGCTCTTTACCACCAAACTGCCCATTCTTTTAGGCACCGGTTTCTGGGGATTCAGTCTGAGAGACCTGGAACATTACGGATTACTCAGTATGCTGCATGAATCGCGCAACGACCTGGCCATGCTGATCGGATCAATTTTTCTCTACATCAAAGGCGGCGGGTATTGGTCCCTTGATTTGAAATACTGGTCTGACAGCCGCATCGATTAGACACATCCGCAAATGAAACCGGAACTCAAATCAAACGATCGGTTTGTATTTACGGTGTCGTCTGAAAAAAACGAAACCCTGTTACTGTATGATGGAAAAGTGATGCCCTCAGTTCATGTCCTGAAAGAACCGCATTAAAGTATCAATAATTTTTGATGCAGCTTCAATTTCCAATCGATTTGTAGCAGTCCACGTTTCGTACCCACCGAACTCATGTTGTTCAACGGTGGGAAGATAACCTTCATATCCATTCGCCAGAGATAGTGTGAAAGATTTTGAATAAGGGCTTCTCTCCTTGATTTCAAGACCAATTTCCACAAATACCTCTGCCGGAATAGCGGCAACACCCAGATCACCGATACGAAATGCCTGAAGCGGAATTTCCCATGTTTCAGGAGTTTCAGATAATCCAAGAACACGATGGGCATAGGTTGTTTCACGATTGTGCCATTGCGGCTCATTTTCCGACCGATCCAGAATTTCACGGGCAAAGGCGATCATCTCTTCCGAAGTCTCTCTGCGTCGCAGAGCAACTTCTTCATAGCGGGCATCAAGCTTCACCCAGTCCTTATATTCAATATGCTGATAAGCGCGATGTACTTCTGTGGCTACCAAATCTGCAACTTTACGCATTTTTTCATAGTGTCCTCTTGACTCACCAGATATCGAAAAGTTGATGTTGTTGATATCACCACTTGTACCATTGGAAAGGATACCTACAAAAGGTGGATCCTGCCTGTCGGCATCCAGAAGTTCCTGAATACGATCGGAAAAAACACCAAAGTAATCCGCAGAAATTGTAGCAGCAGGAACTCCTCCAACATAATGAAGGGAGTAGTTGGCGAGAAGTGCAATAGGCCGACCCTCTTTCGACTGAACTGAAATAAAAGATATTTCAGGATCGGTTGGCCCGGCGGGTTCCATCAATTCCGGTGACTCTCTGGGTGGATTCATGCGCACCCTGTCTACCCCACCGAATGGATTTCTCCGTAACTCCTCGGAATCCACGAACCAACGCCGATTGAACACCTGAGTTGGTTCATATCCGGAACCTTTACCGATCTGTGCCGGTTCGAGATTATTTATTGCAACCTGTACAGCGTCTGCAATTCTCCGGGCAATAAACATTTGGTAGGAATTCAACTCACCATCCGGCCTGTACAAGCGGCTGCCCCCCCCGTTATAAGAGAACGGTGTGCCGGCAGAATGGGTGTGCGTTCCGGTAATAACCACATGTGATGGCGGCAGACCAACCTGCTCTTCGATCAGTTTCTTCGTTTTTTTACCAATCTCTTGTGGTATTCCAAGAAGATCACAAACTGCAAAAATCAAAGTAGTTTCACCATCATCAAGAGCCAGTACACGAACATACAAAGGATCATTCACATGGATTGCCGGAGTCGGCTGCCAACCTCCGACTACAGGCGTACCCAGCGGGGGAGTAATATCCATCATTGCAGCACCTGCCTTGAAGACCTGATCATCGCCCGTTTCTGCGGCCCGGGATGTGCTATCAGAAAGTGACAACACCGGCAACAGGAAAAGCCAGATAAAACAGATGGTAGATTTAACTCCACACCGGTATGAATCAGTGCTATGTAGTTCGCGAAATAAGGTGGTGACGATATAAGGGTTGGATTCGGTCATAGTTATTTGGTTGAATCAATGATAAAGTACGAATAAACCTGTTGCACCCTGTTTCCCATTTTAATTGAAACGAGAATAATCAAAATTCACCGCGTTTCAATGAAACCCGTCGTCGGCTGTAGTAGTAAAGCAGGGGCAGACCGGATGCAGAAGCATCAGGTTCCTATATAATCCAAAATGAATCGAGCCGGAATCTATTCATCCAGCTGTGCAATCTTGATCGGTTTCCCGGTCTTTGCCGACAGGTCTGCCGCATAAACAGCTTCATGTGTCTTGAATGCCGTTTCGAAATCAGTCAGCGGCATCGGCTCACCTTTCCCTATACTCTCCACAAAAGCCTGAAATTGCGGCTGGTATGGATGATCGTCTACATCTCCTGAATCGATCATGGGAGCAGCAATTCGACTCCATCGGTCTTTGGTAGTACCTTTCAACCTGGAACTATAAAACTGGTCATCTAACAGGCTTCCTTCGCTTCCTAACAGGTGAATATGGACATAGTACGGCTGAAGGGCATCAACTACGGAAGCAACTTTCCCTATCTTGCCGTTTTTGAATTTCAAAATGGTTATTGATGTGGTGTCATATTCATAGGGTTTGAAATACTGACTGCCGGATTTGTTACTGTAACTCGTCACCTCTTCAACCTCACTATCCATGTACCACAGCAATAAATCAAGGGCATGACACCCGGCCGTCAACAAGCTGCTGCCGCCCATCTCCTTTTTTATATTCCACTCATATTGATTGTACCAGGGGCCAATTCCATGATAATAATCAACTTCCCCATAATGAAGATCCCCAAGAAGGCCTTCGTCCAGCATGGATCGGATGGCCATTCCCTGGCCACTGAACCGTACTTCAAAACAAACACAAGCCAGAACGCCGGCTTCACGGATGGCATCACCGACAGCTTTAGCATCCGCATAATTCAGAGCAATCGGTTTTTCAATAATCAAGTGTTTGCCGGCCTTTGCAGCCGCAATAGCCTGTTCCGGATGATACGGATGGGGTGTACATATATCGATGACATCCAGTGATGGATCCTTGAGCATTTCGTCAAAATCCTGGTAAGCTTTCAAAGGAATGCCATACTCCTTTTCCAAATCAGCTTCATTCAATGATCGTCGTGAACAGACCGCTGTCACATTGGCCCCTTCGACATTCTTGAATGTCTCAATGTGTGCTCCAGCCACCCAGCCCAATCCTACGATACCAATATTTAAATCACTCATATATTCTTTCCTCCAGGATAATTATTCGATGGTTAATTATGTTTTACTTTTGACTTTTCCACAATCTCGATTCTGTTTGCTATCACCTAAATTGAGCGATTTTGCGGAAAAAAATAAGAAGATAGCTTGTGCATCTTCCTGATAATGCGTAATTTACAAGATATATAATCAAACAACAAAACATCACCATTCAGGTGCAC
>SLOU01000126.1 GCA_007132385.1 Balneolaceae bacterium | reverse complement strand
TGGATGATCCGGCCCGATTCGCTGCAGGTTGTAGTCCAGATGCGGCAAGTATACCAGCGATAATGTAGGATCATATTTTTGTGCAATTTCTTTTGCTGAATCGGCAATCCAGGCGCTGGACTCTATGGACGTATTTGGTCCCCAGAACTTGAATAAAGGGAACTGTCCAAGTTTATCCTGCAATTCATCGCGCATGTCAATCGGATTGGTAAGAATATCGGGCACTTTAACTCCGTCAGCCCGATAGATCGGCCTGGGAGTTACCAGGTAATCGACCGTGGAGTTCATGTTGTACCACCAGAAAAGGTTGGCACAGGTAAACGCGGAATTTCCTTCTTTCAGGCGTTCCCATATCTTGGGAGCTTCAATAAGCTTGTTGGATTGGCGCCAGAATTTGATGATGTCAAGGTCTCTGAAGTACCACCCGTTGGCTACAATTCCGTGCTCGTCGGGTAAAACACCCGTCAGATAGGTAGCCTGCACCGAACATGTCACCGCCGGCAGCATCGACTTTATCGGACTCATCTTTCCATTCGAAATCCATTTTGAAATTTTCGGAGTGTTTTTACCAATAAAATCCGGAGTCAAACCGACAACATTTAAAACAGCAGTTTTATGCATGGCTGGTCGAGATTAATTCGATTAAATCAATATTGCATTTCCTTCAGCACCCAATCAAGTTCACGAACTATTGAATCACCGATATCAGTTTTTAATTCATCCGGCAAAACATCCCAGGTATAGGTTTCCACCTCAAAATGACGGCATCCCGTTTTTTCGAAGATCAAAGGCAAGCTGTCCTTGATGTGGTCCCGGGTTGATTGAAGATCCCCGAATCTGTCCAGAAATACAGGGACATGAAAGTGGATTCTCCATTCTACAGCTTCAGGGTTATCGATATGTTTAAGCGCCTGATCCAAATCCCTGTATTGTCGATAGCTTTCATCTGATCTCAATTCTACTACCTGATGCAGGTAAACAGGCTCATTGAACCTGGTCAAATGTTTTTTTAATGTTTCCCTTCTTTTCGGGTCATCTCCAAGGGGAACTTTTAGCGCAGAACTGATCTGTGTTCTGCCAATGCCAATTCCTTCTGATACAAACATATTTATGATCTGTTCCGGATCTTCAAATTCGACAGCAAAATGACAGGTATCATAACAAACCTGTATATAACGCAATAACATTTCTCGGGCATCCTTCTTATTCAGTTGATGTTTCCTCTGTAAATAGTTGCTTCCTTCAGGCAACAGCCATTGTTTAAAAAATGAAACCGTTTCAATGCCGTTCTCCAGCAAACAATCCGGTTCGGGTTCAATATCAAGATGAATGTACCGGTTTTTTTGATTTTCGATCTGCGATAAATGCCAGGCTACATCAGAGAATTTTTCGACACTTTTCAACATAACATCTGTGCAGTCCGCTTCCGAATCAAACCAGTATTTATAGGAAACCGGGGAGGTGGAGATTCCACCATCTACATAATCCGGTATTAATTCAGACAAAATATCTGCAAGATTGAGCGTGTATTTCAGCCGGCGCTCATCCGACCAGTCGGGAGCATATACATTTTCCTTAACTCTCTCGCCATGAAAACTGCCATATGGAAATCCGTTAATCGCAAACAGATATAAATCTTCTTGTTTTAACCAATTCTTAAATGCTTCCAGCACGTCTGGCCGGATAAGCTCATTGGCAGCCTTAGCCGAAAGCCTTAATCCTGTACCAAACGGTTGATCGGGAGAAACCTTTCTTTTTATGCCAGGCAGATATGTACGAAGCTGGCCAAAATGATCTTCCCATTTCTCTCCCGGGTGTATATTTGAACAATAGGTAAGATGTCCAGAATGAGTTTCACTAAATTTCATTTTCAGACACTTGTCGTACAGGTTGAGCCTCATAGGATTTCAGCGTTTGAACCGCTTCACGATATAATTTCGTATCTACCTGGTTCACTTCAATGCCTGTTCCGATATCCTGCAACAACATGATGGTCAGTTTACCACCCAGATGTTCTCTGAACTCTTCCAGTCCCTGAAATATGGATTCAGGATGATGCTCCTTGTCAATTTTATTTTCAAGTTCAGGTACATAAAGATGAAAACCGCACTCTTTGAAAAGAGACAGTACACGTTCCATATTTATCTGGCTAATAAGCCCTTTCAGGCTCGAATAAACTGTATCCAGGGCAATTCCGATAGCCACTGCTTCACCATGACGAATCTCATATTCTGTCAATTGCTCGAGTTTATGTGCAGACCAGTGGCCAAAATCAAGAGGTCTTGAAGATCCCATTTCAAACGGGTCCCCGGAATTTGCTATGTGTTCCAGGTGTAACTCGGCACAACGATAAATCAATTTTTTCATGGCCTTCATATCACGATCAACCAAAAGAGCCGCACTCTCTTCCAACTCCCGAAAAAATGTTGAATCCTTGATTAAAGCCACTTTAACCGCTTCAGAGATACCGGACCTCCAGTCACGATCGTCCAGTGTTTTTAAAAACAGAAAATCGTTCAGTACAGCATAGGGCGGTACAAACGTACCTATGAAATTCTTTTTTCCAAAAGCATTCATCCCATTTTTTACCCCAATAGCTGCATCATTCTGAGCCAATACCGTTGTTGGAATTCTGATTAGACGAATGCCTCTGTGTGCAACTGCAGCCGCATAACCGGCAGTGTCAATTACAGCTCCGCCCCCGATTACTACAATAAAACTATGTCTGTCAATTTTATATTCATCAACAGCATTTAGTATTTTCTTTATATGCAAATTATCATTTTTTGCCGCTTCCCCGCCCGGTATCACCAGGGGATCAGAAACAATCTGGCAAGATTTCGTAACAGTTGAAATGTAATTTCGTATTCGCTCCCATAGTCCGGGGTGTTTTTTATACATCCCCTCATCCAGAACAAAATAAAGTTTTTTATCATGCCGTACAGACTGTGCCTCTACTTGTTCTTTAAAAAGCGGATTGCCGCAATCAAACAAACCGTCCGTAAAAACCACTTCGTATTCAAAGGGCACCGTAAATTGCTGTCTGATTAATTTCATATTATTTTGATGATAGCGTAAATTGCCAAAATTTAAGTGGCTCTTTTTACTTTTTTACAAGCATTTAAATGATTAATAACTACGTTTCTTCAATATGAAAGATGCCCGGTTGGTAAATCTGATCTAATGAAAAAGATGAAACCTGTAAAAGAGCCGGGTGTGAAAATATACCAGCCCGAATCTTCCTTAAAATTTTCTGAATTTTAAGGAAGATTCGTTGATGAAAAATATGAAGTTATTTACAAAAAATTTAAGTTTACATTTTGTTTGAATCAAACGTATTACATGTTGTTTATGTTCTTATACCAACAAGAGTCGGTGTCTCATTGGTTATAAACTTTAAAAAAAATCTCAAGAACTGTGACTAATCATCAAAATAACCTAAATACCGAAAAAATACGGAATTTAATTTTAAGCTGGCTTTCCAAACGTCTTGACAAAGATTCCCTACAAAAGCTTACCGATATCGCTTCGCGCCTAATTTACAAAGCGGAAGATTGGGAAGTGTTCTCCTCTGTAAGTGGTGTTCCGCGGTTTATTCCGAAGGAACGGCTCAATCTGTCTGATGCAGAACTCATCGAGGCAAAACGACTGCGAGCCGGCTGGAATCCTGCCAGTTGGCGTACCGATCAAATCGGCAGGACTTTGTTGCTGTTGTCACTTGCTGAAAGGGAAAAAGATGAATTCCTGGATAAACTTGAAAAACTATTTATCTCAAGTGACATGGAAGAAGCCGTTGCACTATACCAAAGCCTGCCGGTACTTCCGTGGCCAAATGAACTGACTGAGCGAGCAGCCGAGGGAGTACGCAGTAATATCACTTCCGTTTTCAATGCAGTTGCTCTCAGAAACCCATATCCGTCGGAATACATGGATAATGTCGCCTGGAATCAAATCGTTCTGAAAGCCCTTTTTGTGGAGAGTCCTCTCTACCCGATCATAGGAATTGACAGGCGAGCAAACCCTGAACTGGCAAAAATGCTCGTAGAGTATGCCCATGAACGCTGGTCGGCCGGACGCACGGTATCTCCTGAGCTATGGCGTCCTGTAGGGCCTTTTATTGATGATACTAATATCAACGACATCGAAGAAGTTCTGAAACATCCCGAGGAAATTCAAAAAAAAGCAGCGATTCTTGCCCTTCTTGATTCCGGTTCCACTTCTGCAGATTCCCTGCTCAATGAATATTCCGAACTTAGGGTAAAATTAAAATCTGAAGGTGTAACCTGGGATGACATCGGCATACAGTTTGAAAGGATAAATTCAACTGGTAATTAATTTTACAGTACTCGTATCATTGAAAGTCTTAATGCAGTTTTTAAAAAAAAACCGATAGATATTATGTCTGACTCTATAGAAGACCTATTTTTTATTGACCCCCATGTACATATGATTTCAAGAACAACAGACGATTACAGAGCTATGCGCAAAGCCGGTGTCGTTGCTGTGATCGAACCGGCTTTTTGGCTGGGTCAACCGAGAACCAATGCAGGAGCCATGCTCGATTATTTTAGTATGATAGTCGGTTGGGAGCGTTTCAGAGCCAGTCAGTTTGGCATTCAACATTATTGTACCATCGGACTTAATGCGAAAGAAGCCAATAACGAGAAGCTGGCTGATGAAGTCATGGATTTAATTCCCCGATATGCAAATAAGGAAGGTGTGGTTGCTATTGGTGAAATCGGCTATGACGATATGACCGACCTGGAGGAAAAATATTTTCATGCTCAGCTTGACCTGGCAAAAAAAATGGATATGCTTGTACTTGTTCATACCCCGCACCGGAATAAAAAAGAAGGTACTCTCAGAAGTATGGATTTGTGCGAAGAACACGGTTTGGATCCTTCCAGGGTTATTATCGATCATAATAATGAAGAGACCGTCGAAGATGTTCTCGATCGCGGTTTTTGGACAGCATTCACCATTTATCCAGGTACTAAAATGGGCAATGAACGAATGGTAGAAATCGTAAAAGAATACGGTACAGAACGGATTTTTATCGACAGTGCCGCCGATTGGGGGCACAGCGATCCTCTTGGAGTACCTAAAACAGCCAAATTGATGCTCCAGCGGGGTATTTCAAAAGAGGATGTAAAGAAATTGACTTATCAAAATGCACTGGATGCTTACGGACAGAGTGGTCAATTTAACCAGGACGACTGGCTCAATCGCCCATTGATTGATCAGCGTCAAACATTCAGTGGAAATACGGTCCTGCGTGGTGGACATCGTCCTTTTGTCGAGGAAGATATGACCGATAATGACGACGATATTATTATCCAGTAAGATCCACAAACCAAATTTATGTCATATAAGCTTCTTGCTGCCTTCCGTGCAATACTCGAATTGATGCGTCCGGCAAATATAGTTACGGCTTTTGCAGATATTCTTGCCGGATTTACAATAGCCGGAGGAACTTTTTTGTTTCTTGACGGAAGCGTTTCCGTGTCTTATGAAGGATTACCATGGCTTCTTTTGGCTACATTTGGCCTGTATGGTGGCGGTGTCGTTTTTAACGATGTCTTTGATGCTGAACTTGACAGTATTGAACGTCCTGAAAGGCCCATTCCGGCAGGCAAAGTCTCCTTAACCACTGCAGCGATTATCGGCTCCCTGTTACTGATAATAGGAGTTTTATCGGCATTTCAGGTAAATGTAGCTGCAGGAGTGATTGCCATTGCCATCGCCATCTGTGCCATCTATTATGATGCAAGAGCGAAGCATTCTGTCATTTCCGGTCCGCTTTTTATGGGTGTATGCCGAGGAGGTAACCTGATGCTTGGAATTGCCATTCTGCCCGTTGCACTTACAGTCTGGTGGCCTCTGGCATTGATTCCTGTAGCCTATATCGGGGCAATCACTCTTATCAGCCAGGGCGAAGTGGAAGGCGGAAATAAAATAACCGGTTATCTGGCATTTGCTATTATCCTGTTAGTATTACTAACACTACTTCTGCTTGCAATATTCCCTGATTATCAGTTCCTGCCGGCTGTTATTTTTGTGTCTCTGCTTGGTTTTTTACTTGTACCCGATTTTTTAAAAGCGGCAAAGAATCCCGAGCCGAATCATATCAAAATAGCTGTAAAACGAGGTGTACTCAGTCTGATTATACTAAATAGTGCTCTGGCTGCCGGTTTCGGAGGAATTATTGCGGGTTTGATTGTATTTCTTTTATTACCGCTTTCAGTGCTTTTGGCCAAACTCTTTGCGGTGACATAGCTGATCAGGTCGCCCAGGTTTTTCCGACCTCATCAAACGGAATGCAGGCATCATAACGGCCTGGAACTTTTTCATACCGCAGTGTTTGGGTTGCACCGATTTCACTTGTAAAATACCCCATAACCGTGAGCTCTTTCATTACCAGGAAAAACTGTGCAGCCTGATCGTCTGTATGCTCTCCACCAACGGCACGTCTGTTCTGGGAGTCAGCTACCTGAAACTGAACTTCCGGTTCCAGGTCTGCATAACTGCTTCCGTGTTCCTCAAGAACACTGTTTTCAAATGCCTCGAGCCCGGAGATAAACTCCTGTCTCGCATCTTCATTATAGGCGACAAAAATCATCTCCTCCACAAAAGCCGGTACACCTGCTTCCACGGCTCCCGGTGTATCCGTATCAGGGATAATCATATCTACCAGAATTGTTATCAGCCTGGCCTGAGAGCGGTCCAGATGTTCCGGCGACCAATCGACACCCGGTCTGGCCTGGCATCCATTGAGTACACCAATAGCACTGGGTGCAAAAATAACTCCACCCATCAACAGGGCTGATCGTCGTAATGCTTCTCTTCTGTCCATACTCATAATTTAAAAATATCTAAAATTTACAGGTTTTGCTTATTTAATTCCTCAGCAGCATAATTCGCAGCCCTCGCTGAAAGTGCCATATATGTTAACGATGGATTCTGATTGGCTGCTGATGTCATGCATGCACCATCGGTTACAAAAACATTCGGAACAGCGTGAATTTGATTCCATTCATTAAGAACCGATGTATCCGGGTCGCGGCCCATTCTTGCAGTACCCATTTCATGAATTCCCAAACCCGGAGCTCCAAGATTATCGTAGGTAGTTATATTCTTGAAACCGGCAGCTTCCAGAATTTCAGCAGCATCGTTTTTCATATCCTCCCGCATTTTCAATTCATTATCACGGAATTTACAATCGAATACTACTGTCGGCTGACCCCATTTATCTGTATTTTCAAAGTCGAGCCACATCCTGTTTTCTTCATGAGGCAACATTTCACCGAATGCAGTCATCCCCATCGTCCATTCTCCAGGAGTTTGTGCCAGTTCTTTGAGTTCGTTACCGATACTGAGTTCTCTCACAACCCTCGACCAGTTCTCGCGACTTGCACTTCCCTGGTAACCAAAACCCCGCACATAATCACGATCGTTGCTTTCTACATTCCTGAATCGTGGAATAAAGAAACCGGTTGGCCTGCGACCAAAATAGTATCTATCCTGAAATCCTTCAAATCTGCCATTGGCACCCACCCTGAAATGATGATCCATCAAATTCCTGCCGAGCTGTCCCGAATCATTGCCAAGTCCATCCGGAAATCGATCTGACCTGGAATTCATCAGGATCATAGCTGTATTAATCGCAGATGCATTTAAAAAGATAACCCTTGCATAAAATTCCTGCATCTCGCCGGTTTCAGCATCGATAACTTCAACACCTGAAGCTTTACCGGTTTCAGCATCATATATGACCTTATTGACTATTGAATGGGGGCGCAAGGTCAAATTTCCTGTTTGTTCAGCTGCCGGAATGGTTGCAGCATTACTGCTGAAATATCCTGCATACGGACATCCGCGAATGCATTTATTTCTAAACTGACATGGACCCCGACCCATATGAGGTTCAGTCAGCATTGCAACACGGCCTATGGTCAAAACCCGATCGCTGAAATGTTGTCTGATTTTTTCCCTTGCGTGTTTTTCAACACAATTCAGTTCCATCGGGGGCAAAAACCGGCTGTCCGGAAAATGAGGTATCCCAAGCGCTTCACCACTAATACCTGCAAACCTTTCGACATAATCATACCACGGCTCGATATCGGAATACCGGATCGGCCAATCGACTGCAATTCCTTCTCTTGCATTAGCTTCAAAATCCAGATCACTCAATCTATAACTGTGACGTCCCCACATAATAGACCGGCCACCGACATGATAACCGCGGATCCAGTCAAATCGCTCAATTTCCCTGTAGGGTTGATCCGTATCCCGAACCCACCAGTGTTTGGTAGATTCTCGAATCGTGTATCCGGTCCTTAACTGTTTTTCATAATGCTCTCGCTCTTCATATGGAATTTCATCATTCCGCGGCAGATCCCATGGTTCAAGGGTCGCTGTAGGATAATCTCCGTGTGAAACATTACGGCCACGCTCGAGCACGAGTGTATTGAGTCCGTTTTCGGATAGTTCCTTCGCAGACCAGCCACCACTGATACCTGTACCCACCACAATTGCATCGTAGGTATTTTGTTTCTTTGCTTTCAGGTTTAAATTCATAAGTTCTAATGATGTTTTATACAAGTGTTAAATCGATACTGATTATCTTAATCAGAAGTATCAAGAAATGTAACTTGTAATATCACTCAGGCTGATTTTACTTTTTACATCTGATACTAACAGTTCGTTTAATGAAGCCGCCGGATTTCAATATTTCTAAATCGTACTACGTCACCATGGTCTTGAAGTCCAATATGGCCATTCGGTACTGTTCCAAACGAGGGGTGGCATTCAAATTTGGTTTCTCCTACCCTATCGAACCAATCAGATGACCAACGCTCAAATTCTACGACTTTTTCCCCATTTTGCCAATATTCCACATGATTCCCATCTGAAATAATTCGGACGGAATTCCACTCACCTTGAGGTTTTGTGTTTTGCGGTTCCGCTGGCTTCAGATCATATAAGGAACCAGCCAGCTGATCGTCATTTGAGTTCGGATATGCATCATTATCAAGTATTTGCATTTCGGGACCTGACCAATAGATTTCATGATCGGGTTGCTCTATGACATGGTGAAAGATCCCGCTATTGCCGCCTTCACTGATATTCCATTCCAGGCGCAGTTCAAAATCCTGATATTTTTCTTTGGTAATCAGGTCAAGCCCACCCTGCCCGGTCGGGCTGAAAACCAGCTCATCACCTTCTATTGACCACGCCTGATCCGGAAAATGCTCCATATTATAACCACGCCAGTGATCCGTGTTAATCCCATCAAATAAAATAGTCCACTCTTCATCAGAATCAGAACGATCTGAGTCTTCCATGTTACCCCTATCGGCTGAAGCCTGACATCCAAGTAAAATGATCCCGGTACCGAATATAAAAAGCAGAATTGATTTTAATTCCATATCCATGAAGGTAAATTAAATGAAGTGACTGACCGCGAATTATAACAAAAAAAAGAATAAGGCTGCTAATTTACACATCTAATGATCTCCCAATGTTTTTTTGGGCTTGTCGGCAGATCCTGCTGTACTCACTCAATTCCAACTTGTATCTTGACGGGTGATTCATACTGCTTATAATATATTAATATATAACTGGCAGTCGTTATACAATATATAAATATATAACTGTCAGTCATTGACTTATTTTGTTGGTTTTGATTTAAGGAAATTTTTAAACTAAAGTATTGACTACAAGCTTCATTCGAAGTTAATAATGACGGATTTTACCTTTAATTTTCAATTTATCTGAAAATACATGAAACTTAAAATCAAAGAAGGACGTAATCCAAAAACCGGTAATCCAATTACTACCATCTCGGAAATTAAACACAACCCACAAGTGATAAAAGACCTGGCTTCCAAATTGAAATCAGCTTGCGGTACCGGCGGGCATGTTGATGGAAAGAAAATTATTCTTCAGGGTTCTCAAACACAGAAAGCGGTCTCCGTTTTAAAAGAAGAAGGTTTTGAAATGCATGGATAGTGATTACTTATTTAAAATTGTTGGGCTTAATGATTTATAAATCTACTTTATATGTTATAACCGTGTTCTAAATCCGATACTTCATGTATAGTTATGAGCGTTTAATTAAATCTATAACCATTACTCCGCAGCTTTGTCAGCGAATAAAAAAATAGTCATTGTAGAGGACGATGAAACTCAAGGCATGTATATTGAGCGTGTGGTCACAAAACTGGGTCACACTGTCCTTGGAACTTTAAAAAACGGCAGCCATGCAATTAAGATGGTCAAGCGGTTTGATAACATTGATTTAATCATCATGGATATCAACCTTAAAGGAGAACTGAATGGTATTCAAACGATGAAAGAAATTCGTAAGTTTTCGAATCTGAAGCTGATCTATACTTCAGGATATGGGTTAGATAAAGTAAAGAAATTGGCCGTTAAAACGAATTACAGTGCGTTTCTGATGAAACCGATTAAGCCGGAAGATCTCAGGGATGCTATAAATGAATCATTTCAGAATTAAGATTAATGCGGGTTTTACACCCTTCAGAAGAGATTCATTTATAAGTACTTAGAATTTCATCATGTTTATGCTCATCAGTACCAGCTGCAGATCCACATACTTCTTGTTAATTTACCTACTGCTACTCTCCTTTTTCCCGGTCACTGTTTACGGTATCGATCCTGAAGGAAAGCATACTAACGATTTGAAAGTAGGAGTTGTATTGAGTGGAGGTGGCGCCAAGGGAATTGCTCATATTGGTGTTTTGAAAGTATTGGAAGATGCCGGTATACAAGTAGATTATATTGCTGGTACAAGTATGGGTAGTGCGGTTGGCGCCCTTTATGCCATAGGATACACACCGGATGAATTGCGTGAAATTGCACTAACAACAGACTGGGAAAATCTTTTTTCCGATACACCCAGCCGCCGCTATCTTTCGATCTTTGAAAAAGATGAAGAACAGCGTTTTATTGCCAGTTTTCCAATAAGTGATCGAGGAATTAATCTGCCCAGGGGACTGGTACCCGGGCAAAATATTTTTACCTGGATGAATCGGAATATCTGGCCGAAACTGGCCGTCCGGGATTTTGACGATCTGCAAATCCCATTTGCAACTGTTGCAACGGACATCGAGACCGGTGAGGCTGTTATTTTCCGTTCCGGATTTCTTCCAGATGCCGTCAGAGCAAGTATTTCATTTCCTTCACTTCTCACTCCTTATCAAATTGGTGACAAAACCTTGGTAGACGGGGGCCTGATCCGTAATCTGCCCGTACAGGAAGTCCTGGACATGGGTGCTGATTATGTAATTGCTGTAGATCTATCCGGTTCACTGAGAAGCGCAGAGGATTTGAACTCAATCACATCCATCCTGAATCAAACGGTCAGCTTTCGCATTCGGGAACTTGTTAATGAACAACGGGAAATGGCTGATTTACTGATCGATATTCGTGAACTCAGCGTCTTTGGCGTTACTGATTTTGATCACCTTCAGCTATATATGAATATCGGGGAAGAACATGCAAGAGTTCATCTCAGTGAACTAAAACAAATTGCTGAAAAACAAAATCGACCTGCCCAACCTTCCATTGATAGAAACAGACTGGATACAGAGGTGCATATCGGGAATGTCAGTGTTCATGGAAGCCAGGACATAACGGCTGATTTTATTATCAATGACCTTGAGATTCAAGCCGGAATGACTGTAACAAGGGAACAGATTGAGGCATCAATCAATCGATTATACAGCTCCAAACTGTTCAGTCTGTTAACCTATGAACTGGAGGGTTTGGGACAAAATGAGCAAATCGGCGAACCAGAATATCACCTGAAGATCAGGGTGGTCGAAAACATGGATGATTCATTCAGTGTGGGCGTACGTTATGAAAATGAAACTCAAGCTTCGATATTCCTCAACAGTTCCTTTCGCAACCTAGCTATGGGCGGGACAAACCTGAGACTCGGTTTGAGGCTCGGTAATGATGCATCTTTCCAGGCAGATTATTTACTTTTTGCAGGTATCGGATCACGAATGGCGTTAAACCTGCAGGTCGGCTTTTTTCGTGAAGGCATTGACTACTATGATGGAACTGATCGCATCTCCAGTGTTACGAATAACCTGACGCGGCTTGATATGACTTTTGGTACCTTTATGCATCACACATACCTGTTCGGATTTGGTTTGCGAAGAGATTTTAATACCAAAACCAGGGAAATCAATACACAACAGATTCCTTTTTCCGGAGTTGATCACAATGCAGTTTATGGTACTTTTCTGCTGGATACTTTTAATCGCCGATCCTATACCAACCGGGGACACCGGCTGTTGCTTAAAGCAACATTTTCAGATGATTTCACATTGAGCAATGTTCGTTTCAACCAGCAGAAATTTTTCTGGCAGGGTTGGTACCCCCTGCACGATAATCTATCGTTGCAAAATACGATTTTTCTTGGCAGGTCTTTTGGAGATGAATTACCCTGGCCTTACTGGTTTTCTCCAAACAGACAGATAAAACACCTGGGATTTGTTCGTTTTGGCGGATTTCATCGTTATCAATTATCAGGACGAAATATTCATATGGCCTCTGCCGGACTTCAATTTGAAGTCGCACGGCACAGGTTCATCCGGTTTGATGCATATACCGGCAACGTCTTTGATACCTGGAACTTCAAACCAATGGGAAATGACTATTATACCGGTTACAGCCTCTCGGCCGGAACTCTCACAATTCTGGGGCCCATTGAAGCTATTTTCTCCACAAGTACTCAAAACCGTTTTGTTTTTGAACTCCAGGTGGGATATCAGTTTTAAATTTTGAATTATGCATGAAATTCTGAATCAATTGCACCTGATCGAAGAGGAACTCAAGAACGATCAAAACAATGCCCGCCTCTGGATGGAACAGGGTATTGGCCGTCATCTTCTGGGTGAGTACGAAAAAGCGACAGAAAGTTTTCGGCATTCACTCCATCTTAATAAAGAGAACCATAGCTGTCATTACAACCTTGCCAATTCGTTGATGGAATTGCAGAATCCTGAACAGGCAATTCATCATTACCTGAAGGCACTTGAATTAAAAGCTGATCATATACCTTCCCTCAATAATCTGGCGGATGCTTATGAACAAATCGAAAAGCCTGAGAAAGCACATGAGATATTTCACTATCTCATTCGACTGAATCCCGACGCGGCACTCTCACACTTCAATCTCGGGAACTTCTTTGTCAGACAGAGCCAACATATCGAGGCTGTCAAGTGTTATGAAAAAACATTACACCTGGATGACGGGTTTACCGACGCCTACTATAATATTGCATGGATACTTGCGCAAGTAAGAGCCGATGAAAAAGCATTGGAATTTTGTGAAAAGGGACTTAAAACAGATCCTGAACATGAAGAAATAAAGAAGCTTTACAACGAGTTGAAGCCGCCTGATTCATCGGAAACGGAATAATTTTTTATTGATTACCGGTATGTTTTAAAATTAAACCACCAGGTAATTCTTGTCCGGGGATTTTAAGCCTTGCTTCCCATCAGATTATACTCTCTCAAGCTTTTCCGGGCAAAATTCATCAGAAGGAGTGCAAGAAAAAACAAAGCCAGTGCCATAGCTGCAAGTATATAATTTTGATCCGACAAGTTGTTCCAGACAAAAATTACCAGGGAAGTCAGAGTAACTGCAAACATAAATGCCATAGGAAGAAGTGTAAATAGCGGGTTGATATCTGTTTTTACAAGCCAAACGGAAACTGCAAGGAGTGCGAGTGCAGCAAGTAGTTGGTTAGCAGACCCGAATATAGGCCAAAGTTCCTGAAATTGACCGGTCAGAAGCAATGCCGTACTCAAAACCGCAATCATACCTGTTGACAGGAATCGGTTTTCAGAAACTTTCTTTACAGATGTGGTTTCTTTTTCAAAATATTCTTTGAAGGTAAATCTTGCCAGCCGGGTACAGGTATCCAGTGTGGTGAGTGCGAATGCAGATACGGTCAAAGCTACAAATGAAATAGCCAGGGATTCGGAAATCCCCAAGGTTGCGATAAACCCGCCGAGTCCTTCGGAAAAAAGAGTAACCGGGCCAAGGTCTGCCAGGCTTGCCATATATTGATCACGGGTCATCACCATCACAGCGGCAACAGCCAAAATGGCAAGCATCGATTCAATCAGCATTCCTCCGAAGCCGATCATTTTGGCATCACTCTCCTTGTTCACCTGTTTGGAGGTTGTTCCTGACGCCACCAGTGAATGGAATCCCGATATAGCCCCACAAGCGATGGTCACAAATAAAACCGGAAATAAAAAACCGAGTGTTTCTACATGAAAATAAATTTCATTACCCATCACAGCGGTTGGATTGGCAAAAATTACACCGATGAACCCGAATAAAATCATTCCGTAAAGCAGGTAGGAATTGAGATAATCACGCGGCTGAAGCAGATGCTGAATGGGTGTCACAGCCGCAAAAAAGATATATGTCAGAAGTATCAGGATCCACGTCCAGTAACTCAATTTAAGAGGAAATACAATACCACCGTAGATCATTCCATACATGACGGCAACACCTAATACTGAAAGCAGCCAAAATGGTATTTTCCCCCATCTGAAAACAATGCCAAAGAGAATTGCAAGCAAAATAAAACCAACCGAAGCTGATGCGGCAGCCGGAACACTCACAAATGTTCTTGCCACAATATCCATGAAAACAGCAATGATCAGGATAAGGGTAGCAAATGCAAAAATGATAAATAACTTCTTGCCGAACGCACCGATGTATCTTTCAATAAGTTCTCCAATCGATTTTCCTTTATGCCGAAGTGATGCTGTGAGTGAAGTCAAATCATGAACTGCCCCGAAGAAAATGCCACCGAAAATAATCCATAGAACTGCCGGTATCCAGCCGAAAGAAACAGCAATGATCGGGCCCACGATGGGCCCGGCACCGGCTATGGATGCAAAATGATGACCCAGCACCATTGGGGTTTTGCTTGGAACATAGTCCACCCCATCTCGTTCTGTGTGTGCAGGTGTGGTATTTTCATCATTAATGTTCAGTTTGTTTGCTATGTATCTTCCATAGACACGATACGCCAAAAGGAAAAGGACGGCGCATATAGCAATCAAAAGTATCAGATTCATAGGACAGAAACATTAACAGGATTTCAAATTCATCTGGATGATATATGAACCCAAGCAGTTTTTCAAACCCCCACCCTTCCGAGATTAATAACCTCCATGTTAGACACTTTCTTATCATCCAGTTCAAAACGGACAACCGTACGGTAAACCTGGAAGCCTTGCTTACCAGCTGCCCCGGGATTGATGAACAGCATTTTATTCAGTTTTTGGTCGCGTGCAACTTTCAGTATATGAGAATGTCCGCATACGAAAATATCCGGAGGATTTTTTTGAATTTCATCGCGGATGGGAATACAGTAACGTCCTGGCACTCCACCGATATGAGTCATCCACAAACGCAAACCTTCCCTTTCCACATCCTGATGCAGCGGATATATTTGACGTATTTCCTGGCCGTCAATATTGCCGTAAACACCAAGCAGAGGGGCCACTGATTCCAGCTTTCTGATGATTTCCAAATCACCGAAATCTCCCGCATGCCAAATCTCGTCCCGGTCGGCAAAATACTCCAGAACCTCGGGATCGAGATAACCGTGTGTATCAGATATTAATCCTATTTTCATCATATTGTCAGGAATGAATAGTAAGAACTCTGTAGTTCAAAATCATACTGGTACCGGAAAAACTCAGCATTTTTATAAATTGGGTTTTATTATGAATAGTATTTTTTCCAAATCAACCTATATTGATTAGTATGAGAGTAATGATCATTTTTAATAAAGAATCTGACTTTTGCCAAGATCGATCAGTGTAATTATAGTTACCTGGAATGCGTTAGAACACCTGCAGTCATTTCTTCCTTCTGTAACGGAAACACATTACGAAGATTTTGAAATAATTATAGCAGACAATGCATCCGAGGATGATTCTGTCGATTGGATTAGAAAGAATTATCCCGAATGTAAGATTGTAACGTATACAGAAAATTTCGGGTACTGCGGTGGAAACAACCGGGCAGTGGAATATGCCTCTGGTGAAATCCTTGTTTTTTTGAATAACGATGTTGAAACCGACCCTGATTGGCTAACTCATATTGAACCGTTATTTGAGGATCCTCAAACGTCGGCTGTGCAGCCGAAAATCCGTTCATATAAACATCGCAATGAGTTTGAATATGCAGGTGCAGCCGGTGGATTTCTCGATAAACTGGGTTATCCTTTCTGCAGAGGCCGGATTTTTGACACTATTGAAAAAGATCAGGGACAATATGATAAAGTGGTTCCTTTATTCTGGGCGTCTGGAGCAGCATTTGCAGTGCGTAAGGAGATCTTTACTGAACTTGGTAAATTTGATGAAGATTTCCGGTTTCATATGGAGGAGATCGATTTTTGCTGGCGTCTCTTGAATAACGGTTTCACAGTCCGGTTCGCACCTGAAAGTATTGTCTACCACCTCGGGGGTGGTTCGCTGCCGATGGATTCATCAAGAAAAACGTTTTACAATTTCAGAAACAGTTTGATCATGCTGTGGAAAAACAGCAGCAATACCTGGTTAAAGAAATACTTTTTCCCCAGGCTGTGTATGGATGGTGTAGCTGCATTTTATGCAATAATAAAAGGCAATTTCTCCGATGCCTTGGCCATTTTCAAAGCCCATATTCACTTTTTTATGCGATGGAGACAAACCCATATCAAAAGACGCCAACTGAAGAATACGGAAAATCCTGATTTGATGGCCGATTACTATATCATCTTTGAATATTTTATACGCGGCAAAAAAACCTATAATGAAATAGAAAGTTCTCGCCTGAATGCTAAATAAAACCGATAAATACATTGAATAGTCGGCTTGAGAAGTTGAACAATGAATGCTGAGGTTCAGATTTAACTTGAAATAGATGTTGAAGATTAGCCCAAATCACTGAAGAAGGTTTGATGGATGTGAGCCTGGTATTTCAATTGGAAAAAACAAAAATGAATTCCAATCAAACATACGATTTTATTATTGCAGGAGCCGGTGCCGCCGGTTTGAGCTTGCTTTGGCATTTCCTGCATAGTAGTCTGAAATATCAGAAACTACTGCTAATAGACAATTCATTCGACATTATTAATGACAAAACCTGGTGTTTCTGGAGCAGTAATCATCCCTTTTCAAGCATGGCCTATCACAGCTGGTCTGAACTGGAAGTAATTTCTGATGGAAATGTGTATAGTGAACAACTCAGCTCCTATCAATATCACTGCATTCGAAACGGTGATTATCGTAATAAAATCCTTGAGCTGTCCCGTCAATTTAAAAATGTGGATCTTCTTGAATCGAATGTGTTTGGCTTTGAAAGTCGGGCTGATATGGCCGTCGTCCAAACTGAAGAAGGTGAATTTCACGGAAGATGGATTTTTCAGAGTGTAATGAATTCACCTCAAGTCGAACAATCTGTTTCTGATATCTCGCTAATTCAACATTTCGTAGGATGGGAAATAGAAGTCCAGGATAAAAAAAATTACTTTTCTCCATCTAAAGCCACACTGATGGATTTCGATACGCCTCAACAAAAAGGTCTTACGTTTTTTTATGTGCTGCCTTTTACACATTGGCGTGCACTTGTCGAATACACGATATTTTCTGAATCAACGATGAAACAGGAGCAATATGAAAAAGTAATCGGCACTTATATTAAAGAAAGGTTTCATTTGTCGGATAGTTGTTATCGCATCGTCAGAAAAGAAAAAGGCGCTATTCCGATGGATGACCGGGAAGTTCCAGGTTATTTCAACAATCGCACACTAAACATCGGAACGGTTGGCGGGACTACAAAACCAACAACGGGTTATACTTTTACCAGGGCCCATCATCACAGCCGGGAAATTGTCGATGCACTTACGGCTGGCAAAGCTCCCAAACCGTTCAGCGGATCAAAAAACCGATTCAAAGTATATGACATGATGCTGCTTTATCTTTTAAGAAACGAACAAAAAAACAGTCGTAAGATTTTTCATGATCTTTTTGACAAAAACAGTATCGACCGAATTCTTCAATTCCTTGCTGAAGAGACCCATTTTTTTCAGGAAATTGCAATATTTTCTAAATTGCCCTATCCTCCTTTTTTCCGTTCGATTTATCAAATGAAACACAGAATTCTATCGCTTCGTAACTCTATCTGAATAAACGATGCATTAGACGAATGAATGCAGGCAATACATGAGATATCAGCAGATAAAACAGGATATACTCACCCACAACATCATTGGAATCACGTTGTTTAATCTTGGTCTATAAGAAAATTACATCCGCGCAGCTCCAGGGGGTTCCACCTGCCCAAAACACTGAACCGCCCTGATTCATCACTCACTCCTTTGTCTCCGGTAAGTAAAAACGAACAGGAATCGATATTAGCCAGGTCGATAACGCCAATCAGTCCTTCTTCACCCGGTTCGCAAATCCGTGCCGGGTTTTCGGGATCGCGTATCGTGACCTGCATCCAGGGTGTGGTTTCAAACCAACCGGTTTCTTTTGAATAAGCCTGACTTAAAAGCTCACACATGCCGTATTCAGAATGAACCTGCTCACTGCTAATGCCAAATCCTGATGCAATTCTTTTGTGAAGTTCCTTCCTGTCCAATTCCCTGCGGTAAGTTTTCATACCTCCTGTTTCTATGACGATGGCATTTGCTGGCAGAGTAACTTCATTGATTTCAACCAGGTCAATAATTCCGAAAGCTGCCCCGAAAAGGATCAATGGTTTCCCGGTCCCCGCCGCTGCATCGGCCTCGGCCTGTTGAATCGGTTGATCTAAAGGCAGAAACCTGCTTGATTTATGACCGGTTCGGTTTATCAGGGTTTTGAGCATCCATATAAGGGAAGAGCGTGGATTCTCGGTATACCCGGGTGTGTATGCCCAAATTACTGCATTATTTGGATAGAAACGGTGAAAACCTCTTGTTACCGAATCGATACATAACTGTTTATCATAGACCTTGTGAACACTACGTTTCATCCCGCCTGTACCGCTGCTTTCAAAAATCAGGTCCGGATCACCATTTGCAGTTACCATTTCTGTTTCCCTGAATGCACGTACAGGCAAAAGAGGAATATCTTTCAGATCATTGATTTTCTGTGGTCTCAATCCCAGTGCATCCGTAAATCTGGCATAAACCGGATTATTTTTAACCTGATACATAAATACTTCTATCGCCTTCTCTTCAAATGGAACCCGGGAGGAGAATATGTTTGATCGTATAGCCATACATATATCAGGTCCGGCATCAACCTTTTGGGTAATACTTCAAGCCTTTTGCACCGATGTCTGTCCGGTAATAGGCATTCTCGAAATGAATTTTTTCAACATTTTGATATGTATGATCAATTGCTTCCCGAAGTGTATCACCACTGCCAACGACATTAAGCACACGTCCACCCGATGATAACAGCGCATCATCTGATTGGATAGTGCCAGCTTGAAAAACAAGCAATTCTTCATCAACACTATCGAGGCCATGGATTGCTTTTCCTTTTTCGTACGATTCTGGATAACCCCCGCTTGCCATGACAACACAGCAACGAAATTTTTCATCCAATTGTATCTCCTTCTGATCCAGGCGCTGTTCCTCGGCTGAAAGCATAAGATCGAGCAAATCATTTTTAAGGGACGGAAGAATAACCTGACATTCAGGGTCACCAAATCTGCAGTTATATTCCACGACTTTGGGACCTGTTGATGTAATCATCAAACCAACATAAAGTATGCCCTTATAGGGACTTTCTTCCATTTGCATACCGGTTATCGTAGGACCTATGATTTCTTTCTCAACTTGTTCGCTGACATCTTTGTTCATTACGGGCGCCGGACAGTAAGCTCCCATACCTCCCGTATTTAAACCCGTGTCCCCGTCCCCGACTCTTTTATGGTCCTGGGCGTTATGAATTACTTTTGCAGTAAATCCATCACTGATTACAAAAACAGAAGCTTCTTCACCTTCCATAAATTCTTCAACAACAATTGTACCTGACGCTTTTCTTAAGTTCTCGTCTGAGCGGTATTGATCCAATCGTATCTCTGCTTCTTCTCTTGAATCACAAATGAAGACTCCCTTTCCGGCAGCCAGGCCATCTGCTTTTAGCACCACCGGAAATACTCCACGACTATCGATATAGGAAAGTGCTTCTTCGGTATTATCGGATGAAAAAGATTTATATGCAGCAGTCGGAATATCATATTTCTCCATAAATGACTTTGCAAAGTCTTTGGATCCTTCAAGGCGTGCTGCATCTTTCTGAGGGCCAAAAACAGGAATATTGTGATCCTTAAGATAATCGGCCATACCATCGACAAGTGGATTCTCCGGGCCGACGACAACGAGATCTATCTTATTTTCAATTGAAAAATCGGCCACTTTTTCAAAATCGGATATATGCAGATCACTGTTGGTCCCAATTTGGGCAGTCCCGGGATTACCGGGTGCAATGAAGAGTTTTCCAAGGTAATCCGATTGTTGCAACTTCCAGGCAATAGCATGCTCTCTTCCACCGCCACCAATCAAAAGTACATTATGTTCAGACATATACTACTCCGATAGTTTCAATCTTTATTTAAAGATGTCATCCAACTCAAACTCAATGATCTCGGCAATGGGCCTTTCATAATTTTGCTTTTCCTCTTTCATATAAAGCGGACCCTCCTATCGGTTATAAAAAAAT
>SLOU01000050.1 GCA_007132385.1 Balneolaceae bacterium | reverse complement strand
GGGCCGGAAGGCCCTGCCGGTGAGGATGGGAATGCCAATGTCAGAACATTTGAATTTACAGTATCCACAGAAGATTGGGGAAACAACCTGCATTACGGGTCCGGTAATATATTTCGGGCATATACCGTCACTGAAGAGACCGTAGGCGGGATCGATCCCGAGGCTTTTTTTAATGAAGGCGGGGCCATTCTGGTTTATGCAAATGCACATCACACAAGTGGCGGCTCTCTCGGAAGCTGGCACAATCTCCCGTACAGCTATCGGTCTGTGGACGGCATCGGTATAAGGATTCTGTATATGTATTCAAGAGGGCTACTTGCCATCACCCGGACCACCAATGGATGGGACGCAACTAACATAGCGGAAGAAAACCTGCCGGATACGGTTGATTTCAAAATGATATTTATTGAAAATATTGACCAAAATGAATTAGCGAAAATGGATCTCAATTTTGATGATTATCCGTCAGTCATGTCCTTTTTTGATATACCATTATCATCGTTCTAATAATTTTTGAGCCTCACATATTCTCTGGGGTTATCTTAATCGTCCACCGCCTGACCAGCCAGTTGACGGAATTTCCAGCCCGTATCGTCTGAAGATATATTTCGGGTTTGTTTCATCAAAACACCGATCAGATTTTCCTCCGGATCTGCAAAATATTGAGTATTGAAATATCCGCCCCAATGAAAACTTCCCTGGCTGCCGCGGCCGCCTATATCCTCACCTCTTTGATCGATAACCCCAAATGCCAATCCATGATATTGGCCTTCACCCATCGGCAGATCACCGATTTGATTGCTCATCATCAATTGAATAGTTGTCCGGCTCAGCAGGCGAACCCCGTTTAATTCCCCCTGATTCAAATACATCTGAAGAAATGCTGCATAATCTTTCACTGTACTGGACAATCCCGCACCACCGGAATAAAATCTTCCAGCACCCTTTACCGGGTAATCCGGATCGTAGTATTCACTTATGTATCGTGTCCACTCACCCTCCTGTTTGGTTAGAACCGGTACCAATCGATCCTGTTTCGATTCAGGCAGGTAAAACCAGGTATCCTCCATTTCAAGCGGTTCAAATATCCGTGTTCTGAAAAATTCATCCAGGGGCATTCCCGAGAGCACTTCGACCAGGTAACCCAGTACATCAAGGCCCTCACTATATGTATATTCTTCGCCAGGCTCATGATGCAGCGGCAGGCTGGCAAGTTTTCTGACATTCTCCCCGATGCTTAGATCTTTCGTCGTAAAAAGATCTGTGATACCGGCTTTTTTATAAATTTTCCGAAACCGTTCATCGCTGTCTATAATTCCGTATCCGATCCCGGAAGTGTGTGTCAAAAGGTGGCGTATCGATATAGGGTTTTTTGCTGGTATCGCGGTATAAGTCGTATCATCAGCTGAAAATGTATCGATAATTTTGGCGTCCTCAAATTCGGGAATAAATCTGCAAATGGGATCATCCAGCCGAAACCGCGCCTCTTCCCAAAGCATCATGACAGCCGTCGATGTAATGGCTTTCGTTTGAGAGGCGATCCGAAATATGTCATCCGGCTGAAACACCCTGCCGGTTTCGTGATCAGCCGTACCAAATGCTTGGTGAAATACAATTTTCCCATTTCTCGCAACAAGTGCCACTGCCCCAGGTATCTTCTCTTCTTCAACAGCTTCAGTCAACATCAAATCGATTCGTGCCAGACGCTCATCTGACATTCCGGCTGATTCAGCCGATTCTTCTGAAAGCGGAGGCGTTGTCTGAATGGATACTGTCTGTGAATAGACAGTTCCCGACATGAACAGAAACAGAACAGTTAACACGTATTTCATCTTTTACATGGGTTACATTAAATATGTCGATTTTAAATATCCGTTGCCTGTCAGGATATTCTGAAAAAGCTCAACACCTGGCATTTTACTTATGACTACAGACCTGGAATCTCCCTGAACCGGATGCCATGGAGGGATACAGATATCCATCTATTCAGGTTATGGGAACCAGATCACAATACCAAAATCCGGTCACAGGATGCCTGTCCTGGCCGGACCCGCATGTATAGTCTTCATCCCCTTCCAGATCGCTATGAGCAGCAGATTCATATTTTCGATACACAATTTCTCCCTTGTTGAATGAAACCGGCCGGTTGAAAATGGGGCCATCGTAGACAAACGTATGAAATTCACCGTTTTCGCCACAAGGGTCCACCCCTTCCGGCAAATCTTTCAGGAAATTTTCATCATACGCCCTTCCGGCAAACTCTCTACCGAGATACCTCTCGTCAACACACACCACAATAGCCCTGAATCCATCTTCAATAAAGGTTTCCGCCAACTTGCCCGTTGGCTGATTCCACAAAGGAAATACTCCCTTGAATCCTATATTTGATAACCGGTCTTCCCGGTATTCCCGCAGATCTTCCAAAAATATATCCCCGAATATTGAAACGGAAACGCCCTCTTCCCTGAAGACTGACAGCGCCTCATTCATTTTTTTGTCGTAGGCCTCCATCGTCGGGGTATCAGGCAGCATCAGGGTTTCCAGGGGAATGCCGATTCGCCCAGCCTGTTGTTCAAGCAGAACAAACCGTACTCCGTGCTGGGAAATACGGTTGTTACTGGCATTCAGTGTTGTGAACAGACATTGAATATCATAGTCATCCGATTTAAGGACCCTGTGTAAACAGATCGACGAATCCTTTCCGCCACTCCAGTTGACCAGTGCTTTCGATTTGAATTGTGTCATTAACTCTTTGCTTGCATAGAAAATTCATTCTTATTGATAACAACGGATTTCCGATATCATGCACATCGCCTTTCTTTTTGAAAATTTCCCGGCACTCTGTACCTTGTCGGTTCATCCATATAACTGGATGGCTGGTTTTTCCATTTGGAAAACTAATAGGGAATCCCGTTAAATCCGGGAGCTGTACCCGCAACTGTAAACCTCATCCGCTCGCATTTTGCACTGCGGATTATGCGACAAGCCTTACCTGGCCACTGTTTCATATCGAATACAAATTTAATAAACAGAACGTTGTTAATGAATTTGTACTCAAATGAAATGGGAAGGTTGCTTGCCGTGAGGGGAGCCAGGAGACCTGCCAGTCATCAAACTGTTGAACCTTCGGGTTAAAGGTTTGCGAACAGAAGTAATTCATGTTTTTTCTGCGGCGTGCCGTTTTAGCGGCAACCTGTTTTCCGTTTTTCTTTTTTTGTACGGCTTCTGCTATTTCTTTTGACTGTGATATTTCTGTAAGCCAGAAGTCCTTGCACACTGCAATCTATCCATGCAATCCAACAGACATCGGACAGGATACAATACCCACGACTACTTTTACAGATACTTTAAGTCTGCATCTCGACGAAATTCATGTACAATCCACACGCATCCGAGAACCACTTCGTTACCAGCCAGTTGACATTCAACTGATCGACTCCCTTCGTCTGGCGATTTACAGTTCGCAATCAATTTCCGAAGTTCTTTCCCGTTACTCAAGCCTGTTTATTCGTGACAACGGTCCGGGCGGGCTGGCTACTCTGTCTCAGCGCGGGCTTTCGGCCAGTCAGACCCAAGTACTCTGGGAAGGCTTCCCGATTAACAACCTGTCGCTCGGCCTGAGCGATCTCTCCACCATTCCTTCAAGCCTGTTCCATGCTGTGGAAGTCAGTCCCGGAACACCCAGCAGCACCTTCGGAGGCGGCAGTCTGGGTGGCACTGTTTTTCTGTCTTCTTCACAACGCGGACAACAAAACCGGCTGGAGCTTGCCCAGTCAGCCGGAGCTTTCGGTACCTGGAATACGTCTCTGCGATCGGCATACTCATCTGGACGCTGGTCAGGATCACTTAGTGGAAGTTATCATACAGCCGATAACGATTTCAGCTACATCAACCGGGCAACCGCCCGTGAAGAACGCCGGACCCACAATGAGGGGCGTGCAGTAAACCTTATGGGCAACATTGCCCACAACCGCTCTCGAGCCAGGGTTTACTCCTCTTTCTGGTACTTCGACAACCGGGACAATATTCCCGGCACCATTCTGGCCGGAAACCCGGAAGCAGTTCAAACCCTGGAGGGCGTACGATGGACCGGTAGGGTTGACCTTTCAGCCAGGGGCTGGCACATAAGTGCAGCGACTTTCCTGGAAAGCGACCGCTTCGGATACGACGATCCTCCAGCCGGCATCGAAAGCCGGTTTAACCGTAGCCGGGGATTGGCCGAAATCGATGCCCGGCGTCCATCCACCGGCAGCGTCATTTGGCAGGGAGGAATGAGCGCTGGGCTGGAACGCGTGGGTACAAATAATTATCGCGAAAAACATGAGCGTCAGATGCTCGGAATGAGCCTGAATCCCGAAATACAGTTCTCCAGCTGGAAACTTCGATTCAGCCCTACATTGCGAGCCGACGCCTACAGCGGATTCGGCTGGATAATGAGCCCTTCACTGGGTGGAAACTGGGAAATTTTGGATGACCGTCTTTATATGAAAGGGATGGTCAGTTACGATTTCAACCCCCCCTCGTTTAACGATCTGTACTGGGTTCCTGGCGGCAACCCCGGTTTGGACGCTGAACGCAGCCTGAAAACAGAAGGCGGATTCTTGTTTTTGCCGGAATGGTCCAATTTAAAATCCCTCCACCTGACCGGCTACAGGATCTGGCTGGATAACGGTATCTACTGGTTCCCAGATCATGAAGGTACCTGGAGCCCCTCTAATGTAGAAGAACTTGATGCCTATGGAGCAGAAATACTCCTCGGAACAAACTGGCAACTGGCCTCGGCAGAATTCTCCTGGAACCTCGGGCTGGACTGGCGCAGGTCGAAAATGGCTCGTGAACGCTTTCCCGGAGATCAGGGAGTGGGACGGCAAATGAGATATGTGCCGGAATGGGCTTTTCGAAGCGACCTGAGTATCCAGCTTTCACGGATTATACTCCATGCAAATTACCGCTGGACTGACCGCCGCTACATCACTTCAGATCATACCTCCAGTTTGGACGGGTTTCACATTTTAGATACGACCGCCTCCCTGGAACAACCGTTCCTGTCAGCAAATTGGCTCCTGATGGTTTCTGTCAGCAATATGTTGAACGAACAGTACGAAATCATCCAGTGGTATCCCATGCCGGGCCGTCACATCAATCTCACTTTGCGAATGGAACTGCCGATATAATCGCAGGTTCAGGCCTGATTGAGCAAGTAATTTATTTATCAAACCAAATACACAAAAAATAAAACCCTAAACCATCTATCATGACGATACTTCATAACAAGACGCATCACCTGATACTAATCATTTCTCTTTTATTCATGATCGGCCTGGCTGCATGCAGCGATGATCCGGTTTCAAACACAGAAGAGGAAAAGTTGATCAGCATGCTGGTGGTGAACGAAGGCAATTTTTCTGACAGTAACGGATCCATTACCAGCTTCGACCCTGAAACCGGTCAGGTAACACAACAAAAATTTGAGCAAGCCGCCGGACGCCCGATGGCTGGCATCATACAAACGGCCGTGCAAAGCGGCGACCGGATTTTTATCGTAGCGAACAACACCAACAAAATTGAAGTGGTGGATGCCGGGTCTCTGGAAATCCTGGGAACCATTACGTTCGACAATGGTATTACCCCGGCCGGTTTTGCCCTTGTCGATGAAACCAAAGGCTATGTGAGCGGTCTTTATACAAATTCTGTATCTGCGGTAGATATGGAAAGTATGGAAGTAACCGATACCACAATCGAGGTCGGGAACAATCCCCAGGAGATGATTGTCGCCGGAAACCACCTTTTTGTCGCAAATAACGGTTTTGGAAATGACAATACCATCAGTATCATCAATACGGAAACCGATCAGGTTACATCAACACTGGAGACCGGATCAGGTCCCCTGCAACTTATCTCGGACGGTCTGGACAGGCTCTGGGTGGTAAGTAATGGCCTCAAAGCATATGACGATGCATGGAACAGAGATCCGAGTAATGATATCTACGGCCGTATTGACATCATCGACATCTCAACTGAACAAATCACGGCTACCATTGAAACGGGTGGATTTCCAAAAGCACTCTCCGTTGACCCTGAACTCGGATTCGGCTGGGTAGTCAATGAAAATACCGTACAACTGATCGATCTTAATACTTTCGAAGTTTCCGATGAATCTTTTATCGATCGTGATTTTAACGGAGTAGGGTACTCAACTGCCGAAAACAGGCTCTACCTGGCGCACAGCAGAGGATTTGAACAATCAGGCCAAACAATTATCTACGATCTTGAAGGTGCAGCAATCGATTCATTCCAGGTTGGTATCGCACCAAAAGATTTTTTATTCCGGGTCGAGCTGAATTGATCAGATAACGGATGCATCCACTGCCTATATAGATGCCGGTATGTGGTACCTTCCGGCTTTATGGAATTTCCGGCAGCTCTTTTCGCATATTCAATGAAACTGACCGCTCTATACGCCGGTTTCGGATTCAATGTATTCCATTACCCGGGATCTGTTGACTTTCCTGATAATTTTTGGGAGAATGTGAAAAATGATCCGGAATCTACCTTTTAATCGGATATTGTCTTTTTTGACTTCATTGACGGAGCTGAATATCTTGCTCTAACAATTGATAATTTCACTCTGTAACTTTTTTGCTGACAACAGAACTTTCAAGGTCTTTGATTATGCTTTCATATAAAGGTCACCACCCATATATACTTTTTTCAGTTTTCCTTAACCTCCTTCTTCTGATTCCCCTATGGCTGTCTGCCCAGGCACCCGATGACTGGGAAGCTGTCAGTATTACCGTTGAAGAGATCGACTATCCCCATCCGGTTTCCTATCTGAACCTGACTGTTTTAGGACAGGATGCGAGAATGGCTTATATGGACGTGTCCCCGTCTGGTGAAGCGAACGGCCGGTCAGTTGTACTGCTACATGGACTTAATTTCTTCGGGGAATACTGGGAAGGCACCATCGAGGCACTTTCCCGGGAGGGATACCGGGTTATTGTACCGGACCAGGTGGGTTTCGGCCGCTCTTCCAAACCGATTATCCCTTACAGTTTTCAGAAAAAAGCAGCCAATACTAAAGCTTTGCTGGATGAACTCGGTGTAGAAAATTCCGTAATTCTCGGCCATTCTATGGGTGGCATGCTTGCAACGCGATTTGCCTACTCCTACCCGGAGACAACCGAAAAGCTGGTTTTGGTAAACATGATCGGTAAGGAAGACTTTCGTCACTCGCGACCGTGGCAAAGTACAGACGAGATCTACCAGTCGGAAATGAACCGAAATTACGAATCAATTCGTCAGCAACAAGAAAACTATTATGTTGAATGGAAACCGGAGTATGAAAAGTATATCAAAATTCACTATGGATGGCTCCAAAGTGCCGACTGGCCGCATCTTGCCAAAGTGCGAGCACTAAACCGGCAGATGCTCTACTCCCAGCCAGTGGCGCTTGAATTTGCACATCTTCAGGTACCGGCACTGATACTTTCCGGCAAAGAAGACGGGGCCAATTTTGCCGACCAGGCGAGAAATGTAGCAGAAACTATCCCCGAAGCGGAGCTAATCCTTCTCGAAAACATCGGACACAATCCCCATCTGGAAGCTCCCGACCTTTTTCACCGGCAATTAATTGAAAATCTTTAGGCAAAATACAGCATTTATGTCCATTTTGCCGACTTCTATAGTTGCATCTGCACCTTTATGAAGCTGTCCATCTCCACCCGTATTGACATATTTTCGGAGTATAAGTTATCGCACATTATCCTATAATCCGTATCATTTTAACCACGGCAAGAATGGGTACACTGTTTAGCTGACCTTATCTCAGCTTTCCGTATATTACCGGGAACAATTGCCCCTGATCAAAGCTTTAAGCGAACTAATGGTATGCCAAAAAAGGGTTGCAATGATGGGGTGCAAACCATTTTCTGGTATCTCAAACCATACCAGAAGCTGGGGCTCATCCTTACAGCATTACATAATTTACTCTCAATCCAAAATTTACAAACTGAATTATTTCTATAATGGCTACAAATACAGGGCAAAAACAGAGTAAAAAAACCAACTCTCAGTCAAAAGGTGGTTGGTTCAATTCCTTTAAAAGCGATCTTGCCATAGATCTTGGAACATCAAATACCCTGATTTATGCAAGAGACCAGGGGGTTGTATTGAACGAACCTACAATTGTTGCAGTTGACTCGCAGGGTAAAATTATCGCTGTAGGACACGAAGCACTTTTGATGCACGAAAAAACCCATAAAAATATCCGAACTGTGCGGCCTCTGAAAGGTGGAGTAATTGCCGATTTTGACATTGCAGAGATTATGATGCGTGAAATGATCCAAAAAGTCATGAATAAAAGATGGTTCAATTCCGTTCGCAAGATGTTCGTGACTGTGCCGAATGGAATCACAGCGGTGGAACGGATGGCTGTCAGGGACAGTGCTGAAAATTCCGGTGCAAAAGAGGTTTATCTTATTGAAGAAACAGTGGCTGCAGCGGTCGGGATGGGACTGAATGTAAAAGAACCTGTTGGCAACATGATTGTCGACATCGGGGGTGGAACCACTGAAATTGCGATTATCTCACTGTCCGGGATTGTCTTTTCTCAATCGATCCGGTTTGGCGGGGAACAGATGAATACGGAGATCGTGAACTATATACGGCGAAAGTATAACCTCCTGATCGGCGAACGAACGGCTGAGAATGTCAAGCATGAGGTTGGCGCGGCTATTACCTATGATGAAAATATAGAAATGACTACAAAAGGACGCAACCTGGTAAGTGGTGTGCCCAAAAATCTTACTGTAACTTCGAATGATATCCGGGAAGCTATATCCGAAACCGTCAATTCCTGTATGAATGCCATAACCAAATCGCTTGAAAACACACCTCCTGAACTCGCTTCAGATATCCTGGACAGAGGAATTATGTTAACCGGCGGAGGGGCACTTTTGAAAGATATGGACCAAATGATAAAGAATACGCTCAATCTGCCCGTTCATCTGGCTGATGATCCGCTGACTACCGTTGCAAAAGGTGCGGGTATCATTATGGAAAATCACGAGGATTACCGTAGCGTGATTATTTAATACAAACGAACTGCACACCGGTTACGAAAACTGACCCAATCTAAAGAAATGTGTAATCGGGACGTCCATCTCATATCCACCCGGTTTCAGTCCGCTTGGTTACTGCCCGCCCGGCGTGTTTATCCGGAAGTCTTGGAAGTTTACAAAAACCGGCTTTTTAATTTCAACTTTCGGGATTTCCAGACAAGTCTTTTTAATTTCTTTTCGGTAAGATCGATCTTTTCCGGGGTGGTATTCATCCGTTCCAGTGACTCGCGAAAATTCTCTACCTTAAGGTATTTGAGGAACAGCCGAATCTGTCCGGAATGATATTTTGAGTAATTTTCTTCCAGGATATCAAAAATCGTAAGCCACTTCTCTACAGAAACAGACAACTCAATACCCAATCCGATCGCATTCTGTGGAACTTCTTCAGTCAGGCATATTGACATGAGATCACTCAGCCTTTCCGGTAGTGGGTCATGCCTTAACAACTTCCTGCCCAAATCCCCTTCAGAAGCTCTCGGGAAAAAACTTTTCCAGGTTTGATTTGTGAAGGGGTGATGGAAAAAAACTTCATAGTTTTCCATGTCCCTTCGAAGCTGGTTCATCTCTTTCATTATCTGAATTTGTTCAGCTGGATCAACGATATACATTTTTCTGTTCCTTTGTTGATAAAAGATTACTGCCTTATAATAGCAGGCGAAGAACGTATGAATCCAACGTCATCAAACAGGTCATAAACCATCCACCAGATCCCCCTTTCAGCACACCCAGCTATAATAAGAAACAATGCCATAAACATAATTACTTTCAAGGATCGCTTTTGCAAAAAAAGATATAGTTTTTCCACATGAAAAGAGAATTTAGAAGAGAAAAAGTTACCCTCAGCATTTCGGATTGGATCCGCCAAATAGTTAATCAGGCCGGCTTAACTCACTGCCCGCCCGTCTGACCGGCAATTTCCTCCAGCCGCTGCTGAATTTCTTCTTCTGGCATCCATTCACCTCTGACCATCACCCCCACCCGCTGCTGAACATTTGCGATATCTATCAGCGGATTTGCCTCAAGCAGAATAAGGTCAGCCCGTCGATTTTCCTGTACGGTTCCAAATTCATCGGGAGTTCCAAAATATTCAGCCGGTTTTCGGGTACCGGTTACCAGAACCTCGTAAGGTGAAAGGCCTGCGTCTACCATCATTCGCATTTCATGATGAATCGAAAAACCGGGAACGTTGAAAAACTGAGGTGCATCCGACCCCAGTGCGATGGGTGCCCCTGCTTCGTGCAGCTCACGAAGCAGCTCGTGCCTCAATTCGACCAGTTCACGGGCTGCCTCCGGCTGAAAATAATCCCTCGCCTGGAAATTATGTTTCGCATTCACCCAGCCGTCAAGGATATCCTGCGGCATATAACGCATCTCCGGCCACTGAATCATCTCTTCCGGGTCTTCCGGCGTTTCCAGGTGTTCGACCAGGCTGAGTGTAGGTACATTCCAGATGCCTGCCTCAATCGTCATATCCACAGCCAGCGGGAGACGTGCCCGATCAACAAAATCGATCCATCCGCTCCCAAAAAAACCGGGGGCACGGCCCTCGGTATCCGCATCTTCCGGTACCAAAAACTCGACATAGCGATCGAAGTGATCGATCGAAATCTGTCTTGCATCAAGTGCTCTTTCCAACCCAACCTCAGCCGGAATGTGCCCGGCAAACGGTATACCCACTTCATGTGCCGTTTCAGCCATCCGCTCATAAGCTTCAAGGGATATGCTTCCCATTTTTAAAAGATCAAAACCGGCTTCAGCATATTCTCGAACCAAACGTTCAGCATCGTCCGGTTCGGGTGCCTGGTTTGGACTCATCCACGGGCTGGCCGCAAAAATGATCGGGCCGGGAACCTCACCTCGATCCACCTGATCACGCAGTTCAAGGTGCCAGGGACTTCCGGCCATATTACGAACGAGCGTTACCCCGTTTGAAATATACAGAAACAATACATTATGGGCGTACTCCTGTCGATCAGATCCGGGGATATGACCGTGCATTTCAGCAAGGCCGGGCATCAGGTAACGGCCTTGTCCATCCACTTGCTGTGCACCGTCCGGCACGTCAATTTCATCCGCCGGTCCGACAGCAATAATCCTGTCCCCTTCCACCAAAACAGTATGATTCTCGAGTATTTCATCATGATCCATCGGCAATACATTCACATTGAGAAAGGCAATGATATCAGGATCTTCTTCTGCTGGTGCTTCGGCGCACGCTGCGATCATACATGCAACTGTTGCAATTAAAAAAATATTGATAAGGAGAGCTATTTTATCTTTTAATGAAATCATAGCAGATGTGATTGATTTTTATGATTTAACAACCTCTTACTACTGACCCAAGCATCATGATAGTTACTGAACGCAAACCTTGCAAGTCACAGCCATGCAAAAATTGCAATACATTGATTTTCGAATGCAATTCAACACTTCATTTCAGTATCCAGACTCCCGCACAAATCCGTATTCCACAGACGTTTTCTCACTAACGACCGGCAAGGCAGGCACTCTTCCACATCGAAATCGACATCGGCAACCTTTAATTCTGCTTTTTTAATATCACAAACTAACTGCAAGCTCCTGCAGTGTATTTGCCAATTTTATCATTTTCTCCCGGTTTCCGGAGTTTCCGGCATGTTCTTCAACTTCATCAGCCAGTTCCCGGAGTATCTCGGACCTGGCCGATTCCCCTCCATTTTCAGCTTCATCAATCATATTCCGGTACCTGTTCAGGGTTTGAAGATCTACCTGCCGGTCTCTGTCGAGCTGATCCACATAGGCCCTTGCCAAAGCAAAAGTTGCAGGCCAGGTGAACATCGGCTGTCCCTGGGGATTGAAGACATCCATCTTTACGGTATTGGCCGCAGCAAGTTCATTTTCCGTGATAAAATCACTCGGAATAAGCTCAAAAATGTCCAAACCCCTGGCAATTTCAGAATTGACGAGCACACCATTGTACCAGTAAATCGACCAGCTTCCACCGGCTACTAACTGATTTTCACTGATCGGACCGCGATCGTGATAGGCGATCTCAATCGGATTTGCCGGATCGGTAAAATCAAAGATATTGATCCCACCCTGATACCACGATTGAACCATAATATCACGTCCCGGAACCGGTATGAGGGAACCATTATGAGCTACACAATTTTCCGTGCTCGTTTGGGGTGCATCCATTTTGAAGTAACTCTGAAACACCATCTCGCCGTCTTCAATCGTATAGATTGCATTCGCACCCCACTCCAGTGGGTCAGTTTCCCGGCATTTAGGCTGTACCCCGCCTCCCCACTCATCTGTAAAGATCACCGTAGTTCCGTCGTTATTAAACGTAGCTGAATGCCAATAGGCAAAATTGGAATCAGCCACCGCATCCATCCGCACAGGTTCAGACGGATTGGTGATATCAAGCAACAGTCCGTATCCTTCACACGCACCACCCGCTATACCCAATTCGGGATAGAGCGTAATATCATGACACTGATTGGGACCCAAATCGGGGCCCAGCCCGCGGTCGGCCATCAGTTCTTCGATAAACTCCGGCAGTTGTTCCCGGAGCGCTGCACTGTCAGCCGCTGTGGGAGGTCCGCTACCCCCGCGATCGCTAACAATTTCATTCAAAAACCTCCGTACCAACCCGTCATTCAGCACTTGCGGCCGTCCCATAAAATCCGCTACAAACGCTCCCTCTTCCTTCGCCTGATCAATCATAGCTTGTTCTTCGGGTGCCAAACCATGCGTCGGTGGCGCCTCCAGGTCTTCAAAAATTCTCGGGGAATTTACAATTTCAGCCAGCTCTGGATTGGCAAGAGGTACCTGGATGACTTCTATTCGAAAGAGAGCTGTATCAGGATCTTCATCTGGCATCGCACCCGAGCAACCCGGCAACTCTTCTTCCGGACGAACCGGAGCAGAGCCCGAAACATAAACATATATATTCTCATCATCATTGGGGTCCACCAACAGAGAATGAGTATGTGACCCCCTGCATGTCTGAACATTTGAAATGTAATCCGGATTATGCACGTCGCTGATATCAAAAATTCGGATTCCACGCAGCCGCTCATCACTCGCTGTAGCCGATACGCCCTGGGTTCCGCAATCCAGGCGGCCTTCCAGACCTTCACCCGATACAAACAACAAATCTCCATAAACCGATACATCGCTTTGTGATGCCGGACAAAGATAATCCACCACAAGTTCCGGGCTTGCCGGATCAGATATATCCCATATCATGAATCCGTTATAATTTCCCTGTATTGCATAATGATCATAAAAAGCCAGGTCAGTATTTAACGCTCCTATAAAATCCTCGGGAGCCGGTGTGGTGGAAAGCATATTCAGGTTCCAGATCGCCTCCCCGGCATCAAACAGGCCGGCCGACAATCCAACACGCGGATCAGGATCGGGTCTCTCGATTTCGGTAATCGGAACAAGACTGGATGTGGCCTCTTCATCTTGTAATTCTCCGGATGATGCACAACTGTACATTCCGGCAAGTACAAAGACCATAAGTACGATCCATAAAGTGTTGCGGTATAATCTTTGATTCATTGTACGACGTACTGGAAAAAAATATTGATTCATATCTGTCTTACAGCTGTTACGTTCCTGTTTCGAAATCCCAAAAGGGATTTTTTATTTAATGGTTTGACATCCTTTCAAGCATCAATCTCATACGGTTGATCTCCGTAACCTGTTCAGCATAAATATCAGACGACAGATCAAACGTCTCCGGATTACCGGCAGCACCTTCCGCATCAAATAACTGCCTGACCATAATGACGGCCCCCTCATGATGTTCGATCATATACTCCAGGAACAGCCTGTCAAAATCAGCTCCGCGCTGATTGGCCAGCTTTTCGAGTTGTTCCTGAGAAAGCATCCCTGGCATATCATCGTGGTGTGACATATCATGATGATGTTGATGATCCATTTCGACAAACCCATCATCCCCGTGTTCCATCTCAGGTTCGTCCATGTCGCCATGATCTGCCTGATCGGTATCCGTTTCCGCAGGATGCATATCACGATGCCCCGGAGGCCCCTCTGTCTCTTCCATGTGAACCATCAGAGTCGGCCCATCAATATGTATCATCGGAACCGGCTGGCCCCGGTCTCTCAGCCACTGCTGCATTGTAATAATCTCATCCTCCTGGGCATTGATGATTCGTGCAGCCAATGTTTGAACAGATTGACTCGCACCATTCTCCGGCGCCAGGCGGGACATGATTAAAGCCTGGGCATGATGGATGATCATATCAGTCATAAAATCGACATCGGCCTGAGTAAACGACGTACGTGAATCCTCTAGTCTGGACCAGTATAACTCCTCCAATTCAGTCAGATCCGTGGTTGGATCGTCGGTTTCTGAAACAGTCTCAGAACCAGAACAGGCTGAAATACCGGTCAACAGTAGAATAACAGCCAGAATACTCGTAAATACAGATATACCAGATCTGATTGTCACTGAATAGATTGTATTCTCAGAATTTTGAATAAAAGACACGTTTATATTAAAACTCTACTACTTATTTATCAATAGGAATTGTAGAAATGATCGCCGAATTCACTATCGAATGTCAGACCGAGAGTGGACCCTCTCTCTGATGCCAGTGCAACTGCCCGGTCGAAATCCTCACGAGCATTTTCGTAATCCTCCACCGAATACCTGGCCAATGCGCGGCTCGCATAGGCCCGGGAATAACCGGAGTCAAGTTCAATGGCACGGCTGAAATCCCGGATAGCTCCTTCAAAGTCTTCCACGGTAAACTTCACACGTCCACGCGCCACATACAGCTCCGGTATTTCAGGATTTCTGGTGATAGCACGGTCAAAATCAGTTAGTGCATCCTCATGACGGCCGTTGTTCTTGTAGATTAACCCCCGACCATAATAGGGTAACGGATCAGCCGGATCCAGGTCAATCGAATAGGTATAGTCACGAATAGCATAGGTTTCATCTTCGAGCTTCGAGTTAACCATACCCCGTAACAGGTATGCTTTTGGGAAATTGGGATTTTGGTTAATTGCGAGATCAATCTGATACAGCGCTTCACGATACTCGCCGTTTTCGTACTTTTCCATTCCGGAATTCAGCATGGAATAACCCTCTGCCCGATCTTCATCATTCCTCTCCAGCCCGAATAATTGCTCTAAATAACTTTCATTCCTATCGTCGGACTTTTCTTCTTCGCTATGCAGCAAAACCGGTATAAGCGGTACAGCGAAAATCAGAAACATAAATGGAATCAATATCCACCATTTAAATATGGAACGGGGACGAAAGGAAGGTGTATTATTGTACACTTTATGATTGCGGTCGGCTCCCCGGTGACGCCTGTGAGCAGGCCCGGTTTTTCCGTTTGCCGTTCTACCGCCTTTATTTCCATTCGGGTTGTTCCGGCCTGATCCGTAGGCAAGGTTCTCTTTCTTTCGAAGCTGATCGGTCAGGTACTTGTAACCCTGGTTTATTTCCTTGGTCTTATCTTCAGCCTTTTCCCTGAGTTTTTCATTTCTGGCAAACCGGTCTGGATGCCATACCTTGCTTAAAACCCGGTAAGCTTCTTTCAGTTCAGCTGCATTGTACTGGGGGTCAAGGCTGAATAAAACCAGATATTTATCTTTTTCACTCATAATCGGTCAGCACCAAAATAGAATTTAAGGCGCCATTGAACAACGTTTTTTTACGCTATATGGTACAGATTACAACAAAAACTTTTTTTTACATGAAACCGTCAAGTATCTGACCATTGAGCCATAGCTGTGTCTGCTGGTACTGATAGTTAAAGTACCCCTGATGCCGTTGCAGCAGGTAGTTGTCGAATGGTAAATACTCGTTTCGCATCCGCGGCCGTTCAAATACAAAATTGTACCGCGTATCAGCCGAACCTACATCTTGTCTCCAGATCTCTGTATTGATTCGGTTTTCCACCCGGCTTGGCGGGCCAAACAGAATATAGACCATCCCGCGGTCCGTTTTCCAGCCTTCCTTGAAGTTGGTAAACATCCGGTTGGCTTCTTCCACACGCTCATAGTAAAGTGCAATCACTTGCCGGGCCCTCTCCACACTCCTGATATTTGACAACCAGAAACGATCGACGGCTTCTTTCACCTCGGCGGGATCCCGGATTGTCATCAGTTCTTCATACTCATTTTCATCCATCAGGTAAACCAGGGGTTCGGCGAGTTCCTGCGGAGTCTGTATTCGAGGGAAGTTTTCCCCCATCACACTGAAATCCCGTGCATTGGATATCTCTTCCTGTTCTTCTGTACCCGCACCTTCAACAGTCACTTCAAAACGGTAACTGCCTTCTTCGGGTCTCTCGAACGGAAATTCGATCATCACACTTCCCGACTGGTCAAACTCCCGCTCCGTCTGTTCCATTACTTCCCCGTTCCTGTAATCAATCCCGCGATATGCTATACTGGACGAGGAATAGTTAGGATAGTATGCCGGGCGGGCTGCCTGGGTATCAGCTTCAAATTCTATCAGCCGGGATCGAACCGTGAGCGGATCCTCACTATCATTATTGGTTACCTGGACTACAAAACGCACACTGTCCTTACGGGTTGATACATCATAGGTAGTCACCGGTTCGTATCCCCTGTCCGGCTGGTCGGAATTCTTTCCCTGCAATTGCACGGAAGTCAGATTTACGACCTCTTCTGACGGATCCGGGATAAATGTATCTACTTCCCGCACCGTCTCATTGCCGGATGCCTGGTCAATTACTGAGATATAAACTTTGTATTCTCCCGGCGGAACTTCCAACTCTTTTTCATAACGGTTATCTATCGAGCTAGCCGTAAACTCATTATTCTCACGCTCAAAGCTTTTGGTTTCCGACCAGGAATTGGAAAACCCCTGACCGCCCGAGTCAATAACGGATACCGTGATTTCTACCTCAGCTCTGTGCTTTCCTTCCTGTTCACGGAAAATCAGACTGCCTTGTTCAATATCGGCTGCAAGATCTATTCGCGGCTGATTCTCTTCATCCAGATATCCTTGTGCTGACATTCGAACAATCGGATGGCCTTCTTCAAAAGAATGATCGGTAAAGTTGTGCTGTGCACCTCGCTCAATCTCTCCAGGCCGTGTTGTCGAACAGGCTGTCAATAAAACGAGAGTCCCGAACAGAAGCAGAATGTGATGAATATGGTAACCGTACAATTTCATCTCAAGTCCCTCTCAATTTGTATATAAAAAGGTATATTTGATGTCAGATCTATCAAGTTTATGTCAAAGTTGAAATATTTCAGTCACTCCACTTTATAACCCATTTTGATTGATATATCATTCCAGCCTTACACCGCAGCCCGAACAGGGCCATTACCGGCTCATTGTCACGGCGGTCTTTCTGCCCCGCCGGTGATAAAAATCAAAATATGGAAGGTCGCATTCATCCGAAAACATCTTATATTCAACTTCTTTAGCGTTGCGCTCTCATTTTAATATAAATTCTGCTCTTATGTACCTGGCGCTTTCACTTATCCTGATCTTCAGCCCGATTATACAGCTCCAAGAAACCGACACCTCCTTCACACCGCCCGATTCCCTCGTACTCGAAGCGTTTATGGACGGGATGATAGAGAGCAAGTTATTAGATAAAAACATCACCGGAGCCTCCGTCAGCGTGGTTCACGACGGAGAATTTCTACTGAAGAAAGGTTATGGGTATTCAGATTTTGCAAACCGGGTTCCGGTCAGCCCGGATTCCACGCTCTTCCGCATCGGATCAGTCTCCAAAATCTTCACCTGGATGGCCGTCATGCAGCATGTGGAGCAGGGCGAAATTAACCTGGACGCCGATATCAACGAATACCTGGAACCGTTTCAGGTACAGAACAGGTATCGTGATCCGGTTACCATGAGAAGCCTGCTTTCGCACACCCCCGGATTTGAAGACAGGTTGCTTCAGCTTTTTGTGAGAGAGCCGGCTGATATGATACCGCTGGAACAAACCCTGCGGGAACAGATGCCCCAACGGGTTCGTCCGCCACTTCAACACGCATCCTATTCCAATCATGGAACCGGACTGGCCGAATACATCATCGAGCAGCTCAGTGGCCAATCTTTTGAAGAGTATGCTGCAGAGCATTTTTTCAATCCGCTTCAGATGCAATTTTCCACTTTTCGTCAGCCTCTTCCTGATTGGCTCAGCGATCAGCTTTCCAATGGATACGCAATGGAGGACGGACGCCTTGTTGAAAAGGATTTTGAATACGTTCCAATGCCCGGCGTTGGAGGAGCCAGCAGTACCGCATCAGACATGGGAAATTTAATGATCGCCTTGCTGGATGAGAGCTGTTTTGATGAACACTGCCTGATGCAGGCCGAAACATTCGAAACAATGAAAGAGCCGGTTCTCTATCACGCCGATGGGGTAAATCCTGCCCTGCATGGTTTTATGGATATGAGCATGAATGGTGTCAGAATTGTGGGTCATGGTGGCGATACATTCTGGTTTCATACGCTGATGGCTATCTACCCGCATCATGATCTTGGCCTGTTTATTACATTTAACAGTGAAGGTGGCGCCGGTACCTATATTGATGCCCTGGTACAATTTACAAACCGTTTTTTCCCCGACACCAGGCCACTGGCCGATACGATCGAACTGGAAGAGGGGTATCTCCAGCGCTTTGCAGGCCAATATAAAGTTAACCGACATCCCCGCTCCGATATCACCAAACTGATCTCCATAATGAACACAGCCGAAGTCAGTGTCCGGGACGATAAATTGCGTCTCGACCTGCCCGGCATCTACGGGCAAGATGTCACCCACTGGGTGCCGATCGATTCTACCCGTTTTCGGGCCGAAAACAACAATCAGATCATCGTGTTTGATCAAAATGACAGCGGTCGGGTTGAACACCTATATTTAGGCATACTTCCCATCATAGCGTTTGAAAAACTCGGCGGATTCTGGAGCCCCTCCCTGCACCTGGGCATCTTTCTTCTGACAGTATTCATATCCCTCTATATGCTTCTCTACTGGCCCTGGCTTTACATTGTCAGGCGGAATTACGATCACAAAGAAAAAGATCACCCGCGCTTGCCTTTTCTGACCAAACTGACCGGATTTGCAACCTCGCTTTGCATGATTCTTTTCTACCTTCTTATGTCTATCGGCTTGAGCGTGGGACAAGAGATCGTCTTTGAAATACCCCCCATCATAGGAGTTAGTCTGATTTTTCCATTTCTCGTGATTTTCTTTTTGCTCGGGATGATACAGCAATCCTGGCAGCTCTGGAATTGGAAATTGGGAGGCTTTTTCAGCCGGCTTTTCTACTATGCAAGCATACTCATTTTTGTTGCCGCTATTTGGCAGCTCTGGTTTTGGAATATGTTGGGGTGGCACTATTGACCAAGAATCTGTTTATGATAGAATGGATCGGTTGAATTGAGCTTTAAATAAAGCAGTGAAACCTGTATATTTTGGATTCGGGGCAAGTTCCATACAGCCAGCTCCCTGTGAACTCCGTCAGGGCCGGAAGGCAGCAGCGGTATCAGGTCGTAGCGGCGTGATATGGGTAGCTTGCCCTATTTTATTTTATAGATATAAAACAAGTGCCTCTGGGTAGCTTGCCCTATTTTATTTTATAGATAATAATCGGGCCGCAATACCCGCAAACCTGGCCTAACTTGCTTTAGCCTTTTCGGCGATATGCCGGGCGATTTGTTCGGCGTGAACGCGGGTATTTTCGATAAACAGGCTATTTGTATCCATCCCTCCACAGACAACCCCGGCAACATAGAGTCCTTTCCGGTTGGTTTCGAGCGATTCGTTGTCGTAAACAGGCATTTTAAGTTGATCTTTCGTCAACTCGATTCCAAGGTGCTGCATCAGGTCGAAATGAGGCTCATAACCGGTCATTGCCAATACAAAGTCGTTTTCGATCGTCGTTTTACCATCCGGAGTAAGCAGATCTACTTCATTTTCCCGGATTTCTGTGACTTCTGTATTGAAATAACCGGAAATCGAGCCCTCTTTTAGCCGGTTTTCGATATCCGGTTTAACCCAGTATTTCACCGTATTCTTGATACGCCCGCTTCTTACTGCCAGGGTGACATCTGCGTTACAACGATAGGTTTCAAGAGCCACATCCACAGCAGAATTACCGGCGCCCACCACCAAAACTTTCTGCCAGGCATATGCATGCGGTTCATCGTAATAGTGCTTCACTTTGGGCAGATTCTCGCCGGGAATGTTCATCATGCGGGCACGTCCGTAAAAACCGGTTGCCAAAACCACTTTTTCAGATGGGTATTCATCTTTGGAGGTTTTAACGATAAAATTGCCGTCTTCACCCTCAACGGAGGTTACCTCTTCATACAAATGTACCGGCAGTTCATAACTTTCAGCCGCCCTGCGATAATATTCCAGGGCCTCGCTACGTGTGGGTTTATGGCCGTGAGAGATAAATGGAATCCCACCAATTTCCAGCCGATTGGAGGTGGAGAAAAAGGTCATATTGACCGGGTAGTGATACAATGAATTTACCAGACAACCTCTTTCAATCAGTCGTACCGGGATCTCTTTCTGTTTTAACGCAATACCTACAGCCAGTCCAATCGGCCCGGCTCCTATAATGGTTACCATAAACTTTATTTAATTGTTCAAACGGATTCTTTAAAAAATAAGGCTATTG
>SLOU01000083.1 GCA_007132385.1 Balneolaceae bacterium | reverse complement strand
TTATCCTTCCCATGTCATCGAGAAACATAAACTGAAACGGAATACCGATGTTGATTTCTTCTTTCTTCTCTTTGTCGTAAAACTTTACCCCGCCTTTTGCGCCATCCCAGCTAAACCAGCGCGTGCATGGATTGTTATTGATTGTTGGATTACTTCGTGACATGATTACTCCATATTTTTTTGTTGATTATTAAGCTGACTGTGCTCTGACTCAATCCATGAGCTTCGGCCAGTTGTTTTTGCGTAACCCCGCCTATCTGGTATCGGTGACGGATCTTGTGAACGTATTCAGGTACACTGCCCTCATACACGTGCTCCTGATTCTTCTCATGCTTTTTCTTGATGTACTGCACCGGGTCAACAACAAGCTCATCCAGGTTTGAATTTCGGCCCACAACACCATAATGCGGTATCGGCTTGGGGTTAAAGTTCTCCTTTCCGGCAAGCTGCGCATACAGATGGAACGTTTCTGTAAAATCCTCAATCTTGCGCTCTTTGAGTGCGTACTTTGTTTTATTTGCCGCTTTTTTGGGAGACAGGTTAAACATCAGGTCGATCGGCAGATCATTATCCTGCTGAAAGGCCATCAGGTTCCCTAATAACTGATATCCCTGATCATCATACAGCCCGCCGGTTTTCCAGTCAATAATGGCATTTTGACGTTTCCCCCGCCAGTCAAGCTCTACAATCAGGTCAATAGCACAGCCGTAGGTTACCGGCACATTTGCTGTGGCCCGGTGAAACCCTATATATTCAATAGCATGCGCTACAACATTACGCTCCTGAATGAAAGCCAGCAGGCAGATCATATCATTTTGCAGCCGCGACACCCACTGCTTCTTGGTTCGCAGGTCTTCTATGTATTTTCCTTCCTCTATCTCGTTGATTCTCCAGTAGGTGTCCACCATCTGATCCATTTTCGACAGGTCAATCTCTCCGTCACGAAGCAGCAGCGACATAGCAATGTGGCAGCAGGTTCCATAATTCGATGAAAGGTGCATCTTTTCATCTACATACTTTGGCCCATTTTCCCGATACCACTTCAGCAGGAAGTAGGGGGTGGGTTTTACCCTGTCCAGCCAGGTTGTTACCGATGTGCCGATAATTACCGGATCCAGGGTGTAGTAGAATCGGTTCCACTGGTTTTCAAGTCTGTACACCTTCGGCTCATGAATAGCCCGGCCACTCCAAAACGTGGAGGTCGATTCTTCACCAAAGATGCCGTATAGGATTTTTTCGTAATTCATAGTATATTTGATTGTGTTAAAGGTTTCTCAGGCGTTTGCCTGGGGTTCTTTAGAAAGCCGCTTCTTGCCGTTGCGGCTTTTTTTATGTTTGTGTGATACGATCTTACCGTAATTCTCATCACGAACCGCGCGAAGACCAATATCGCGGGCAGATTGCTGGATAAGTTGACTACCCGTTAATCCAACACCTTTGCGAAAATCAGCCAGGTACTTCTCATGATTTTCACGGATATAATCATGCCACTCTAAGGTGGTATTACATCCGGCATCCCATCGGGTTACCGTCGAGCGGTGAACGCCGATCACGTCAGCCACTTCTGAGGGCTTCATAGGCCGGTCAACAACCCTTAACTCACACTGAAGGATCTGCTGTCGAGCAATCTCATCTACCTTTTTTTGGGCTTGCAGGTAGCGGGAAAATCGAAAATCCCGTTCGGCTATGGCGTCTTTAAGGTTCATGACTGACAGTGAATGTGAATGGATATTTTTGCGCTCTTCCAGGTCTTTTCCGGTAACTCCTGCTTACATCGATTCATCGCGATTTCACGCAGAGTCTTTGCAATTCGCCGGTCGGCTTCACTTTGTTTTTTTCGTTGTTTCATTGCAAACCTTGCCCTTCGGCTTTCATGTTTTTAAGTACTTGTTTAAGGTCTTTCATGGCCTGCTCATAACCATGCTTATCCTGCGCGTCAAAACAGCAGGCAGCTTCTCCGGCGGCCTTCAAGAGTTCTTTGAGGTCATCATCCACACAACCGTTAGCGATTCCCGGAGGGCTTAACAGAACACACTGCGTTGAATCGGTAAAATCCTTGATTAACGTGCTGTCGTGAAGCGTGCTGATTCTCTTGCTCAACAGGCGAAGGTTAGCGGCGGGCATCTGATATTTTTCCTCGTTCACATTGCGGTATTTCTGAACCATGTGAACCGAGCACCGTGCCCAGTCTGCAATATCCTGTTCGCCGTACACAGCGCATAGCTGATGAAGTTTCAGCTTGATCACCTTACTACTACGCTCCAATTCTATGTCAAATGTTCGAGCCATATATAGATAGGATTATGCGGTTTGGGCTTTTACTTTTTGATTAGATCGATGTTTATCAAAAGCCTCGTTGCCTTCTTTAATCTTGGCATCAACGGCTTTTGTGAGACGTGCACTTGTTGTATGTCCAAGGCAAACGTCCCGAATTACCTGAATAGAAGTGTCATTGTCGTCAGCAAATTCTTTTATGGTAAAACCAAGAACATTGCCTGCTATTTTTAATTGCGAATACTTGTCAAGTGCCATAATTGTTTTATATTTAAGCTGTAATTGTTAAGCGTCTAAGATTAATGTAAAGTAATCCTGAATACTTGTCAAGTAAAACTTTAAATAAAGTAAAGATAATTTATGATCGGTTATACTCAGAGTATAATGGGGGATGGGATGGCGTAGGTGAATTTTCTGAAAAATTAGGAGTGTCGCGACAAGGTTTGAAGTACAGAAAAGACAATCAAAGTATTGATTATGATGAAATTGTAAGGCTTTTCCCAGAAGTAAATAGAGTATGGCTTTTGTCTACAAATGAAGAAGAGTTAAGGAATTTGCCCGTCAAGAATGTCTTTACAGGCAAGAGTGAGGGCAAAGACATCCTTGACAAGGATATTAGGCAGAGGGCTTCTGACATATCGATTCTCGTAAAAGAGAAAGGTATTCAATATAAAGATCGGGTTGAGTTGATCGAAGTGCTTCAATCTCGTGCAGATACTCTTTCACGTGAGTTGGCAGAGTTTTCGTTGATGATTGGATTTCTGAGTCAGTCTGATGATTAAGTCTACTCATGTTGTCACCCCTTGGGTTAGTTAGTGTTAAACCATATAAAATATCATAATCAACCAAACTGACAAGGTGTTGTCATAGTGTTATGAGAAAACTGATAATCACAATACTTCTACTCACATCTTTGAATACCCTTGTTTTTAGCCAGCAGACCGAAATTGGGTTAAAAATAGAAAACGATGTTCGCTGGGTTTCTAATGAGTTGGTTTTTGTTAAAGAAGCCCCTGATGAATCTTCTGAGGTGAAATCTAATATCCCTGTCTTTACTGAGGTGTATGTTCAGGAGAAAGAGGGGGGCTATGTATTTGTCCTTTATAGAAAACAGGGTATGGAGCGCGTTATTCTTCAATCAGAATCACGACTTGATGACCTGTATCATTCAGGCTGGGTTAAAGAGGAGAGCCTTACAATGCGGCCGCCAACAGCTATAGATAGGCAACGGCATCAATCTCAGATAAGGCGAGAAACATTTGTTAATAATAATCCTGCAATATCCGAAACATTCAAATCAAAGATTCTTAACGGACGGGTATCTATCGGAATGAGTAAAGAAATGGTTATTGCCAGTCTTGGTGAGCCTATAAGAATAAACAGAACTGTAACATCTAATACTACTGTTGAGCAATGGATTTATCAGGGCCGGATGTATCTGTATATAGAGAATGGAGTTTTAAATTCATACCAGGACACCCAATAAAAGATTAAAAAACATTTAAGCAAAAATCTGAATCTATATGAAAAAGATAATCATACTAATATTAGCGATTGGGTTGACGGCTTGCGCATCACCACAGCATATTACCTTTCAAAATGAGTCTGAAAACACGGGAAGTATTATTGTTCAGTTTTCTGATGATATAAAAAACGTTCGCGCCACACTAAACGATTCAGTCATCCGAACAGAGTCTTCGCTTACCAGTGAAATTACGATTTTGAACGTTCCGCCCGGAGAGCATTCCCTTCGGCTGGCCGCATCAAGCTGGGAGTTGAAAAATGATCTCAATCACACTCAGAGCGTTAATGTGCAATCTGGGCAAGAAACCGGCGTGATTGTTTCAGTACCGCCAAAAAGCGGGGGGTACTGGGCCTTTCAAGCCGTTACATTTATTGTCACGCTATCAATCTTACTTAGCATGTAAAACCAATGAAAACCTACCCCACAGACCTCAACTATATGTCAGACGTACAAAAAATGCTGATCAAAGAGCTGATGTACCAGTTCATCGATCAGAAAGAAGAACAGCAGCGGCTGCTGAGCAAAAAAGAGAAATAGATGGCCTGGGTTAGTTACAGAAGGGTAGGGGATAAGTGGCACGTTCGGTTTCGGGCAAAAGGCAAAAAGGAGATTATTAAAACCTATCCCGGTACACTGTATGAAAAAACGATCATCCAGAAAGTCGGCTACCTGAAAGAACAAATTGCCCTGGGCCACGAAGATCCCTGGCAGGGGCAGGGGTTTGAGCTGAGTGCTGGGACGGTGCTGAACATGTATTTGGAAGAGAACCTCGAGTCCGGCAATTGGGCCGAACACACGACGCATAAAACCAACAAGAACGTGCTTACCCGAATGCTGGCGCCTGTAGAGGGTGAGGCTATTAATGAAATTTCAGCAGATCACTGGCAGCAGCTATTCAATGACCTGCCCGGCGGGGCATATACAAAAAAAGGAGATCGGGGCCGGTTAAACTCGTTTCTGAAATACGCTCATGACAAGGGTTACATGAACAACAGGATCAAGGTAGACCTGCCGATGAAGTACGTGCTGGAAATGAGAAACCGGTCGAGTATCAAATATATCACATGGCAGCAGCTTGACGATGTGTGTGCGGCTCATCGGTGGATCTACCGGCAGAATCACTTGATCTACGGTACGCACTCCCGCAAAGACCCGGAGTTTTATCCGGATCTATACTTTTTCATCTTCTACAGCCTATTGCGAAGCTTTGAAGTGCCAAAACTGAAAGCAAAGCACCTGAAAGGAAATAAGCTCACCGTACAGGGCAAGGGCCGCAGAACCGACATCATTACACTGCCACCGCCGGCGTTGGATATTGCCCAAAAGTATGTGAAGGGCAAATCGCCTGATGAGTATATCTTTTGCAGCGACATGAACCGGCCCCGAAAACATTTAGGCCGTGCGGTTGAGCTGGCACTCGGCCCGGATCATCCCAGCAAGGGGTTTCATCAACTCAGGCACTCAGGCTGTGTATACTACATATCGATGGGCAAACCCATTCAGTTCATCAGCAAGCTACTCAGGCACAAATCCATAGATGTGACACTTCGCGTATACAGTGATGTTCTGCCGGATAAGATGGAAGAAGTGTTTTCAGATGTTCGTCACAGGCCGGTGTAAGTGCTTCACGCTCAAATTTTACGGTATGCGTACAAATAATTTTAAAAATGTGCGTTTATAGGCTTTAAACAGTGAAAATAAATTCTTGTTGCTCTTGCCCTGAATGTACTTTTATCGTACATTATAAATAGAGATTAACAACAACACTAAATACTGAGACAATGACTACTACAAAAATTAACACTTTCAACTTCGCAGGCAGTATTCAAAGAAACCTTGGTGAATATTTGGAAGCAGCAATCACATGGCACTTTGATGATTTTACAAGTACCGGCGGCAAGGTTTCTGAAATTGATAATCTCGATGAAGATGTAATGAACATCGTTGATAACGCTTTCGGAAGCGAGTTTGACAATGTTGAAATGCCAGACGGAAACACATATACACGGGTAGAGATTGAGGAGGCCGTTCGGGAATCGATAAATGAGATTTACTATGACTGATTCAGAATTAATGAAATCAACCCGCAAAGCTCTTGGCCTGACGCAATCGCAGATGGCTGAGAAGCTTGGGTACCGGCACCATAAAGAGATCAGCAACATTGAGCTTGAGAAACAGGTAATGAGCGATCAGGTACGAAATCACCTGCTAACGATTCGCAAACATGAATTGGAAAAAGAGCCGGTGTAAACAGTTGCATTTTACCCTAAAAACAGGCCTTTACGGGAGAATAACGGGAACGGTTGTTATTTGCATCCTATAAACAATTGATATTATTACCCTTTCACACAACAGCAAATCGGCTGTTAACCGATCGGTCGCTGGTTCGAATCCAGCCCGGGGAGCACTCAAAAAGCCTTTTATATACACTGTAAAGGGCTTTTTTATTTTCTCATAATATTGACCGACGGGAAAATGCAACAAATTTTCCCATAAAATTGCATAATCACGGGAAAATAACGGGAAAAACAAAAACCCGGCTATCAACCGGGCTTTT
>SLOU01000164.1 GCA_007132385.1 Balneolaceae bacterium | reverse complement strand
GTGAAAATGAAAACTTTGCTGAAATAAAATCCAGAGCGGCGTTGGATGTCATACCATGTTTGACTTTATATGCTTTTTGTCCCGTAAGGGACTCTAATCCACCAGTGTGATCAATTGTTACAAGTCTGGTATCCGGTTGATCAAGATCTTTTAAAATCAGAGACACTCTTACATATTCTTTTTCCTGGTTTGAGAGAAAAGCCAGTGTATTTCCATCAGGTGAAATGACAGGGTAAAAGTTGAAAAATCCGGTATCATGGATAATGTTAGAATCAGTAAACTGCAGATCCTCTACTGCTTTCCTGAAATAATCTGTTCGTTCATCGAGCCAATCTTTAAAAATACGGTTACCGTCGATACCGGTTACTTCTTCCAAGACCCTGGCAAAATTTGCGGATCCCCGGGCTGATTCAACAGAAAGTTCACGTAAAATGTCTTCTCCAAATCGGGCAACCAGATAAATTGTGAACGAGAATCCCTGATTGTAGACCAGTTCGCGTTCGAGGCTTGATTTGGATGTAAATGTACCCATCTGGGTCAAATCAAGGTATTTACTATCGAGAATACGTGTTCTCAGTACCATCTCCCGGTGACTGTCCCAGTAATCGTAGGTGAGGCCTGTCCGTTGATATTGAGCCGAACCCTCGGCAAACCATGCAGGGATGCTTACGGTGGCAAACGGATGGCTGGCAATACTGTTTGGAAATCCGTAAAGTACATCTGGTCTGCGGACATCTTCGTAAGACAGCCACTGAAGATACATTGCAGGTATTCGCTTTGTTCGATTCATCGAAGCCTGAAGCTGAATCATATGCGTAAATTCGTGAGTGATCACATTTCTCAGCCAGTTGTGTGTTCCTCTGAGTGGTGTATCCAGAGCCGGTACCCATATCTCAATTTTGTCATCAAAAAAGAATGCCGCACCATTGGAAAAATCTTCCCTGTCCCGAATAACAATGCTGATTTTCCGGTCAGGTGTATATCGGTACAAGTCGGTTATCGGCCGGTATATTTCTTCTGCAATTCTGGAGGCAACCTGGCCAGTGCGGCTGCTGCCTTCCTGGTAATGGATGAGAAAATGATCACTTTCTATTGTATACCAGGGCAGGTGATTGTGAGAATAGTCATAAAATTGCGGGCTTATTTGGGCAGAAAGCTTTATCGGTGTACATACAAACATGAAAAAAAACAGTAGACATGACAGGGTAAGTAAATAGCCGTTCACCGGTCTGTTCAGGGGTATCAGGTGTTCTTTTAAAGTATTCATCTGACCACCCCGATTCTTACGATTTTTCTCTCTTCCAGACTGCCTGACCTGGCAGTAACTACAGCGTAATAACCGCCGCTTGACCAAGTGGATGTATCGATGCGAATTTCCTCAGGGGCACCACCGGAGGCTTCAACTGTTCGATTGTAAATCAGCCTTCCACTGACTGTGGTGATTTTAATGTTTACTTCGGCCGGCTGATTTATCTGGAATCGCAGATTTGTTTCATCTTTTGCCGGATTTGGCCAATTATATGTTTCATTTTCATTTAAAAGATTAAAATTGAATTCGGGATTTATACTATGCTCCACCGATCCTGTAACTTTGTTCCAGGGATTGGCACCGTAAAGCCCCGGCCATCGGATATCCGACAAAAGAGGCAGTTTCCAGACCTTGAGATCTCCGGAAGGGCTAACTGCGGCCAGTGAGGTGCCTAATAGCAGGGGGTTGATGACCTTTCCATCGGATTCATCCAGGCTTCCGGCGAGCAGGGGGAAGGGATCAAGCTCGTTTCCTCTTTGATCGAAGGCGTAAATATTCATGGATCCGTTGCCGGTTCCCGTTACAAGTATCTCAAGGTCCCCATTACCATTCAAATCGGCAACCATAGGTGAACCGGTAAAAAAGATGCCAACCGGAGGCGAAATTGGGAAAAAATCGGGGACAGCCCCATTGAGATTTACCGCTTCAAGATGACCTGTTTGTGTGTCCGTATACATCAATTCCAGAAAACCATCACGGTTGAAATCGGCAATAGCCGGCCAGTCAAATGACCGGTTTTCCACGAGTCTGTTCCAGGAAGGAGTTCTGTTTTTGTTGTACAGGAAGATATCATTTTCGGTGATCAGCAGTAAATCTATCCGGTTCTCAGAATGTTCGAACAGTGAAAGGTATGCGGGGTGACCACCTTCAACTATAGAAACCGGGCTGTTGAGAATTTTGGTTTCATCGGGGGTAGTAAACCGTATCTCTTGTCTTGAAATTTCTGCTTTATACCCTTGCAGTTCAACTGTTTGTTGACGGGGGATCGACAATTCTGTGATTTCTGACCCGTCAGAAACAGAGAATCGTAAAGTCGAATGATCAAGTTCGACAGACTGTCCGTCGGATGAGCTTATCAATCCGGGAAATCCCTCGAATTGACGACGCCAGACTTCACTAAACTCTTCGGTTTGTGCATCCCATGTCCAGGCTGAAAGGTCGCCTTCTTCATGGTTTTCTGCCAGTACAAGCAAATCTGAAGCAAGTGTTTGCCTGTAGCCGGCATCCGGGAAATCAAAAATTGATGTATGACCCGAACTGATATTAACAGCTGTCAATCCATATTTTTTCGGAAGCAGTAAAAAATCATTTTCATCCTCAGAATATTGCTGGATTCCAGTTGGGAATCTCTCCATTATGGGATTGTTCAGAGGAACTGTAAAAGATCCATCGAGACGAAGATCTTTGATTTCGGTAATTTCGAGTTCGTTCTGATAATAAGGGCGAATAGAAAAGCTTGCCATCGGCAGATTGTCGGAAAAATCATCAAGCTCAAAAAAGGAAAGAGCTCCGGAATGACTCTCATTGGACGGAGTCGTATCGGGAGCAAATCGGTTTTCATATAATGAGATCGTTCCGCTCTGCGTGGTAACAGATGCATTATTGCCATTCCACCAGAAATCAAAAGGCCATCCATTTGGATTATTATCTGAGAGTCCTACCTCTGTTGGCCTGCCGATATCCTGTGCACCATCAGCCTCTTTTAATTCAATACCTCTGTGATCGGGGTTGGCATTGATTCTGTTTCTATTTATCGATCGCCTTATCACCGATTCATCAATATGCCAAATTAATATACCGCCATTGAGATTCCGTTCTTCGGCCTCATCATATCCGCCGGGTAAAGCCCAGTCATAATTATTTACACCTGTAATAACTCCCGGTTCAAGCAGTTGATCGAAATTTCTGTTAGATGGATCGAAATCCGTATCCTGGTTCGTAAATGTTTGTGTCGAACTAGTACCGTCACCGTGTCGTATGGTCAGTAACAATCCTTCCTGATCCGGGTCCCTGTGACGGTTTTCGACCAGAAAGTACTCATCGGATGAGAGATCGATTCTGGCAATGGATCCATCGTTACGTAAACTGGCTGCTGGCAAGTTTACCGGTTCATCCCGGTCTTTCGTGATGGTAAAAGTATCGGCCCAACCGAGATAGATTTTTTCCCAGGCAGAAGGCTCCGGTGGAAAAAGACCGTTGAAGCCGAAGATCCCTGCCCCGTCCATCAGTCCGAAGCGGCCGATGCCAGATTTTCCTGTATTCGTATCAAACAGGTCGGGCAAACCCAAATGGCTTCCAATCTGTGCCGTTAGCATACCGTTTGATGAGAGGGGAAGAAGAAAAGTCTCACCGCTGATATCCGTACCACGGCGTGTGTGTGTTCGGGGATTGATAATCGTATTCTGAATGTTAAAATTATTTTCACCGGCTGGAAAGCCATTAAAAGATGGATCATTAAACAAATCCTGTAAAGCTTCCAGGCTTAGATAGGTAGAGGGGATATCCTGTGGGGTATTTTCAAGTACGGTTCCGGTCAGTTCAATATCACGTCCGATGCCCGCATGAAATATTACAAATGCTGTTGTTTCAGGATCTATAGCAAGATTCTCAAAAAGATTCATTTCCGAAGCTTTATCCCATGAATCCCGTGCAAGAATCGCCAGTGGTTCGAAGGTCGGATCCTGCCCGATAGGCGAGTAGTATTCCATCGATTGATCCAGACGTATTATTTCAGGTAAAACAGTATAATCAATGGATAATCGACCGTCAGAAACTTTTTCAAAATAATTTTTGACAAATTCCAGGCGGTTTTCAAAAAATGACCGGTCATGTGGTAATGCATCAACATTGGTACCCGGGGTTTCCAGCCAGGGAATGGCTCCCTCCTCAAATGTACCGTTCCCGGATGTAAATCGGTTATCATCGGGCTGGAATTCTACCATTACAGCAACTATATGCAGTGCTCCCTCAACCGGAGTGCGATCAGTGAATGTATACTGTTGTATTGACGGGGAGTAGGGATTTACAGGAAAGACCTGCCTGATCTGGTCCTGTTGAGCTTGTAGTACATTAAAAGAAAAGGGCAAAAGCAGTAATAATAAAATTGTGCTTTTGCCCGGTAAAGCCCAAAGGCTCATATATATAATATTATGGATCAGAAATTCAGAAGAACACTGAAGCGCATTGTGTTTGCAAGTGGGTGTTGTTCTTCAAGCGTATACAAATAACTGAAATCTATGCCAAACATATTGTATCGGAGTCCGGCTCCCAGGGTTAAAAATTCACGATTTCCATTATCGGGATCTTCATAGTAATAGCCACCTCGAAGAGCAAATTGCTGATTGTACCAGTATTCCAATCCGAAGCCGACCATGAACTGCTGCAGAAGGTTCAGGTTTACAATCTCTGAGCCATTATGGCGTTCCAGGCTGTCCCAGGAATTAACCAGGGCACGCATGACATTCATAGGTTCGTAAGTTACATCATCGCCTTCCTGAATACGGACATTACGGGCCATGATTTTAGAAAAGTCGTTGGTGAATGTCAGGGTATTAAGTCCCTGGCTGTCAAGATCCATTTGCATACCCCAGCCTAAACGAAGGATGGTGGGGAGGGGATCCTTCTGGGCATTATCCGTGTATTGTACGCCTGGCCCGATATTTGAAAGATTTATCCCGGCGTTAAATGTAGTCTGACGGTTAAGCAGATCAAAAGAATTGGACTTGTAAAGTCCGGCGAGGTCAATACCGATAGATGAACCGGGACTTATACGCTGTCCACCGACATCTCCGTCGGCGAGACTACTGTAAATAAACCGGAAACCCGTTCCCAAAGCCCAGTTTTCACTGAGTTCAAAACCATACGAAAGACCAGCAGCCAGTTCAAAGCTGTTAAAGCGGCCCAATTCAAGACCGGTTTCATCTGTTCTAAGTTGTTCCCCGAGGTTCAGAAAAGTAATATGACCACCAACGGTTCCGATTCCATCGATGTAATATTTACCAACAAGATAATCGTAAAACAGATCAGCATTAAATGCCGGTAACCAGTTTGCATGAGTAATGCTTACCTGATTTCCACGCTGAAAAGCAAGACCGGCAGGATTCCAGAATACGGCAGAAGCGTTATCTGCAATCGCTACACCTGTATTTCCCATACCTGCGGCTCTTGAATCCGGTTCGATTTGTAAAAATGGTACGGAGGTTATACCTACCTGGGCAAAGACTTGCCCCGTTGCCAAGCCGGTGCAAATAAATAGAAAAGCGACAAATTGCTTAATTTTTTTCATAACGTTTTAGTTTCGGAGTATATAATGAATCTAATGATGTTCTTTTAAGTAACGGTTATTCTCAAAGTCATGTAGTGTATGTCATGACACTATCGATTGGTCTAATTGAAAGACCGGGTATTATTCGGAATGTTACACTACATTTTTCAATTTGCTCAGGTTACTGAAATGCATCTCAGGAGCGAGTTAGTCTTGACTAAATACTTGTGCCGATTCAATCAAGAGATGAAATCGTAACAAACTGTTCCTGAATAGTAGTAGCCAGAGAGAAACCGTAAAAAAACTTTGTTATATAAACCTGGTAGCAATGTCGTCGCAATAGGCAGAATTGTTTAGGTTATTATAGAACTTACATGTGTGGGATTTGAAAGTCAACTCCAATGTAAAATCTCTTTAAACCGAAAATCGATTCATACATTCATTTATATGCGAATCCTTCCGGATGATTTCTGAATCAAACCAAAGAGCAGATAGGGGGGAATTTTGAATCAGATCATTTCGAGAATGATGGCCGAGGCTCCTCCACCTCCGTTACAGATTCCTGCACATCCCAGGGAGCCACCGGTTCTTTTCAGAGCATGAAGAAGTGTTACAACAATGCGCGCACCGGAGCAGCCGATCGGGTGCCCCATACTAACGGCACCACCGTGTATATTTACATTGTCGGGATCCAGTTCCAATATTTGATTGTTGGCAATAGAAACCACGGAGAACGCTTCGTTAATTTCAAAAAGGTCGATCTCATCGATCGTTAACCCTGCCCGTTTCAGGGCAAGTGGAATGGCATCAGCCGGAGCTGTCGTAAACCATTCAGGGGCTTTTGCTGCACTTGCATGGCTACGAATGCGTGCAAGTGGTTTCAGACCGAGTTTCAGGGCTTTTTCTTCGTTCATCAGGAGTACTGCTGCAGCACCATCATTAATACTGCTGGCGTTGGCAGCCGTAACCGTACCCTGTTTATCAAAGACAGGCCTGAGCTGAGGAATTTTGTCAAAGTTTACTTTACTGATCTCCTCATCAACAGTCATTTCTTCAACATCTCCCTTCCATCCCCTGATTTTCATTTTGATGATTTCATTATCAAAATATCCCTCTTTATGTGCCTGGATTGTGCGTTTGTAGGAAGTAACAGCATATTCATCTTGTTGTTCCCGTGAAATCCGGCATTCTTTTGCACAAAGCTCAGCCGCGTTCCCCATGTGGTAATTATTATAGACATCCCACAAGCCATCCTTGATGATACCGTCATCGACATTTGAATGACCCAGTTTGGAACCGAAACGATGTTTGCCGAGATAATATGGGACGTTACTCATACTTTCCATTCCACCTGCAATAATGAAATCCGCCTGGCCAAGTTGAATCTGGTCGGATGCGATCATGATCGCTTTCATGCCGGAAGCACAGACTTTGTTTATGGTGACCGATGGTGTTTTGTCCGATAGACCTGCTTTAATGGCGGCTTGTCGTGCAGGTGCCTGACCGATTCCAGCTGATAATACATTTCCGAATACTACCTCCTGAATATCATCCGGTTTGATTCCGGCTTTTTTTACTACTTCAAGAATGACCGCTGCACCCAGTTCCGGTGCCGTCAGCCCAGATAACTGACCCCCGAATGAGCCTATTGGAGTTCGTTTGGCTTCAACAATGACTACATTTTCCATTTTCGTAAACTGCGTTCATGGTTCCGGTTATATTGCTTTTTCTGATTCCACTACAGCGATAACGTTGTAATCTCTGTGAACATTTCTGAGGCTATGTTAAACGAGAAAATGGCTTTTTCCGAATTTTTTTTAAAGCATTCAATGCTCGATTGCTGATTTTTGTATTAAAACGCCTGTTCCAGGTCTTTAAGAAGATCTTCGGCATCTTCAATCCCGACCGACAGTCGCATCAGGGAATCTTTTAATCCGGCTTTTTCCCTGACTTTTTTCGGGATGGACCCGTGTGTCATGCTTGCTGGATGACTGATCAGAGATTCGACTCCACCAAGGCTTTCGGCAAGTGTGAAAATCCTTGTTTTTTTCATGAAATTTATAGCCGATTCGATATCACACGATTTGAGGCTAAATGATACCATAGCTCCAAAATCTTTCATTTGCTTTTTAGCTATTTCATGTTGAGGGTGATTCGACAAGCCGGGATAAAAGACATCGCCGGTTTTGGGATTCTGCTTCAGATATTCAGCAATTTTTTTTGCATTTTCTACAGATCGTTCTACGCGAACAGCCAGCGTTTTTATTCCCCTTAGTGTGAGATAGCAATCCATAGGGCCCGGCACTGCCCCGGAGGTTTTTACCTGGAACCTGATTTTATCCATTATATCCGTATTGGATGTGGCAAGAGCACCACCAATGACATCAGAGTGTCCACCAAGGTATTTGGTGGTAGAGTGCATGACCACATCAGCTCCCAGTTCAAGTGGTTGTTGCAGATAGGGGGAAGCGAAGGTGTTATCAACCGCTGTCATTATACTGTTTGACCGGGCGATGGCAACAATTTTTTGGATGTCTACAATTCGGAGCAATGGATTGGTGGGTGTTTCAATCCAAATCAGTTTGGTGGCAGGTTTAATTTCATTTTCAACGTTCTCCAGATGGGTCATATCTATAAAAGAGAATTCGATACCATATGGTTCGAATACTTCTCTAAACAGCCTGTAACTTCCTCCGTAAATATCGTTGGTTGTGATGATATGGTCGCCTGGACGGAACTGTTTCATTAGAGCATCCATTGCTGCGACACCACTTGCAAAGCAGGCGGCATGTTCGGCGCCTTCCAGCCCGGCAATTAATTTTTCCAGTGCGGTTCTTGTCGGATTTGCAACACGGGCGTAGTCATAGCCTTGGTGGACATTGGGGGCGTCCTGAATGTAAGTAGATGTTTGAAATATTGGTGGCATCACCGCACCGGTTGTTTTTTCAGGTGTCTGTCCGGCGTGGATCGTTTTGGTGTTAAACTTCATTGATTAAAGCATCCAGCAAATTAAAGATTGGCATTCCTTTGGGCTTCTTCGGCCTCTTCCGGCATATCAAGTTGTTGGTAAATTTGGTATATGCTGCGCCAAATTTCCGTATTTTCCGGATTGTTTTCGGCAAGCGTGTTCCAGATAGGAATTGAAGTATTTAAAAGACCGTGAGCCTTTTCCTGAAGCATTGTGGCTAAATCATCACTTTTTTGATCGGCCAGTGAAAGAAGCCGGCCGGCCGTATTTTTATAGAAAGCTGCTGTGATATAGGAGATCTCTCCGGGGTCGGGATGGTCTTCGCGAACCCTATTATAATTTTCTTCGGCAAGATCCAGGTCCTCCATCAATTCATCCAGAGTCTCAATCAGTTCCTGATCGTTCGCCCCTTCTTCTTCAATTTCAGTAATTGTTGATTGAATATGGAAAAAAAGCTCGGTAGCGAGTGCTTCACTGTAAACAAGATTATCCGGTTGAGATTCAACCAGTTCTTTAAGCAATTCGATAGATCGTTGGTGTTGCTCATCCAGTATATAGGCATTTACCAGGCCGTGTTTGATCTGTTCATTATCCGGATTTGTCATAAGAAGAGATTCATACAACTCGATAGAATCCTTGATTTGACCCTCTTCAAGTAATAAATAAGCAAGCATTTCTCTCTTTTCAGCCGAAATTGGATCGAAGATTTCCTGTGAAATTCGCAGAGTCTCGATCGCAAGATGATGATCCCCATTCCAGTAGTGAGCAGTGGCTTTTTGATGATAAAGTTCCTGATGGTCAGGTTCAAAGATCATCGCATTTTCAAAATGGTCAATAGCTCTTGCGGAGCCGTTTTCACCATCAATTCCGGCAGGTTGATTTAACAGTTGATTTCCCTGGTTGAATTCAATTTGCCAGGCCGAGGTGATCAGCTCATCCCGGCTTTCCAGGATCGCACTATCATCCGTTTCAATTCTGTCCAGCGCTTCCTTCATTTCCAGATAATAATTGATTCTGTTGTCAGGTTGATCTTGCTGTTCTGCCAGTTTTAGTAAAATTCTTCCTTTCAAAATGCCAGCCTGATCATTACCCGGGTCTTCATTCAGAAGTCCATTTACAGCACGAAGTGCCTGTTGGTAATTTTCAGTCTCAAAATCCTCTTCAGCATCTTCCAGGGTATGAATAGATGTGCTGCAGGCTGTGATAAAAAAGAACCCGAAGGCAAGCAACAGGCTTGCCGTTCGGGTCATGTTGATAATCATCATGCTTTGAATGTTTTTTGTTACTCCATGTCTGCTCGTTGCATGGCATCTTCAGCTTGTTCATCCATTCCAAGTGTAGTGTAAACCTGAAACAGAGCTTGCCAGTAATCGCTTTCATCAGGATTAAGTTCAGCGGCCTGTTCGTAGTATTCCATGGAACTTGTCAAATTCTGTCGGGCATCTTCATCGTACTGCATGGCCCGTTCGTTATCGAGTGTATTGTTTCGTTTGTCAAACAGTGCAGCCGCCCGGTTCTGATATATAATGCCAAGTACATTATAGGCATTATCATCATCAGGGTTCAGTTCAATAGCCCTTTTGATTTCTTCAACAGCAAGATTCGATATTTCAATGGCTTGACTTTCTAGCTCCTCAGCTTCAACGCGCAATTGATCGATTTCTGACTGAAGATCACTGCGTTCTGCTTCAGACAATTGTTCGAGCTGTTCCTCCATATTATACACCCGCTGGAATGTTGATGTAGCATCATCCAGTAAATCCTGTGCATTACTGAAAAGTTGTGTGCCCAGCACAAAATAGTACTGTGGGTTGTCGGGGTCGTCCTGAATAAGTTCTCTGATAAGGTTTATAGCTTCTTCGGTTTCACCGGTTTCCAGGTAAGAATCAGCCAGAAACTGGACCAGGGATTCATCACCCGGATAATGTTCAAGAGCCTGAAGAGTGAGATCCCGTACATCTTCATAACGATTCTGGACAAAATAAAGACTGATCAGGAATTCATAATCTTCAAATTCAGGTACACTCATTAACGACATGGCATGCTCGTAGGTAGAGGTTGCCTGTTCGACATCACCCAATTGATACTGCAAAGAGGAAAGTACCACAAAAGAGATAGCACTATCGGGTTGGACGATTGTTGCGTTTTCAAAGTGAGCGGCAGCCGTTTCTTCTGGATTTTCGGTTGCTTGCCTCAGACTGTCGTCTGTGAGTGTTTCAGCACCCATATTGTGCTCATTTGCCCAAAATTCGAGAATATATTCATCCATTTCGTCAAGTATGTTCGGACGGCTCTCCTCTTGTTCGCCAAATCGTTTGGCGTTATCAAAAGAGGTACGCATCTCCCTGTACAGATCTTTCCGGTCGGATGGTGGTTCCACTTCAAGAGCTTTTGACCCTAATGCTAATCCTTTGTAAAAATGACCCTGTACATTTGTTGAGTCTTGAGATAGTAATTCTTCTATTGATTCCAGAGCGTTATCATACTGCATAACAGCAAGGTAAGTTTCAGCTTCTGAAATCAATGGATGAGCAGTTTCACAGCCCCAGATGACTCCAACTGCAAGTAACAGAACTAAGAATGGTTTGGTATTCATATCAATAATTTCTGGTCAAGGTTTTGTTTTGAAAGTTTGCCTCAAAGTAATCATAAGTATGCCCTTCTGCAATATCAGACACTATATGAGAAAGCACTGAAACCATAGAGTAAACTGTTAATTTAACCTGCAGAATCATAAATTGTTTCAAAAAGTTGAATATTAAATAAATGGAGTTTTTTTATTTTGCTAAAGATTGTCCAGACAAAACACGCACCAGAAGCCATTGGCCCATACAGCCAGGCTGTGATATTTAATGAAATGGTTTACTGTTCCGGTCAAATTTCCCTGGATCCGGAGTCTATGAAGTTAATTGGCAATGATGCCAAAGAGCAGACGGAACAGATAATGATAAATATCGGGGAAATATTAAAGGCAGCCGGCACTGATTATGCCAATATTATTAAATGTTCCATTTTTCTGGCACGGATGGATGATTTTTCGGACGTTAATGAAGTATATGGCCGATATTTCAAAACAGATCCACCTGCCAGGGAAACTGTTGCTGTACAAACACTTCCGAAAAATGCAAAGGTTGAGATCAGTTGTATCGCCGCCGTCTGACTCGTTTCTGTAGGTGATTAATGGCAAACAGGTGGCTTATCTGTTTGGTGACCAGCGGATGTTGTTAAAAATCCGGTGGGTACTGTTACCCAGACGATCAGAAACACGGACTTCTACACGGTTTTGGTCATCCGGAACGAATTCAGGGTTGTAGAATTTCAGGCGGTTTTGATCCGGATCGTATTCTACAATTCCTTTTTCCCCATTCACCTCTATCGATGAATTGAGAAAATCGATTCCGGATTGTTCATCCACAACCGGAACATAGACGACAGCTTTTCCACCCAGATTTTCAGTCAGAGTAGGTTGGCCAACCCAGGGGGATGTAGAATCAGTTTTGACATATAAATCCCTGAGTTCTGTAATCGGTGCATGTAATATAGCCCCGTTTGTGCCTGAACCGACGAGTGTATAGCGATTTGATCTTCGATTATAGGTATAAAGGCCGATAGGTTGATTGCTATTTCTGCGTTCATGCAGTAAAATACTTATAAATGCCTTGCTCTTTAAAGGGATCCAGTTGGGATCAAATCGAATTACCGGCAGGTTGTTTTCCATGGAAATGGATATCCCGGCATCTAGTGTATCAAAAAGTGCATTTTCAGGAAATCGAATCCATAGAGTCTGATCAGGCAGGTGCAGTATTTGTTGGACACCGGGATTCAGCTTTTTTCTTACTGACTGGCCCTGATAATCTGAATTGAAATGAATCACAGAGCGGGAAGATGATGTCTCTTCAGCGGGCCCTGCCGTGAGTCTGTGGTCATTGAATCTGGCAGGATTCAATTGATTTTGGTTTACCCCCGCAAATATCGTTTTTTTAGTATCAGTGAACTCATTACTGTAGTTCGGATATGCCGGTACAGCAGATATCTGGTCAGATACCGGGGATGTACGTCCACGAATTTCAAGGTTCAAGAAAGCCGTTGTCCGGTTACCGTAATAGTCGGAAGCGATAATTTTTAATTCGTGATCTCCTTCGGGAAGGTCGACCACCCCCCGGCGTTTGTCAGTCTCATAAAACGATAATTCGTTTCCATTGACTACATACAGACGTTGATATCCCCGGCGCTGCTCCCTCAATAGCGGGAAAACACGATCGATGAATAATTGCGTAGCATCCCGATAATTGAATGCGTCTACACCGGAGTGAAAAAGTGTATCCTGTTGATGGACCAGAGTAAGTGAATAGACAGCATATATGTTGGGTGTGCGATTGGCTCTGTCGTGAACGTCAACAGATATACCGACCGGGCCATCTGCGCGGAATGTACCCAGGTCAAATTCATTCCCGATAGGTTCGGCCCGCGCAGTCTCTGTTCTGGTTACCTGAAAGGTGTTGGGGTCAAGATGTTCAACCGCTGCATTTGAAAAAACGGGAGGAACGCTATCCTCTACCCCCAGATTGGTCAGAAGAGGATTGAATGGTTCATTATCCGGAGTTCTCAGTTCGAAGTGAAGATGGGGAGGGCCTACCCCGGTTGAGCCGGTGTAACCAATCACTTCCCCTTGCCGGACCTGGATTTTTTTGCCGGAGATGTTACGGTCAAGCAAAAACCGGTAGTCCTTCATGCGAATAGAGTCAGCAATCGCCATGAGATTATTTTCGAATCGATTTAAGTGAGCATAAATAGAATAGGAATCGTCGTTATGACGAAGGAAAACAACTTTCCCGTAACCGTCAGGTGCGATTGCAATTCTTTCGACGATACCGTCCCTGGTTGCAAACACCTGATATCCTTCACGGCCCCAGGTTCGAATATCGAGGCCTGCATGAAAATGAGAGGAACGGGTTTCGCCAAAAGTGGAGGAGATATATGGACTGGCATCTGTAGGCCATAAATAATGAGTGGTATCGGATAGAAAGGATAAGTCCTGACCTTTTGTAAGGCAAGGAGTTAAACAGGCCAGAATTATAAGCCCAAAAGCAGACAACTGTTTTTTAAATCTGTTGTACATCGATTTCCAAAGTTAACAACTGGCTGTTCAGGGTTGCTTGCACCCTGTCACCGTTGTGCACGGGTCCCACACCTTCCGGTGTTCCGGTAAAGATGAGGTCTCCCGGTTGAAGTGTAAAGATGGTGGACAGATAGCTGATCAAAAAGTCTACAGGAAAGATCAGGTCGGAAGTATTGCCAGCCTGTTTTCTCTTTCCATTAATTCGTAATTCCAGTTTACAGTTTGAAAGATCTCCATCCATTTCCCTGAAATTATTGAGTGATATAAACGAGCTGACAGGTGCAAAAGTGTCAAAACCTTTGGCTAACGTCCAGGGCCAGCCATTTTTTTTGGCAATGCTCTGCAAATCTCTTTCAGTAAAGTCGATCCCTATTGCAATACCTTCCAGATACTCCAGGGCATCGGAACGAGGGATGTTTTTACCGTCTTTGCCAATAGCGAGAACCAGTTCCACCTCGTGGTGTACATTTTTTGATTTGGGAGGTAATTTTACTGCCTCGTCTCCAAAAATCAGTGCACTGTTGGGTTTAAGAAATACCATAGGCTCTTCAGGGACTTCACTTTTCATCTCTTTGGCATGAAGCGAATAATTCCGTCCGATACAAAAAATATTGTTGGCCTGTAGATGTAATAAGCCGGGTAATTGTCTGTCCATATGCAGAATTTAGAAGTGTGTTTCGAATTATACAAAAAAAGCCTCTCTGCGAGTTTTGCAAAGAGGCTGATAATCAGTAAGATTTAATAAAAATCAGGGATTACGAAAGATCCGGATGTCAGGCTGGATCTACATAAACAAATTTCTTGCCGGCTCTGTTTTTGAACGTGACAAAACCATCTGCCTTCGCAAATAACGTATCATCTCCTCCGCGGCCGACATTATCGCCAGGATGAAACTTTGTTCCACGTTGACGAATAATGATATTGCCTGCACGGACTTGCTGACCACCGTATTTCTTTACTCCCAATCTTTTGGATTCCGAATCACGGCCGTTCTTCGTAGAACCTTGTCCTTTTTTATGTGCCATAATATTCTCCTTTTATCTAACTAAGACTTCGAATTACAATCAGGAAATTTTTTTAATTTCGAGTTGAGTTAAATGTTGGCGATGGCCTCGTTTAACCTTGTAGCCTTTTCGCCGTTTTTTCTTGAATACGATTACTTTATCGCCTTTCAGGTGATCTAAAATTTTGGCTTCCACAGCAGCACCTTCAATAACAGGCTTGCCAAGCTGCACATCACCTTTATCATCCTTGATGAAAAGGACACGATCTATTTTAATTTCATCATCTTCTGTGTTCAACCTGTTAACAAAAATCCGGTCGTTTTCAGAAACTTTATACTGATGCCCGCCTATTTCTACAACAGCGTACATAAAATTATCATTTAATTTCAGATTTTAGATAGACTCGAAATATAAAGCTTACTTATATTAAATGAAAGATAATTGAAAGGTAAAATCAGTGGAAAAATTCTGCAGATAACTCAAGGGGAGGGGTATTCCGTGTTCAAAAAAGTTAAAAGTGGTTTATTTTTTGCAGCATACCGGGAAGAGAGTGTATTTTCAGTATAAATCAAAATGAAACAGGTAACATGAAACAACTTCCGGATTTACATAAGCAGGCTTTTGCATTCAAGAATAAAAAACGACTGCAACGGGATGGAGGACGTGCATGGATCAAGGACTCACAGTTGTATGAAGCCCGTAATAAAGCAAATGGCCACCTGGAAACGATCCAGGAAAACCTTGATAAAATTACGATAACCAGGCCGACCGGTAATCGAATCTTTAAGAAATAGCTCTACAATGGGGTTTTTACAACAAAAAGGCCTGATTGATATTAGAAACAAATTGAATTCTATCGGCCGCCGGCTCTGAAAATACCCTGACGGTTTACATGGCCGACATATTTTCCAATAACCTGAACCTCTTCAAAACTATCCGGTTCAATCAGAATATCCTTGTACTCATCATTGGCAGCTTCAAGGCGTAATCCATTTCGGTCTTTATAAATTTTCTTCAGACTGGTTTCACCGTTATACATAACCGCTCCGATATCTCCCTGCCTTACGTCCGCATCCATCAGGAGAACAAAATCTCCATCCTGTATTCCTTCATCTTTCATGCTCATTCCTGAAACGCGGAGTGCAAAAACATTTTCCAGTTTGGGAAAAAGTGTCTCAAGTGTGATTTGCCCCAGGTCGGCCTCTACCGCTTCCTGCAAATAACCGGCGGCGATCAAGCCTCTGACTGGGATCCCGGTGGTATCCTTTTCGGTGAGAAGTTCTTCATGCCTCGGATGAATATCGTATTCATTATCCTCGGTTTTGATAAGATATTCTTTTTTCAAAAGGGCTTGTATGTTTTGTGTAACGCTGTTGGGAGACTTGTAACCAAATTGATCAGCAATTTCCCTGTAAGTTGGCCATACGTCATGTTCGTTTTTATAGTCGATAATAAAATCGAAAAACTCTTTTTGTTTGCGGGTTAATTGTCCATGATCCATAATCAATAGTGGGTATGATCGTTAATGTATGAAATATGTGCATAATTAAAGGATAAACAAATTGAATGACAAGTTTTTTTCGTAATTATTTCCCTAATGCAAAAGGATTTTTTCCGTTCTATAGTTTAATAAATCTGTACAAAATTTTCTGTTTTTTTTGATAATATTTCTTTCACGAAATATCATTTCCGCGGGGCTTAAATGCCTGAATTCCGGTTATTTCGCGTCCCAAAATCAATCCGTGTATGTCATAGGTCCCTTCATACGTATTTACTGATTCAAGATTAACCATGTGATGGATGACCCGGTATTCTCCCGTTATTCCGTTGCCCCCATGCATATCTCTGGCAATCCGTGCAATTTCGAGTGCTTTTCCAACATTATTTCTTTTGGCCAGCGAGGTCATTGAATGGTGATCGCGTTCCTGGTCCTTTAATATGCCCAATCGCCAGGCGAGCAATTGCATGGCCGTGATATCGGTAAGCATATTCGCCAATTTTGTTTGCGGGAGTTGGTTGGCTGCAATCGGATAGTTAAATTGTTTTCTATTCAATACATACTCACGTGCTTTTTTGTAGCAAAATTCGGCAGCTCCAACAGCGCCCCAGACAATTCCATAGCGGGCACTGTCAAGACACATAAACGGTCCCCTCAGGCCCTGGATTTCGGGAAATACATTTTGATCCGGTACAAAAACATCTTCAAAAACCAGTTCCCCGGTTTCCGATGCACGAAGACTCATTTTATTTTTGGTTTGAGGGGATGAAAAACCTTCCATCCCTTTCTCTACAAGAAAACCCCGTATAACAGAATCGCTGTTTTTGGACTCCCTGGCTTTTGCCCAAACCACAGCAAGATCTGATATCGGAGCATTGGTAATCCACGCTTTGGTGCCGTTTAATATCCATCCACCGTTATTTTTTATCGCTGTAGTGGTCATGGAGCCGGGATCCGAACCGTGATCGGGTTCGGTCAGGCCAAAACACCCGATCATTTCACCTGTTGCAAGCCGGGGCAAGAATTTTTCTTTTTGATTTTCAGTACCAAAAATCGAAATCGGATACATTACCAGTGAGGATTGTACCGACATAAAGGATCTGTAACCGGAATCAACTCTTTCTATCTCTCGTGCAATCAACCCGTATGCCGTTTGACTTACACCTGCACCTCCATATTTTGGATCGATCGTGGCTCCTAGTAGTCCCAATTCTCCCATCTCTTTTGGAATCTCCATATCGAAGATCTCTTCCTGGTTTCCTTTCAGTGCTCTTGGCTCAAGTTTGCTTTGGGCGTAGTCACGGGCGGAGTCCATGATCATACGGTCGTCAGCTTTGAGCTCGGATTCAAACTGGTAGGCATCATCAATATTAAATCTGTTTACTGGCATCGGGTTTGGAATAATGATTTCTGTTTGATTGAAAGTAATGTAAAATCAGCATTGGGAATAGGCAATAAACATTCCCTAAAAACATTTCAGTTTAGGAGGGGGGCAGATATAATCAGGCAAAGTAGATAACCAATGCAAGTAACAGAACCAGACTTACCCAAAGGGTTAATGCAAACTTGTTGGCACGTTTTGCTTTTGCCGTTTCATACCAGGTACGCGGGCGCACGCCCTGCAGGTTAAAGGTAGCAATAGCGGAAAGGTTTACACAAATGACATTTGTCAGCAGCAGCAGGCCTGCATAAAAAGCTAGCTCATATTGCATATCGCCAAGTAATAGTCCGGCCGTGACAAGTGGCGGAAGAAGTGCCACTGCTACCATAACACCGATGACAGCAGCCGACATGCCAACGGTATAGGCAAGCACACCGGCTGCTCCCGAAGCCAGTGCCAGCGCGATATCCGATAAGTGAACTTCTGTTCTGCTTGCAATTTGATAGACCGTTTCATCCACATGCAATATAAAACCCAAAATCACAGAAAGGATAAATGCAACCCCAATACCGGATAAATTGGCTTTCAGTGATTTGATACCAAGTTCAAAATCACCAAGGGTCGTAGATAGGGCAAGTCCGACATTGGGTGCCAGAATTGGAGCAATCACCATTGCACCGATAACAACGGCTGTGTTGTCTCTCAATACTCCAAGTGCTGCTACAATGGTGGAGAGCATAACCATAGCTAAATATACCCGGGTCATTGTAACACCATCTGTAATTTGAGAATAGAGTTCTTCCCGACTTACTCTGATCCCCTTGATCGGCTGTTCCCATGGTTGAAGCGATTTTTCCTGATCGCCGGAAGATTCTTTTTCTTTATCTTCCTTTTCAGGTTCTTTAATACGGGGGAGTGTAGCATCTACTGACAGCATGACAATCCTGAAACCATCGTAATGATTTAACAATTTTTCTGCTTTATCAAGAAATTGCTCGGAATGTGATGCATCAACGAGTACTTTTATCATAAATCTCGATCGCACAGAAGAACTATCCTGCCAATAATGTTCTACAGTATCGTCATTCAGTAATTCTTTACAGGCTTTTTCCCCTTCTTCCGGAATGACTACTTCAATTTGTCGTAGTGGCATCAGATCAAGAAATTGGTTTTTCAGGTATCGTCTGGTTCAGATAATATAATGAGTCAGTACGTATCTATGTGAAGGTAGTGAAATTCCACCGAGAACCAATCCCCCAGAAAACCAATACACCGAGCACCAATCCACCGGAAAAGTAAGTATGAAAGTGATTTAACTTGGTAGTTTTGTTTTTACGGATCCCCGGCAATCGTTTTAACTTCAATTGAAACGATCAGAGTCAATTACTCTTCATCATCTTTATAGAGTTGGGCTGCTTTCTCCGAGGAATGCAGAATTCCTTTTATCATAGCCGAACTGAAACCGTTGTGCTCCATTTGGTTGAGGCCGCTTATCGTACATCCTCGGGGAGTGGTTACACGGTCTACTTCCGATTCGGGATGATTCCCTAAACTTAAAAGCAGGGAAGCGGCTCCTTTGGCAGTCTGTGCCGCCATAAAATTGGACTCTGTTGAATGGAATCCAATTTCAATACCACCCTGGGAGGCAGCCCGGATTGCACGAAGAAAGAAAGCAATTCCGCAAGCACAAAGTGCGGTAGCCGAGGTCATCTGTTCTTCAAGGATCACCATGGTTTCACCAACGGTGTCAAATATCTCACGGGTCAGCTTTAAAGCTTCACCATTCTGACTGGAAGAAGAAATACATGTCATCGACTCACGAATAGCAATTGCCGTATTGGGCATGACACGTACGATTTCAACATCCTTGCCAATTTTTTTCCGGATCACTTTACTGTTTACTCCTGTAATAACGGAAACCAGGATATGCTTTTTGGGATCCAGTGCCGGAGAAATTTCTTCCAATAGATCGTCGAGTTGTTGAGGCTCGACAGCAATAATAACAATATTAGACTTTTCAAGAGCTTCTTCATTATCTGATGTAATTATAAATCCCTCTTTGCGAAATGGTTCGAGAAGTTCGAGACGCCGCCGGGTAAGTGTTATGTCTTTTGTATTGAATTTTTCCGATTTAGACAGTCCGCTGGCAATGGATGTTCCTATGTTGCCAGCACCGATAATCGATATTTTGTTTTCCATATTTTTTAGTATGATCTGTTTAATTTAATTATAACGTTGCGAAAGCTGGCCCCAGCGGCCTGCAACTTGTACGAATATTGTTGCAAAAGCCGATTCCAGCGACCTACAACTTGTATAGGTACAAGATTAAAAGAAAATATGGATTACCATTGGATTGCAATAAAATTTCTGTGTGAAAACGCTTTTAATTTGTTAATTCACAGTTTACAATAACTTTTCAAAGGTTATGCTTGAACTCAGGGCATGGAATGGGTAACATTGCCCTTCATTTTCAAATGTGCAGATCAAAAAAAAATACATGCGTGTTCTAAAATTTGGCGGATCTTCGGTCGGTAGCCCGGACGCAATAAAGCGTATTTCCGGTATTATTGATAAAGCCGGGAAAGAGGCTTCGTTAGTGATCGTCGTTTCAGCTTTCAAAGGAGTTACGGATCTTTTAATGAGTGCGGCTCAACTGGCTTCTCAAGGCAATGATGAATATCGGGAAACCATCCGGAAACTTGAAACCCGTCATGTAGAGGTGATCCGGGAACTGATGCGGGTTCAAAATCAGAGTGATGTACTGACAAGATTCAAAATAGAGTTCAATGTCCTTGAAGATGTTCTTCAGGGTGTCTCCCTGGTAAGGGAAGTAACGCCTAAAACCATGGACTTTGTGATGGGATTCGGAGAGCGATTTTCTGCTATTATTGTGGCTGCCAGCCTCAAAGATAGAGGGATGGAGTCTGAGTATGTTGACGCTAGGGAATTGATTAAAACCGATGATTCGCATGGCCAGGCAAGGGTTCTGTTCGATATTACCAATAAAAATATACAAAACAAGTTTCATGGACGCGATGATGTCCCGGTAGTGACCGGTTTTATTTCATCTACTACCGATAATATTTCTACTACTCTTGGCCGGGGTGGATCTGATTATACGGCGGCACTTCTTGGTGCTGCACTGGATGCCGAACAGATTGAGATATGGACGGATGTCGATGGTATGATGACAGCCGATCCAGGTAAAGTTAAACGGGCTTTTTCGATTCGGGAAGTTTCTTACGAAGAGGCAATGGAGATGTCCCATTTCGGTGCTCGGGTCATCTACCCGCCAACCATTCAGCCAGCCCTTCAGGCTGGTATCCCGATCATTATCAAAAATACATTTAATCCCGAAGGTCCCGGAACAGTAGTCCGGAAAGAAGTAGAACCGGGAGACCGGCTGATTAAAGGGATCTCTTCGATTGAACAAGTAACCCTGATTACGATCAAAGGCAGTGGCATGATCGGGGTTAGTGGAATATCAGCACGACTTTTTAGTGCGCTGGCCAGAGGCAGCATCAATATTATCCTGATTACCCAGGCATCATCAGAACATAAGG
>SLOU01000218.1 GCA_007132385.1 Balneolaceae bacterium | reverse complement strand
ATAAACAATTGAGAGAACAGCCTGTTCACGTTCAAAAATCGTCAATGAAGTCCCGTCATCGCTGTAGGAGAAATCCGTGTCTTCCACTGATTGTTGGGCCGGCTGGCATCCTGTAAGGAAAAAACATATCAGAATTGCACCTAATGACATCAAAGTCTTAAAATATAATTTCATCTGTTTATAATTAGTTAATTTATTGAATACCAATAAGTTGATATTCATCTGTTTAAAATTTTTGATTTATAAGGTCACATGGTGCACCCATGGCTTTAATAATCATACGCCAGTGTGTCAAAGATTTTGCCATGGGTGTTTCAATGTGTTTATTTTTTAATGATTTCAATCCGTAAGAATCAAAAAAATGAGCATCACAGCGCTCCTTCCAGACGCTCCATCAGATCAAATTTGATGTCGTAGAGCAGCCGGCTCCGCGCGGCGATATCGTCGGGTGCGCTGTCCCAGCCAGAAGCCCGTTCAAATGCCGAGCCTTTGAGGTACAGGTTGCCCGCTGTAGTGATGAACATGCCCGCCGTAGAAACGGAAAACCGGTCATCCCGGATGGACCCATCAGAAAAATTCACGGCAGTGGACAGGCGTCCCTGATTGTCCAGATGATATTCGAGGGCTCCTGAAAGTGCGTTGTCCGACAAATCTCCGATTAGGTCAAAAAGATCATCCCGGTATGTAGTGATGTACATGGAGGTCCCTTCCCGTTCGCGATCCAGTCCATACCCGCCACCCAGATGATTTAGAAACTGGTACCAGTAATACAGCGTGACAGTTTCCGAAGCGGCGCGGGTACCGTTTTGTGTAAACTCGATTTTGTCCGGAAGTCCCCAGGGTTCTGCGAGGGGTGCAACAGTTTCAAGTAAGGCAACAGTGCGGTCGAATATCCGGCGGGCTGTTTCGGCATCGTCCTCATTCCCGAACATATAGAGGAAGTCATACATCGCCTTTTTTCCCCTTATCATTGCACCGATTGCATCCAGGTTCCAGGTAGTTCCGTCTCCAAAATCATAGATTGCGCGGGCATCATCCCAGGATTCGTCAAGAGTTTCGGCAACAGCACGGTAGATTTGCACCATTTCATCGGTGCTGTGGCCCATATGACTCTCCAGGGCGGCTTCGGACAATACGCCCATATTGTCCTGCCCGCCGGGTTTCTTCCAGACCACCCAGGCATAAGCGTTTCCGTGCAGACCGCCCAGGGCATAGCTCATACTTTTGTGATCCACATCGCCGGAAGCATGGAAAAATGCCCCGTTCCGGTAGTGTTGATTCATGAGGTAGCGGCCGGGGGTGACCAGATAATTGGTTGCTTCCCTATTCAGGCGGTTATACAGTATAACGTCATCTTCAAAGCGTCCGCTTCGGTGATGGATGTGATAGGCATAGACCAGGTGGGGGTATACTGCAAGGTCCACATCTTTCGATGAGTTGTATACGCCGGTGCGCTGCTCCAGCCAGGGGGAAATCCGTCCGTCGTCATTAAAAACCCGGTCGATCTGCCCCACCATTGAGAGCCACTGTTGTGCCCTTTCCTGCATTTTATCAGGATAGAGATCGGGCCGGTAAGCTTCATTTCCATACTCCGATTCGCGGGATACAGTAGCGATTATCGAGACAGCGTGCAGAAGATTGCTGTAATCCCCTGCATAGAGGCGGTTCTGGTCAAATTCGGGTTCCCCGTCTTCACTGATGTAGTGCGGTACAAGGAAGTCGGGAGCACCGGTCAGTGTTTCCGGTTCCGGTGAGCGTTCAGGATCTTTTTCATCGGCACAGGAGAAGGTCAGTAATGAGATAAGTCCTAAAACCAGGAGATGTTTAAATGATGACATAAGCGTAGTAGTGGAGTTTGGTTTGGTTTACAAAATACTATAATCAAAGATAGGCCGATTATTTGTCTTTTGAGAGCTCAATCGGTGCGACAATCCCGGCAGACAGGACCAGTTTCAGGCCTTGTTCCACGCTGATGGACAATGATATCACTTCCTCGGTCGGAACCAGTGTCAGAATTCCAGTCGTTGGATTCGGAGGTAGGGGGATGTAGACATTTGACAACCGCCGGCTCACAGTGTCCGTTTCCCGAAAGTCCAGTTCGTTGGTAATGAATCCGATAGAGTAGATCCCTTTTCGGGGGTATTCAATCATACAGACTTTTCGGAAAGTCTGGCCTTCCTTATCAGGCGAAAAAGCATTGATGAGTTCACGCGCTCCACTGTAAACCGATTTTGCAAAAGGCAGGTTGAGGAAAACTCGCTCGATGATGTGAAAAGAAAACTTTACTACAAGATTTCGTGAAAAGATGCCAATTACAAGGATCAGAATAATAGCAGTAATGAACCCGATTCCTGGTATGTTCAGTCCGATATACCGATAAAACGGTGAGGCGACACCGTCAACAAATTGATAAATAAACCACAGGACCCAGACTGTTATGAATACCGGAATAATAATAGCCAAACCGCGTAAAAATGACCGCCGAATATTCCTCAGGAAAGCCGATCCCTTCTCTCCATCCACATTACCCGGCCAGTCTTTGCCCATAAATTTACTCCGTCCATTCATGTCATTCTCCTTTAAATTTTAAAACCATGTTCGTGTTACCCGAACCAGCCGCGAACGATGATAACTATCACCCGGATATCATTTTGGCATAGTTCTTCGGTATGAAAAAAGATTCATAAAAGTCAGTACAGTGAACTGTACCATTACGTTAAACACATTCAAATTCAGTCTGATTCCGACATTTTCAGACTTTTATAAAAAAATTTCAACCGATTTGAATTTCTATGTATAAGTAAATTTTGAAAAACTTATCTATCAGTCCGATGCTGGAAGCCTGATCAAGGGTTGTGGATAGTCAAAGACGAAAAGCGTTTGATTAGAGTCGCTAGCCAGATAAATTCGGTTCTCCTTATTAATAACAGCAATTCCTTCAAGATCATATTCATCGGCATCATAAGCAGCAAGAGGACGCCCTTTATGATCCAGTACAAAAACTGCGCGAGCCCTGTCGCTGACAACCCACAAAACCTCCTCTTCACAGTCAAAAAACAGCCCAGCAAGGCTCAGGCCTTTTGAAGCGTCATCACTCGTACCGTTGGCATCCGAAGGTCCGCCAAAATCGATAGGTGTAAAACGGATTTGCTGCTCACCTTTTTCTTTGGAGAGGTCCAGCTCAATAAGAACTCTGGGAATCATTTTGTTCGAAACAAAGACATGATTATTTGCAGGGTTTATGGTAAGTCCTTCCAATCCACGATTTCTGTGTCGTATATCAACTGCAACTGAATCGGATCGAATCTTGTTCCCGAGTGTATCATATTGTACAATTGTCCTCCTTCTTTCCTCGGCAACATATAAGAGCAAGTTATCGGGGTGCTGGCTGATGCTTTCCATATCGTGACCACCTACTTTCAGCTCCTCTACAATCCTGCCCGTCTTTGTAACTTTATAGATACTACCGCCACTCATATCACTGACCACCCAGAGATAGTTTCCGGTATGATCCACACCTAAACCGGACGGGTCTTCAATGTCAAGTTCAAATGATTCACGAAGTTGCAGTTTCGCCAACCGGTTCTCTTCTCCGGGAGTCGGAGCATTCATAGGTAGCAGGAATCCGTTATGGTCGTCGTACCTGCCAAAAGTTATTCTTCCCATGGATATATCAGATGCCACGTCCAAAGAATGATATGAGACGGTGTCGACAACAGGTGTTCCAACCTGCTCTGGACCGTATAACCCGATCTTGCCACCATCTTCAGATAAAGTGAAACTCGTATGAATAGCCTCTTGGATTACGCCTATACCGTCTGCCCAGAAAAGCAAAAAATCGCCCGGCGCAATGGTTGTCCCGTCCGGTATTATATAAGCGTGATTGGAATGTGTGTTCAGAGGTTGTCCGGCCAGAATCCATCCGCTTATTTCGACTTCAACATCCTCACGGTTGAGAAGTTCAATCCAACTGCTGTATTGACCGAAATCAGGATCTTTCAGCGTATCCTCCTGTCGTACCATGAATTCATTGATTACAACAGAATATGGGAAAGTCGCGGGTAGATCTTTCTTTACACTTTCCGGAACTTCAGGAACCGAATCATAGCTGCAGAAAAAGAACAGAAGCGCTAAAATACTGGAATTCATATGAAGAGGGATTTCAATGTGTGTTCGAAAGTAATACAACTTTGTGTTACCTGAAGAATAATAACCTTGTAACCCAAAAAATACTACCAAACCTGACGAAGTTAGAGCGATAGTTGGATATCCCTCCAACAGTATGATTTTCGTCAAAAAAACATTCCCCGAAAACAACATAAGAAAATCGTTATATGCTTATTTAAAAAAATGTAATGGATTCATTTGCTGCTCGTGATATTCACATATGCCTGTCATAATTGCACTTCATGCCGTTTTCGTGCATTTTTATATAGGTTGATCGTGCAGGGTGCATCTGATAGGCGCTACAAGACAGCAAAGTAGTGTTGGCGATTTTGGAAAACAGTTTCAAAAAGGGTTACATTGATTTCATTCCCGGTACAAGTAAGCAGATAGATGCTGACAAACTGGATCTGGCAAAGATCGCCCGGATGCTGAGCGGGCGCGATCCCGGCAAACTGCTGCCAAGTACAATGAACTATTTGCGTGCGGCAGAGGGTGAAGTCTTCAATAAACTTTCTCCGGAAATCAAAATCACATTCACATAACACATGATTCAGGATTACAGCAAATGAACAGCATTTCCGGATATCTGGAACGGTGTGCGCATGCCACCAACGCGGAGCGGAATCTTTTTTCAGAGGACGCTCTGCGTATTGCGGCGACGGCGGGTCACGGCTTATCTCAATGTAAAGAGATTCGCGAAATGCATGAATATAAGACCTGGTGTCGGGAGTTTACAGAACTGTTCGGGGCTCGGTTGACAGCGTTTGAGGAGCGCAGGTTTAAGCAATTCGATGAGCACAAGAATGTGTTGGAGAAGCATGATATCAGCAGTCCTGATGAATTTGGAGTAGTGGATGAACTGACCGTCATTACGGAAACCCTTCGCAGTGACAATATCAACGCCCGGCAGGATTTCGAGCAGTTTATTGCTGAAAAGGGAAATAAAGGGACGATATCAGCTGTCATTGAAATGAACAAACTGAAAGATGAACCAAGACCCTGGAAGAAACGAGCAAAGCTTATTTCCATGACCTCGCTGGTCCGCGGATATGAGGCGGGATCGCTTGCGCTGGTGGCACTGAACATCCGAACAGTGATCTCCTCTGTATGGGAAAGAGAGATGCTGCAATCACCAGTGGAATACGCCAATAATGTGTTGTCAGAGGTCATCCCCGGTGATATCGATTCGATGTTGGATGCCGGAAACCTCGCTTTGTACACCGGCATCAGCACGAGCATCGCGTCGTTTCGGGTCATCCGATCCGGTATGGTATCTATCGCATTGTGGCGAAAAAGCAATCTGAAAATCGCGATACAGCAATTCGGAAGAGACTCCAGGGTGATCATCATGGATGAATGGGCCTTCTCGAAAAGGGCTTTTTTTCTCGATATACTGATTGAAACCGGCAAAGATGCCATTTTCCCGAAGCCGAAGATTGGAATATTGACGGCTGCGAAAATCTCCTGGTCTGTCAGCAAAAAGGCCAGGCAGTACTATGCGGAGAAAAAGGCCATAGAAGAGTGCAAGAAAATGCGGCTTGACGGGCTTTACGTAAGTTCGATTTCAGAACTGGATGTTCTGGGACAGGGTTAAACTGAGTGTAGTTTTTGTGACGGGTAGAACGGACTATTGCCAAGTAACAAGTATTTCCTGTTTGTTTTCACTATTTTTGGCCATTCAATTTTCATGCGGCCGGGTTGGAATGTCACCTTGTCCGCTTTGTTGACCTCTTTGGTCTGTTATGATTGATTTACCTGATTATCCTTTTCTGTTCTGGCTGGCGGCAACAGCGGCCGTTTTGCTGACAGGTATTTCCAAGGGCGGGTTCGGCTCAGGAATAGGGGTGGCGGCCACACCAATAATCGCCCTGACCATATCCGCAGCTGAGGCAGCAGCCTTGCTGCTTCCATTGCTGTTGGTAGCCGATGGTTTTGCCGTACGCCAATACTACAGACGGTTTGATAAAACCAACCTTATTCAGCTGCTCATTGGTGCAATGGCCGGAATTACTCTGGGATGGTTTTTTTTTGGGTATTTCAGTACCAATGAACGAATTCTCAAAATAGGCATCGGCGTACTGGCCATTGGCTTTGTTCTCTTTCAATTTTTGCGGACAATCGTGATGGGATCCATAGCCAATCGCAAACCGCACCTTCGGCAGGGGGTTTTTTGGGGCACGGTGTCAGGCTTCACCTCGACTCTGGCCCATGTTGGCGGTCCGCCGGTATTGATGCATTTGCTGCCTCAAAAACT
>SLOU01000118.1 GCA_007132385.1 Balneolaceae bacterium | reverse complement strand
CTTCTTTCAAAATTTTACCTTCAAACATCAAATAAGCTCGGTCTGTAATTGCCAACGTCTCATGAACATTATGATCGGTAATGAAAATCCCGATATTCCGGTATTTGAGTTTAGATACAATCTCCTGGATATCTTCAACGGCGATCGGGTCAACTCCGGCAAAAGGCTCGTCGAGAAGTATAAATTTAGGGTCTCTGACCAATGCTCTTGCAATTTCAGTACGTCGGCGTTCACCGCCTGACAAACTGTATCCCTTGTTGTTTACAACCTTCTCCAGGCCGAATTCTTCAATGAGCTGATCAGCCCTTTTGCGTATCTCTTTCCTGGGGATGGAAATAAACTCCATAACTGATTCCAGGTTTTCACGCACTGTTAAATTCCGAAATACGCTGGCTTCCTGAGACAGGTATCCAATACCCATTCGTGCTCGTTTGAACATCGGCTTTCGGGTGATATTGTTATCATCCAGGAATATCCGGCCTTTGTTCGGACGTATCAAACCGACAAACATATAAAATGTTGTAGTTTTACCTGCTCCATTCGGGCCTAATAAACCCACAATTTCTCCCTGTTCAACATTGATGGAAACATGATCAACGACCACCCGTTTTCGGTAACGTTTGACCAGATTCTTGCAATGAAGCAGTTTGTTGCCTATATGTTCTTCTTTAAGGGCCATCAGGTTATTCGTTCAGTATCATCAGCCTGTTTCAAGGTTGTCAGGCGACGGCGAGATTGTCCAGCACTGCTTCAAATATTTTTTTTCCGTCAGTGGATCCCAGCAGCGGTTCAACTGCACGCTCCGGATGAGGCATCATGCCAAGTATATTACCTGTTGGGTTACATATGCCGGCGATGGAATCGACAGACCCGTTAACATTGGATTCGGCTGATATGAATCCTTCACTGTTACAGTAACGAAATACAATGCGGTTCTGGTCTTGAAGCTCCCGAAGGCCATCACGATCGATGAAGTAATTTCCTTCTCCATGAGAAACCGGAATATCGAGTAGTTCTCCTTTTTCGAGCCCCCGGGTGAAAAGGGTGTCTTCATTCTCAAGCCGGATGTACACATTTTTGCATACAAACCGCAGTTTTTCATTATAGAGCATGGCACCCGGCAGAAGTCCGGCTTCGAGCAGGATCTGGAAACCGTTACAGATTCCAAGTACCGGTTTACCCTGCTTGGAGTATTGAATAACCTCCTGCATAATCGGTGAAAAACGCGCGATCGCCCCAGAACGAAGGTAATCTCCATAGGAAAACCCGCCGGGTATGACCAGCAGGTCGATTCCGCTTAAATCGTTATCCTTGTGCCATAAAAAACGGGTTTCCGCACCCATCACATGTTTCAGGGCGTGGTATGCATCGTGGTCACAATTGGAACCCGGAAAGACAATTACACCAATGGTTTTAGACAAAATATTATCCTTTAATTTCTGTGATCAATTCAATTTCCTGTAATACTCCGTTGATTTTAAGACACTCTTCAAATGTGCCTTCGTAGACGATCGCTTTGCCATCGTTATGTACCTTCCATGCCAGCTCTTCGGCGTGGCCGACACTGCATCCAAGTGCTTTTACAAGTTGAAATATGACTTCATCGAATGTATGTTCTTCATCGTTATATAAAATCAGCCGCCAGGGATTATCAAGATTCTCTTCGGTTTTCTCTTCTACAAGAACATCCACCTCTATTTTTGGCAGAGCTTTTTTTTCCTGCATAGAGAGTGAATTGCAGATGTTCCTGACAGTCTTCATGAGCTGTTATCGGAAATTTCGATTTGATAGTCTTCCATCACCTCATTTGCCAGCAATTGATTGCAGGCGGTTTCAGCAAGTTCCCTGGCATTATCTTCGCTATCGGCATGAATGTCGAGCTCAATAAGCTTTCCGATCCGGACGTTGTTGATCTGGTTCAATCCCAGGTTTTGAAGTGCTTGATGCGTAGCCTTGCCCTTGGGGTCGAGAATTGATTTGCGCAGCGTAACGTGTATTTTGGCTTTATACATGGGTTTTTATGAATTTTTATCTAGATACCAAATTTAAAGTTTATTCGACTCAGCTGCTAACCTCTATTTTTCCGCCTGTTATATGCTACCCTGCATTGGTGTCTGTATTCTGCCTTACCATATTTTGTTTGAATCTGCATCCTGCCACGAGCATCTCTAATACACGCAGTGTTGCCAGTATCCTGAATGAATGCAAAATCAACGGGGTTGATGTTGAATTTTTTGAATCTGTTCCAGCATCTTCGTCAGTGTCATTTCATGTGCATCCATCCAGTGGATGAATGGCCATTTGCGGAACCAGGTAATTTGCCGTTTGGCATAACGTCTTGTCTGGGTTTTTATATCAGCAATCATTTGTGTACGATTCACATTCCCGTTAAAATAGCTGATCACATCCCTGTAACCAACTGTCTGCAGGGACTGTAATCCGGCAGAAAATCCGTCATCCAGAATTTGCCGGGTTTCTTCAATCAATCCCTTCCGGATCATCCGGTCGACCCGGTTGTTGATCCGTTCATGAAGTATTTTTCGAGGCCAGTCCAGCCCAAATACCAGTAAATCGTCATCAGGTTGCGGAGTGTTTTTCGTGTGAAAGCTGCTGAACGGTTTCCCGGTCTGCATCCAGACATCCAGCGCACGCAGGATTCGTTGCCTGTTCAATCCATCCATGGCATCAGCGTAAACCGGATCTACCCGGGTCAGTTCATTGTAAAGAGATTCAAGCCCATCATTTGAGGCTTTTTGTTCTAGATATCGAATATTCTCCGGATTCGATCGCGGGGTCGGGTCAAGCGGTTCGATGATACTTTGCAAATGAAGGGTACTGCCTCCGGCATAGATAACAGGGCGGCCTGAGGCCCTGATCTGTTTTGCCCATGCACCGGCTCTTTTACGGAAATCGGCAACCGAATCGGATTCGGTCAGCTCCAGGATCGATATATTGAAATAGCGCCGTTCATTCAGCAAATCAGGCCCGGGTTTGGCCGTGCCAATATCAATTCGCTTATAACACTGCCTCGAATCAACCGAAATAATATCACTATCGTATTCAAGAGCCAGCCTGTGGGCAAGTTCTGTTTTACCCGATGCTGTCGGCCCCAGAATCATCACTCTTTTTTTTTTGATCTCGGAACGGTTACTGACCATGGAACGATTATTAATTGACCGGTAATTCACTGTTGCAAAGTAAAAGGAATAGACCATTACACCAATGGATACGGAAATAAAGTTTGTTTCTTCCCTATATTAAACTGGTAAAATAAGGCAGTTTCAGAGTTGCGGTAGGGGAAAGGATTTCTTAGTATAAGTTGTCCGTAAAATTACCATTTTTAACCGTAAAACGTTGTTTTAGCAAGTACATCTAATCGATCTGTCCATATGAAATTTAGTGTAACCAGCAGCGACTTGAATCAGGGGCTATCGGCAGTTATCGGGGCGGTTCCTACCAAGGCAACCCTGCCAATTCTTGAAACAATTCTGTTTAAGTCGGAAGACGGCAGATTAAAACTGACCGCAACCGACCTTGAAATTTCCATCATTGAATATATTGACGCCGAAATTGAAGAGAAAGGTTCTGTCGCCATTCCTGCTCGGAGGCTGCTGGATACGTTGAGGCAATTGCCGAACATCCCGGTATTCTTTGAAGTTGATGATAAACAAAATGTAGAGTTTAAAACCGACAAGGGGACCTACAAGCTTGTAGGTGAAGAAGCTGATGAATTTCCTGAAACACCGGCCATGAATGAAGGAGTGAAACTCAATACTACCAACCAGTTGATTCAAAGTGCCATTCAAAAGACTGTATTTGCCGTCTCGACAGATGATTTGCGTCCGGCCATGATGGGCGTTTACTTTCATATCGATAAGAAGGAGAGTAAGTTTGTGGCAACAGACGGTCATCGCCTTGTCAAACTGGTCAAAAAAGACCTGACAAGTGACGAAACACTCGAATTTATTGTACCGGATAAAGCACTCAGCCTGGTCGTAAAGGCCCTGGACGGGGAAGACTGTGAGATTATCGTTTCCAGGGATCACGCACGGTTTAAAAGTGATGATACCATTGTGATTACCCGGCTGATTAATGAACAATACCCGAATTATGAATCGGTTATTCCCAGAGACAATGACAAGGAGTTGCATATTTCCAAAGAGCAGATGCTGGCAACAGTCCGGCGTGTATCGGTTTTCTCCAGTTCTACGACGCGGCAGATTCGTCTTCAGCTTCAACCTGATAAAATATTGATCCGGGCTGAAGATCTCGATATGAGCAGTGAGGCGAAAGAGACCGTTGCCTGTGAATACAGCGATGAAGAGATGGAAATTGGATTTAATGCCAAGTATCTGGCCGATGTATTAAGCAATATAGAAGGATCGGATGTACGGTTTGAATTTTCAACCCCCAACAGGGCAGGTATTGTCAAGCCGGCAGAAGAGGAGGATGGTGAACAGATACTGATGCTGGTGATGCCGGTGATGTTGAACAGCTATTCATCCTAAGGTTCTGCAGACCGGAAAAGAATGTCTCAAATTATAACACTGACGAGTGATTTTGGTCAAAAGGATCACTACGTCGCAGCCATGAAGGCTGTGATACTTGGAATCGCTCCGGATGTCCGAATGATTGATATCTCTCACGAGATCCCACCGCAGGATGTCATGGCAGGTGCCTGGGTTGTGCGCAATACAGCCACGCTGTTTCCGGAAGGAACCGTTCACCTGGTTGTTGTCGACCCGGGTGTGGGCACCGAAAGGAATCCGGTAGCCGTGGAACTGGGCAACCAGTTATTTGTAGGCCCGGATAATGGCATATTTTCACTTATTGCAGACCAAACGACATACAGGGCGTGCCACTTGACCAAAACGTCCTATTGGCGGCCGGAAACCTCAGCTACATTCCACGGAAGAGATCTGTTTGCACCGGTAGCAGCTCATCTTGCCAACGGAGTGCCGCTGGAAAAACTTGGGGAACCGGTTAAGAAACTGGTAACCTATCGCTGGGCTACGCCGATTTCCGACAAGGCCGGAATTCAGGGCTGGATCCTTCATATCGATCGTTTCGGTAATCTTGTATCCAATATACCGGATCATTTACTTGAAGAAGCGATAAAAGGAAGAGGTGTTAAAATTTATGTTGGCAATACCATTTTGCACGGAATCAATAGATCATATGGATTTGTTGAAGATGGGGAACCGGTGGCCTATATCGGCAGCTCAGGGATGCTTGAAGTTGCTGTGAATAAAGGAAATGCCAGTGAAATGCTCAGTGTTCAAAAGGGAGCACAGATATCCATCGTTGTGCAAAAATAACCTGCAACACCTGTAGCTTTATTGCGTAGACTACAGACAGAAGTTACAGGATTGATGTTGCCAGCCTGACATGATTTGATCCGGAAAGAAACATTTTTACTGGACAAGCCATGAGACGGCAGATTGAAACCAAACCTGATACGAAGATCAATCTTCCAAATAATCAACCGGGAAATATATGGAACTCAGATCACCGGTTAGTGAACGGGCTTCGATCGAAGTACCTGAAGAAGCCAGCCATCTGTCAAAGCCGTTTAATGGAACGGTGTGTTCCAGGGAAGGGGATGAGTACCCGGTCGTCAACAATATTATCGACCTGATTCGTGAGCCGAAAGAATTTTCGTTTGCACAAAGCAGTAACCATTGGAAAGTTACGGCAGCTTTGTATGAAGATATCTGGCGTAAAAGGTCTTTGTCTATTTTAACGGGCGAAGAATTTCCGATTGACAAGGAAAAAGAACTGCTGTTGGAATGGGTATCTCCTGCTGCGGGTGGACTCTACCTTGATGTGGGTTGTTCGACAGCTCTTTATGCCCGTGCTCTGAAGAAAGCGGAACCGGAAGCCCGGGTGGTAGCCCTCGATTTGTCGATGCAAATGCTGGATGAAGCACGGATGAAATCGGAAGCAGATGAAGCCGATCTCTTTTTGTTGCGGGCTGATGCGCGTGATATGCCATTTTACGGAAAAGTATTTGATGGCCTGGTAATGGGTGGAACCCTGAATGAATTGTCTGACGAACTTAAAGTTCTGTTTGAGTGCAGAAGAGTTATCAAGGATGAGGGTGTGTTTTTTATGATGCATCTGCTGCGTTCTTCCACTTGGTATGGGCGCTTACTGCAGGATTCCAGTGAATGGAGCGGACTGAAATTTTGGGATTTGGATGAAAGTAATCAGCTTTTCGAGAGGGCCGGATTCCATATTTCCGAGCAATTTTCGAAAGGAATTGTGTGTTTTACACGGCTCAAAGCAGCTTAATTGTCTGGTTTTTTACTTTTATTTAAATATCGGATGGATATATTCGCATCTTACCGCAATGCACGAAGCCGCAATATTAAACTGAGTTGATCTGATTTCATGAAAAAACGACTGCAACTGCTCATCATTTGTCTGTTTTTATCGGGGACTGCTACCTTTTCCGTTGCCCAGGTAACGGAAACGGATATCGATACCGATCAAATCATTCATCGGATTGTTCAGGAAGCTTCAGAGAATTCTCATCTGGAAGAGCTCGGACACTATTTAATGGATGTGATCGGGCCGAGGCTTGTGGGTACTCCGCAGATGCAGCACGCACACGATTGGGCTGTAGAAACATTTGAAAAGTGGGGGATAGAAGCGAGAAACGAACAATTCGGCGAATGGCGAGGCTGGGAGCGTGGTATCACTCATGTCGACCTCGTTTCACCACGTGTTGTCAGTCTTGAAGCGATGCAATTGGCCTGGAGCCCGTCGACCCCGTCCGAAGGGGTTACGGCCGGACTCGTTGTTATTCCAGAGGTCAATAATCCCGATGAATTCCGGGATTGGCTGCCGAATGTGGAAGGAAAGTTTGTTATGATATCGATGCATCAACCCACCGGCAGGCCCGAATATAACTGGGAAGAATACGCCACGGAAGAATCGTTCATGAAAATGAAAGAGCTGCGGGATCAAAAAGAAAGTGCGTGGAGGCAGCGGATAGCCAATACCGGAAATACATTGCAATCTTTGCCTTCGGTACTTGAGGACGCCGGAGCGGCCGGCATCGTTATGTCGAACTGGAGTGAAGGGTTTGGGACTAATCGAATATTCGGGGCATTTACCGATGAGATTCCGACCGTGGATATTCTTTTGGAAGATTACGGGATGTTATACAGAATGGTAATGAACGGGGCAGAACCCGAGATTCGGGTCAGGGCAGAATCAGAAGAGCTGGGAGCTGTCCCGACATTTAATACAATTGCCGAAATACCCGGCACGGAGAAGCCGGATGAGTATATCATCCTTTCGGCTCATTTTGATTCCTGGGATGGAGGCACCGGAGCCACAGACAATGGAACCGGTACAATTACGATGATGGAAACAGCGCGAATACTGAAGGAAGTGTACCCTGATCCGAAGAGAACTATTCTTGTGGGTTTGTGGGGAAGTGAAGAGCAAGGGTTAAACGGTTCGCGGGCATTTGTAGAGGACCACCCAGATATAGTGGATGGTCTGCAAGCCCTTTTCAACCAGGATAACGGGACCGGCCGGGTCGTTGAGATTAACGGACAGGGTTTTCTTCACTCGTATGAATTCTTTTCCAGATGGCTGGCTGCCGTACCTGAAGATGTGCGGCAGCATATAGAAACTGATTTTCCCGGACTTCCAAGCAGTGGCGGCACCGATCATGCCTCGTTTGTGGCTGCCGGTGCCCCTGGATTTATGCTACGCTCTCTGAGCTGGTCGTATTGGGACTATACCTGGCATACAAACCGGGATACATATGATAAAATTGTGTTCGATGATGTGCGCAACAATGTTATCCTGACAGCGGTATTGACATTGATGGCCAGTGAAGACCCCGAATTTATGTCGCGGGAAAAACGGGTGCTGCCCGTCAACCCGCGGACCGGGCGGCAGATGGTCTGGCCGCAGCAGCGTATCCCGAACAGAAGCGGTGGACTGGATTAAAAATGAGTATGTATTAGTATGAAATTATTATATTTTGTTTACTTGTTAACAAGCTAACTTTTGAGTCTATGGCTGATAAAAATAAGAAGGGTAAATCACGGCTGGTTGTACGATTGGGGAGTAAGTTACTCTGGGGATTTGAGAAATTTATTGCCAAGTCATCTAAAGTTCCGACAACTCCATTTCTGGATCCCTATCAGTTTGACTGGGTAAAGGACCTGGAGGGCAATTGGGAAATAATCCGGGCGGAAGTTGACCGGATTCTTGAGCACAAAGACAATATTCCCAGTTTTCAGGATATTTCAAAAGATCAAAAATCGATTACAACTGACGACAAATGGAAGACCTATTTTCTGTACGGATTTGGTTATAAAGCGGTAAAGAATTGTGAGCGCTGTCCGGAAACGACAAAAATTATTGAATCTATTCCGGGTATGAAAACAGCATTTTTCTCGATCCTGGCACCTGGTAAACATATTCCGGCCCACCGGGGTGTATACAACGGTGTGATTCGATGCCATCTCGGAATCAAAGTACCTGAACCAAAGGAAAAGTGCCGAATTCGCGTACACGAAGTATTTGCACACTGGGAAGAAGGAAAAGTGATGATGTTTGACGATACCTACAACCATGAAGTCTGGAATGATACCGACGGGGAAAGAGTTGTGCTTTTCATGGATATCGACCGGCCACTGAGATTCCCGGCAACCGCTTTGAACTCATTGCTGATCAAAGCCGTACAAAAATCATCCTTCATTCAGGACGCCAAGAAAAATCAGGAAGCGTGGGAGGATAAATTTGAGGAAAACGGCCGGCAGGGAGCTACCAAAGATAAAGTAGAAAGCCCGAAGTAATCTGTTCGAGTTTATGTCTCCTTAATCAATCCGGAACGAAACGCATTCAGAAGGTTTGTCAGGTCGTCGATTTGCTGCTGTATCTCCCGGCCACTGTCGGTGTCCCGAACGCGGATTCGCTTGGTATTCTGCTCGAGGATCTTGTTCGTGGAATGGATATCCATCTCTTTTTCGATGGCGTTCTGTGTTGATTCAAATGGCTGATGTGCGGCCAGTAAAAGCCCCCAGGAGTTATAGATCAGGGTATAACCGGCAATTCCCGTTTTTGCCTGGTAGGCTTTGGCAAACCCGCCGTCGATCACGATCAGCTTGCCGCCGGCTTTTACCGGGTTCTCACCTTTTTTTACCTTCACGGGGACATGGCCGTTGATGATATGTCCGTTTTCTGGATTCAGCCCGAACTCCCTGAGTATTTCTGCAGCCACATCGTCGCGGGTGCGGAAGTCGTAATATGGATTCATCTCTTCGGTATGCGTTTCCGGATCTTCTATGAAATAGCGCTCAAAGGTGGCCATTTTCTCCTTCCCGAACAGGGGAGACTGGGCGCCGCTCCACAAATACCACATTGTATCCATTCCGTGAAGTTTTTTTTCCGGGTTGTCTTTTACAAAGTAGCCTTGTCGCACAAGCCGTTCGAACCGGTCCATAAATTCTTTCGGGCTGTAATCGATCCCGTCCAGGGTAAAATGGCGCAGCTTGCCATTAGGGGTCATGGGAATACAGCCGTGGTAAAGCAGGTTCCCGTTAAACGTAAGGTACATGCTTCCTTTTGAAAAGAGGAACCGCACATGATCCTGAAGACGTTCACTGTTACTGAAGGAAAGCCTGAGTTTTTCCATCACCGATTTTTCATATCCGGATAGTTCATACGGATTTTCCGTGTCGAGAGTCGGAAAATGAGAGTCAATAAGCGGATAATGTTTCCCGTCGATCTGAACAGTACCATCTTCAGGATCGATTTTGTCGAGAAAAAGGCGATCGTTCATCTGATACTGCGGGCGGCGCTGGATAATCTGGCTTTCAAGTTTCAACTGGATCATGGTAATTGCTTTGTGCATACGGGCCATTAGCAATTGTTCGTTTTCGGTAAACTCGCCAGATGATTGCTTCGGGCGGAAAAGTTCGCAGGGATCATCCCCATAAACTTCTACTGCCAGTGACATCAGTGGAAGCATGCTGATCGCATAGCCGTTTTCAAGGGTTTCCATGTTGGCATAACGGAGCGACACACGAATCACGTTTGCGATACAGGCTTCGCTGCCTGCAGCGGCTCCCATCCAGACGATATCATGATTTCCCCACTGGAAATCTACAGCATGGTGTTTCATCAGCATATCCATGATGATATGGGCTCCCGGTCCCCTGTCGTAAACATCACCGATGACATGCAGCCGGGCAACCATAAGCCGTTGAATCAGCCGAGCCATGGCAGTGATAAATGCTTCCGCCCGTCCGGTATTGATGATCGAGTGTATAATACTGCTGTAATATTCCTGGCGGTTGCGGTCACTCTCCTGTTCATGGAGTAGTTCCTCGATGATATAGTTGAAATCCAGGGGTAGCATTTTGCGCACTCTGCTTCGGGTATATTTGGAAGAATAAACCCTGCAAAGTTTAATCAGTTGAAAGAGGATTTTTCGAAACCATTCATTCGGATTATCAATCTTTTTAAGAAACAGGGGGAGTTTCTGCTCCGGGTAGTAGATAATGGTAGCCAGGTTTTTCTTCTCCTGTTCATCCAGAGTGTAGTCGAATATTTCGTCTATTCTTCGTTTTATTGAACCCGAACCGTTCCGTAGTACGTGATTAAACGCTTCGTATTCCCCGTGAATATCCGAAACAAAATGTTCGGTTCCTTTCGGTAGTTCGAGGATTGCACAGAGATTGATAATTTCAGTTGAAGCCGCCCGAATCGTCGGGTATTGATTCGACAAAAGTTTGAGATATCGAATTTCACTTTCAGAAAATGCCATTATACCTGAATTTTATGCTGAATCGTGACTGTTTTTTGCTTGGATGATCCACATTCTGTTTCAAAAAATTGGAACCATTATTTGCCATTATCTTATATTATGCCACTTTTTGTCTGTTAAGTCAATCTCCCATCACTATTCCTTCTCTTCTCGGGTCGGCACCTCCGAAAAATCCGGTTTCGATTCGTTGAATCGCCTGGATACCGCTTGTCAATTCACGTTCACTGATTTCATGCCCCATCTCCTGAAGTGCTTCGATCACTTCTTGCGGGAACCGGCTTTCCTCGAGCAGGGAGGAAGGTGTATTATAATTGGCAAAATTGGGCAAATCGATCGCTTCCTGGGCATTTAGCCCCCAGTCGTACATGCCGATGATGGTCTTGGCTGTGTAGTGGATTATCGCCGCTCCGCCTGGTGAACCCACACTGGCGGCAAATTCACCGGTATCTCCTTTAAAAATCAGGGTGGGACTCATGCTCGACCTCGGTCGTTTGCCGGGTTCTACGCGGTTGGCGATCGGTTGCCCATGTTCGTCAATTGGAATTCGGGAAAAATCGGTCAATTCATTATTCAGGTGAAACCCTCCGGGCAATCCGGTGCCACCGTCTGACATGATACGGCTGCCAAACCCCTGTTCAATGGTACTGGTCATGGAAAGAGCGTTGCCCTCGCGATCAACAATACTGATGTGGCTGGTTCCTTTTTCGGTTTGAGCCGGATGGGAGCCAAATAGCGTTGCATATCGGCCCGGTTTACCAGGTTCAGCCTGTTCCGTGGCAGATTCCCCGACCAGGGAGGCACGCTCGGCCAGGTATTCGGAATCCAGCATACTTTCCCAGCTCTCACCAGGGGGATCCACATAGCCCGGATCAGCAATAAACCGGTTCCGGTCAGCAAATGCCAGTTTGGACGTCTCCAGAAACTGATGGAGCCAGTCGGCCGTCGGTACAAAATCCTGAAGGGGAATAGCCGGTGATTCCAGGTGTTCCATAATGCCAAGAATCTGCATGATGGTCAGATGCCCGGAAGAAGGAGGCGGGAACCCGCAGATCCGATATCGGTTCCAGGGTGTACATATGGCATCGGTTTCAAAGTCCTGTTCGGGATAATCCCGGATATCCTCCACTGACATCGTACCGGGACGGGGATGATTCTGAATCCGTGCGACGATATCCTCTGCAACATCCCCACCGTAAAAAGTATCAATTCCATCTGAAGACACATTTCGAAGAATTTGAGCGAGAGCCGGATTTTGCAAGTTATAGCCAACAGGATGTGGATCTCCGTTATCATCGAAATAAAGAGACCTCGCGATATCATCCCCTGTCAGCCGTTCCTCTCCAGCCAGTTGTTCATGCAGCCGGTGACTCACGGAAAAACCCTCTTCGGCAAGGGTAATGGCCGGTTGGAACAGTTCATCCCAAGGCAACTGCCCATGGGCATCATGTGCTGCCTTTAGCATGGCAAGTGTTCCCGGTACACCGACAGCCAAACCACTGTGAACAGCGTCGGAAAAGGCCAGGGGATCCCCGTTTTTATCCAGGAAAAGAGTTTCGTCCGCTGAAGAAGGAGCCGTTTCACGTCCATTGTAAGCCTTCAATTCCGTACCATCCCAGTGCATTAAAAAGGCGCCGCCACCGATTCCGCTCGACTGAGGTTCAGCCAGAGTCAAAACCATTTGAACGGCAATGGCTGCATCAACGGCAGATCCACCGGCCTTCAAAATCTGGTAACCGGCATCGGCAGCGAGTGGATTTGCAGCTGCAACAGCAAATTCGGAAATCTCCCATCCGGGTTTAGGATTATAACCGGTTGCCAGTTCAGGTTGTTCCGGTATGGTGTACGTTACAGTCCGGTCACTGTCCGTCTCCTGACAGCCGGTTGAAAGAAATAACAGGAGAGAAAAAACAAAAACCGGGATTTTATATAAAACGCTTGATAAAGTCATAAGTCATCAGAAGCTAATAATGGGAATGGTAATTGCCGTAACACCGGCAGGTGCAGCAGAGCAGAAAAAGCTCACAATTCCAGCAGTACAGGCCAAATAAGGAAAGCAATAGATCGAAAGCTTTCAAGTAATTTGAAGATAATTGAGATAAAATTTCGAAAAAATGGAATTTGTTGGTTAATTAAAGGCTGAAATTAAAAATCAGAAAAAATAAATTTGTACGGGAAGAATGACAAAAACAGAAACGGTAGGATGGATCGGAACAGGTGTCATGGGCAGCAGCATGTGTCAGCATTTACTCAATAACGGCCATAAAGTGGCTGTATTTAACCGTACCCGGTCGAAAGCGGAACCACTGGTAAAAATGGGAGCTGAATGGTGTGATACGCCGGCTGATGTGGCTGAAAAAAGCCGGATTATATTCTCGATTGTCGGTTATCCGAAAGATGTCAGACAGGTTTTCCTGGGTGAATCGGGTATTTTATCCAAGGCTGAGGCAGGGTCGTGTATTGTGGATATGACAACGTCCACACCGGCATTGGCTGTACACATCCATAATAAAGCACAGGAAATGGAGATCGATTCGATCGATGCTCCGGTTTCGGGAGGCGATACCGGCGCCAGGGAAGGCAAGTTGGCAATCATGGCGGGAGGCAAACCGGAGGCCTTTGAAAGAGTCAGGCCGTATTTTGAACTGATGGGTGAGAATATCAAGCTGATGGGCGGGCCGGGAAAAGGCCAGCATACCAAAATGTGTAATCAAACACTGATTGCATCAACGATGATCGGTGTGGTAGAGTCACTGCTATACGCACACAAGGCCGGGATGGATATGGAGAAGGTGATCTCGGTGATCGGCAAGGGAGCCGCATCCTCCTGGTCGATCAACAATCTGGGGCCGAGGATCGCTCGCGGGGATTTTGACCCAGGATTCTTTATCAAGCATTTTGTTAAGGATATGCGCATTGCCCTTGATGAGGCAAGGCGCATGGAAGTTACCTTGCCCGGACTGGCTCTAGCCGAACAATTCTATACATCGGCAATGGCGATGGGATTCGAAAATCTGGGGACCCAGGGACTTTACAAGGTTTTGGAGCGGATGAACGGGGGTTAATTTAATACCCTCTTGCATCCTGTTAATGTTCTGCCAGGTTTAATCTAATATGAAGCGGAAGGTAATCGTACCCCACTGGGGTTCCTGGGGGACCCCTGACGGGAGGCGTGAAAAACGCCAGGTTCGCAGGGTGCTCATTACCTGCCGTTCGAGTTCCGGGTTCATTTTCCGGAGCGGGATGACCTGTCCAACTGAGCCGTCAGGAAATACCTGAAAGCGAACCGTGATAACCGCTTCCACATCTTCGGTATTCTCAGGCAACGGCTGTACCATCGGACTGCGGTCGAGGTCACCTTCCCAGCGAAGGTCATACGGGGAAGAAAGTTCCTCATCGGTGCCGCTTCCGTGCTCGACATTCATTTCACCCACGGTCCCTTCTTCATGGCCGCTGGTATCTTCGCCTTCCTCGATCTGTTCATCTTCTTGCGCTTGAGGGGGCGATTCAATCTGTTCCTGCTGTTCTTCATGCTGTACTTCAGGGTCAATCTCTTCCGTATCCGGGGTTTCGATGACATCCGCATCGATCTCTTCGATCTGTTCGGTAAGGTCTACAGGCCTGGCAACTTCCTCGGGTTCCTGTTCGGGTGTTTCCTCCGGTTCCTCAAGTTCCGGTTCCGGTTCTTCCGGTTGTTCTTCAGCAGGGTTGGGGCGTGTTGCCACCTCTTCGGGTTCTTCCTGGGCCTGTTCGGCAACGGTGCCTGTCTGAAATTCACCCAGGGTGACCTCGATATAGGCCGGCCGCTCATCCGCATCCATATGAATCGTATAGAAAATGGCAATGATTATCAGCAACAGGTGTAGAATACCTGTAACCGACCATCCGAACCGGTTTTCATCATTAAGATTAATATTGAGTCTGGAACTAATCCAATCTAACATCAGGGATCTGACCTCTCCGTGGCCATTACGATATTCATATTCAGTGCCTGTCCGATATTCATGATCCGAACGGAATCATCCACCCTCGAATCACGATCCGCACGTATTACTAACGTACCTTGCGGCCGATTCTGATGTGCTTCCCGAATGGCATCCGCAAGTTGTGGTCGGGTTGTCTGATTTCCGTCAACAAAAAAGTTTCCGTCGGCCGTGATCGAGACGGAAATATGATTCACGTCGGTGGTCGTACCGGCTTCAGCCCGGGGGATTTCGACCCGGATACCGAGATTCGTTACAAAAGAGGATGTCAAAAGAAAAAAGATCAGCAGAAGGAGGATAATATCCGTCAGGGACGACTGAGAAAACAGTGTCAGGGGTTGTAGCTGATTTTTATCTTTACTAAAATCTATCATGATACATTAACCTCGCTCCTTTTCTTTTTGGGAGTGGGTGATTGCAGCATATCGATAAAATCGGCAGATGCATTTTCCAGTTCAAATATCATTCGGTTGATTTTTCCGAGCAGGTAGTTGTAGAAACCGTAGGCTATAATTCCCACGATCAATCCTGTTGCGGTTGTAATCAACGCTTCCCAGATACCCCCGGCCAGAACGCTCGGGTTAACATTTCCCTGGAGTGCCTGGATGTCCATAAATGCTCGAATCATACCGGTTACCGTACCGGTAAAACCCACAAGAGGTGCTACACCAGCGATCGTGGCAAGCCAGTTCATCCGGTTTTCAAGGCCATACATCTCTTTTTTCCCGGCATTGTGAATCGCTTCTTCGATATCCCGGATCGGCCGGCCCAGTCGTCTTATCCCGCTTTTCAGAATTCTGGCAAGCGGTTTGTTGTATTTGTCGCAGTGTTCAAGAGCCCTGGTCTGATCGCCCGACTTCAGAAGGGCTTCAATATTATTGAGAAATGGATCGATTTCCATCTTCGAGTTGTCAAGAAACCGCCATCGTTCAGCTATGACATAGATAGCCAGTATAGACAGAATAAACAGTGGGATCATAATAAAGCCGCCCTGGGCAAGTATTTCGAAGAACGACATGGTTGATTCTTCAGCTAACATCTCCGCAAGGGTATCAGCAGAAGCTTCGTCTGTAGTTTGAAACAAAAATGTAATCATTAGTGTGTACTGAATTTATTGTTGAATTAATCCTATAAAGTTGTTTTCACGATAGTTTTGTGGCAATTCTCCGGCAGCTTCCTGTGCTTCAGGTATTGTCGGGAATTGGCCGATCCCTACTCTCCACATTGTACCCTGCCCCTCGGTACTGACAGACGCTATGACTGTCCTGTACCCTTCTTGCTGCAGTTGTTCCTGCATGTTTTGGGCATTAGATTCACTGCTCATGGAGTGGAGGATAATACTGTAGTAATTTGCGTCTATTTCCCGGGAGTTGCCCGTAAGGCCATAGAGCGAATCCTCTTCAGTTTCTTCTTCGATTCCGGTTTCTTCAGGTTCGGCCGGATCCAGTTCTGTTTCGCCATTCTCTTCCGGTTCATCTTCCAGCGCGTCACCGGGATCCGGCTCAGCCGCAGCCCCCGGTGGATCGGTTTCAAACTGGGCAACGTCATCCGCAGTATCGGAATCGCCAAAAAGGCCCGTATCCATCGCTACGATAACACCGACAATAAGCACAAGTGCTGCAACGATTGAAACCAAAATCATCGTTACCGGGCTTTTTTCTTTTTTCTTCGGGGATTTCTTTTTGGATTTACTTTTTTCAAGGGGTTTCTTCCCGGAATCTGTTTTTACTGATGTATCCTTTTTACCTGGAATATCCGTATCAGGTTTCCGGTCCTGTTTTTTTGATTTCTGTTCGTCTTTTAGTTTTGATTCTTTCTCTTTTTTCTTCTTTTCCTGTTCCGGGAGTTCGGGAAATAAGCTTTTAATCGATTCTTCACGTTCCAGAGCTTTTTCCTTTTCACTCTGGGGATCGGCCATGTCCGGATCGCCTAAAATCCGGCCCAGTTCACTGAAGGGGTTGAAGTCGTCCTGATCCCCGGCTTCTTTCTCTTCATCATCCGTTTTTTCATTTGATTTTTCCTCATCTTTTTTGGCTAACACGCTGTCTTCATCTGCAGGTTTCTCCTGTTTATCCGGTGCATCGTCTTCTTCCGCTTTGATTTCGTCTTCCGGTTTCTCCTTCTTCTTTTCCTCGCTCGCTTTTAGCGGTATCTCCGGTGCGTCAGAAGGTGCGGTTTCATCCGTTTCAGCGGTTTTTTTAAAATCACCGTCTTCATCTTCTTTCCAATCTGCTGCAGGTTTCCTGTCCGTATCGATTTCCTCTCCATCAGTGGTTTCGTCGGTTGGTTTGGGATCTCTGGTCAGAGGGTCGTCGACAGTTGATTCTGGTTTCTTTATTTCAACCGGTTCCATTCCGGCGTATTTGTGATTTACTTCTGTTTCAAGATCTTCCGATGGGTCGAACTTCAAATCTCCCTGTTGGGAATAGTAAAACATCCCGAAACTCTTGATTTCAAGAGCTTTACCTTTTTCAGCAGCCTCCCTGATTTTTGTAATGAGCTGCTCGAGTTGCGATTCAACTGCATCCGGTTCCAGGCCGGTATTTTCAACAAGGAGTTCGATCAGTTTCTGTTTGTCTATTTTCATTGATCCCCCGAATCTTCAGGTGAAAATACGACGAAATCCCTGGGCGGCATCATCACTAATTGCCCGTTTTCCTTTTTTTTCTGATGTTGTTTTTGATGTATAACTTCAAACCGTCCAAAGCCCGATATTTCAACGGTATTCTTCTTGATTATCTCTTTGCGAACGATTTCTCTGAACGCTTTTATAAATGTCTTGTCCATTTCCTTAGAGGTTAATTGTAATTCCGGCATAGACCTGAAATGGCCGTTCGTTATACCCTTCCCAGATTTCATAATCCTGATTCAGAAGATTAACAATTTTCCCATATGCACCGACGCGATTTGCAAGTCGGAGTTCCAGACGTGTTCCAAGCTGTAAAAACGGATCAAGTTTGATCTCGTCAAATGTTTCTCTTGAACCGATAAATTCCCCCCACCCCTCGATAAGCAGTCTCTGAAATGGCCGGACGGTAATAGATCCGTTCAAGCCATAACTTTCTTCAAAGGGAATTTTTTGATCGGATGAGATCCTGGGATTCCTGGCATATGCCTCTGCATCAAACCAGAGACGTTCCGGGATCAGATCCACATTTATTCCGGCGAAGAAACCGGGTATATAGACGTCCTCAAAACCGAGTGTGTAATGTCCTCGAAAGTTTTCTCCAGGCGTCAGGTCCAGATCCAGATCCGGGCTTCGCTGATAGACTGGATAATTCTTGCCGGTTTGAAAGGTGAAGCCTCCCCGGATCTTGTTATTTGAAATGGGTTCAACGGTAAGCTGTCCCTTTGCCGTCAGGTTGTACTGGTGGACCAATTGATTTTCGGGCAGAAGAAACCGGTTGTTTGCGTGATACTGCATATGTCCGGCATGGCTCGGTTTGCCTTTCAGGCTGCCAGATATAGTGATACGGCTCGATATATAGTGTTCGGCGAGGATATCCGGGGCAAGATAGAAGGTCGAATTTTCTGCAGCATCTTCAACAAGGTAAGCTCCCAGGGAAGCTCTCAGCAATGTGTTGTAATTAAACAATCGCTGGTAATAGGCACCGCCCCCCACCATAAACCAGGTTTGGTTTCCATCTGCCGGTTCGATTTCAAATCCTCCCGCCTGTATGTCGCCGAAAAGGCCATAGGTTTCGTTGATACTTGCTCCTGCCCAGGTATAACTGCCGTCTAGAGAAACTCCCCAGTCAGACAGATCGGAAGTAAAACCGAAGCTGTCGTCATCAAGCCGGATCGAACTGAAATAGGAATTGAATCCGATATCAAGATGCTCGATGGCATTCTGATAGTGCTGTATCCTGACGCCACCGTGAAAATTGGTATAATCTTTCCGGCCTGTATTTAATCTGAAGCTCTCGGCAGAAGACTCGACATCCGACAGGTCGACATCCAGTTCAGGCATGTAATTGAAGTCGGTCTGAACACCTGCCGTAACTCCGGCGATCGTCCGCTGGCCGATTTTGCCGCGGTAACTAGATTCAACATCAAAATAGCGGAAAGAACTTTTATGATCGAGATGTCCATTTGTTGAATTGTGGCGCATGGATGCTGTGAACCAGTGATTTTCTCTGGCTTCAGCATTTGCGTAAAATTCGGATTCGATGGAGGTGTTGTTTCCTAGGCCGAGCCGTCCGAAAGCGATACGGTCATCTGCATAAGGAAAGAGCCTCTGTTCAGGTTCTTCAGGCCTGTCCAATTCTCCGACGGGAATCTGTGCGGCGATATTTTCAGGATCTTCCAGAAACGGAATCCGGTCGGGATCGACCTGGAACACCCTGGATCCGGGGGTGAAACCGAGTATCGGCTGACGTCTCAGTCCTGGGAAACGAGCCCGGAATTGACTTCGAATTTCAATATCCTGCGGATCGATATCGGGCAAAAGAGAGCCCTCTCCGTCCTGAGCCTGCTGGCCCGACATGGATTCGGCTGATAACAGACAAAATCCAAATAGTAAAGGTATGATAAGTAATAATTTGCGCATCCGGGGTAACTCAGGCTTGTATGGTAATATTGTAATGTATGAAATTTTGTTTAGCAATTGAATGGAAGTGCATTCCAGTTGTAAATTTTTTAACATCCTTGGCAATCCCGTCAACGTACGACTTTGTTTTTGAGTGTGTAATATTTGTCAAACCACAAAATCAGTGGCCCGGTTAAAAGTACCATAATCATTGTAACTCCATGATTAACAGTTGCATAAGTCAAAGAAGTAACCAGGGGAACTGAAAAAATTAACCACAATGTTTGCTGAGTAAACAGGTGATAGCTCCCGATGCCCCCGGGGGTCGGTACGGCCATTCCGACTGCAGAAATAATCGTCAGCACCATGGCTTCGATCGCTCCGAGATCGTAAATTGTGTGCATGTCGAGCATCCAGAACGGAAGATAGGCCATCATGATATATCCAGCCCAGATGCCGAGCGTATAGAGGATATAGAGAGGCCAGTTGTTTACATTCCGTACCGATACGATCCCTTTCCAGAACATATCGATAAATTCCACCAACTTTTTCAAAAAAGGATTATCCAGTTGCCATTTTGTTTCAATAAAACGGAGCAGACGAAAACCGGCCCAGGAAAAAAAGATCAGTAGAGCCAGAACAGTGGGAATGAACAGGTATACCCGGGTTGTCCACCCTTCGGTGCCGAATATCTGGCTCAGTATCTCTTCGTCGGCAATAAAATAGATACTGATAAAGAGCAGGAAAAAGATCAGACAGACAAGATCAATGATTCGCTCAAGGACGATCGTACCCAGTAATTTACCACTGCTCAACCCGTTTTTTCTTGCGACATAAACCGGCCTTGAAACCTCACCAAGACGGGGAAATGCATAGTTGACCATATAGCCAAGCATGACTCCCGCCATCATGGTCGAACGCAATGGTTTGATCTTCAGATCGGTCAATAAGAGCATCCATCGTTCGGCACGTAGATAATGACTCAGCAGCATCACAATAGTGAAGGGAAAAATCCAGCCAAGTTTGATTTCAGTGATCTGATTCCATAATTCCGATAAAGGGACACCCCTGAAAGCAAACCACAGAAAGAGAGCGGCAATCAGCAGTGAGAATACAATTTTAAGACCTTTACTGGCCATAATAATGGTTAATGTCGTAGATCGATCTGTTCCACGTCATCCGGAACATCCATTTGAAATAAATCTTGCGGCTGCTGTATAAATTCACCGTTTTCGAATCGTATAAACAGAATGTTGTCTACCTGGTCGATCGCTTCGATACCTTTCGGAATTCCCTGCGGATCGATTTGTATTTCAACAACGGTAAAAATGGCAAACGGATCGCTGGAGGTGAGTGTGATAACGGTTTCGGAGGACTCGCTGTCTTCCTGTACTTCGTAGGTATCATCCACCCCCTGAAGCATTCTCGATGGTGCAAAGTCGTCTTCCTCTTCGATATAATCACTGATCAGCACACGGTTACGAACAGGGTCGAAAACTCTTGATAACTCCCCGTCTACAATCATAACCTGTTCATCGCTTTCTACCCTGTAATGTTCCTTTCCGATCCAGATCTCACCCTGGGTACGCGATTCCTCTCCCGTATAGGAATCCTGGTATTCATGAATGAATTCCGCGTGAAAGATCATTCCGCTTTCAAACTGTTGTTTGAGTTCGTCAAAGACGGGAGTTTGAGCATTTGCGGTGCTGCCTGCGGCCAGTATAACCCAGGAAAACAACAGACACAGGGAAAATCCTGTAAGACTGGAATACTTTAACGCAAGCGCCTTTTTCAGTGAAAAAAAAATCACTGAATTTATCAAGGGTATCGCAGCCCCTAGCTGGCGTTTTCTCCATCTGAATATATTAAGTGAGATCAAGTTCATCGAGTAACTCCTGAAGTTCTTCTTCGGTTTGAACAAGCACATCCCTGGCCGAACTGCCCTGGTATGAACCGACGACACCGGCATTAAAAAGCTGATCGATTATTCGTCCCGCCCGGTTATAACCGATTTTCAGTTTGCGCTGCAAGAGCGATACCGATCCTTGTTGATGCAATACGACCAGTTTGGCAGCCGCCTCAAAATATTCGTCGATATCATCAAGGGGATCGGGGATGTCGCCTGTATCATCTTGTACTACGGGAAGCTTAAAAGGTTGCTTGTAGCCTGTCTGGTTTCCGATAAAGGAGGTGATCTGCTCCACTTCCCTGGTGGAAACAAATGCGTTTTGCAGCCGTGTCATTCCGCCTCCGTTGGTAAATAAAAGGTCGCCCCGTCCTACAAGCTGATCGGCTCCACCAACATCGAGAATCGTTCGCGAGTCGACCTTGGAGGCCACCTGGTAGGCAATACGCGCCGGGAAATTAGCTTTGATTGTACCGGTGATCACATTGACCGACGGACGCTGGGTCGCTACAACAAGATGAATGCCGATTGCCCGTGCAAGCTGTGCAATGCGCGCAATCGGTTCTTCTATCTGCTTGCCGGCTGTCATCATCAGGTCGGCCAGCTCGTCGATAATAACTACGATGTAGGGCAGGTGCCGGTGGCCCAGTTCTTCGTCCAGCTCACCGTTCCTGTATTTGTTGTTATAGGCGCGGATGTCGCGGACAAGGGCCATTTTCAGCAGCTCATACCGCTCATCCATCTCTTTACAGACACTTTGAAGTGTTTCGAGCGCCCTGGAGGTGTCGGTGACGATCGGCTCCTCGGACCCGGGAAGTACAGCAAGGAAGTGATGCTGAATATTACGATAGAGAGATAATTCGATCTTTTTGGGGTCGATCATCACAAATTTTAGATCATCCGGATGGCATTTATAGAGCAAACAGGTGATGATGGTGTTGATTCCGACTGATTTTCCCGACCCGGTGGCACCTGCCATCAACAGGTGTGGCATTCGGGTAAGATCGATCATGAAGACTTCGTTTTCGATCGTTTTTCCAAATGCAATGGGCAATTCAAAATCGGTTTCGACAAATTTTCTGGTATTGATAACCGAGCGGATATAGACTGTTTCCCTGGAATTATTTGGGATTTCGATCCCAACGGCCGACCGTCCCGGGATCGGTGCTATGATCCGGAGGCCATGTGCTGCTGTTGCCATCTTCAGGTCGTTGGCATAACTTTGAATTTTACTGATCTTGACATCCGGTGCAGGTTCGAGCTCATACAGGGTTACGGTGGGTCCCACGATCGCGTTGATTCCCAATATCTCGATTTTGTGACGCCGGAGTTTGTCCAGGATAATCCGCTTGTTTTCCTTGATCTCTTCCAGGTCCACTTCATTTCCTTCGGCGGGAGGAGCATCCAGCAGATTGATACCGGGAAATTTGTACTTGATGACAGGCACATCCCGGGCCTTGTCCTTGTTCTGGCGGTCGAGAGCCTTGTCTTCGGCTTCTTCATCGCCCTCGCCAACAAACACCGAGATCTCTACATCGTCATCATCATCATTATCGCCGCTGGCTGAGTCGTTATTTTTGTCAAGAACAGCCCGGGTTTTCTGATGGATCCCCTGAAGTTCTTCCTCTTCCTGTTTTTGACGTTCAAGGTCTTCCCGGCTGGATTTTCTGACGATCTCATCGATTGAGGAAGATTCTAGTTCAGGCTCAACCTGACCCTTTCTTCCGGGATCTTTCAGTTCTTGTAAATCCTGTTTTTCAGCCTTCCCCTTCTGTTTGTTCCTGGTTCTTTCCTCTTTTCGCAGCCGGCGTCTTTCCCTGCGGGCTTCCCGCCGTTCTTTATAGCGATTGATCCCGTTTTTAAACACATCCACCGTTTTTTGCAGGTCACGGTCGAGCAGGATCAGTAAAGTCACAAGCAGGAGTACCGAGAGAATGGCGATAGAACCAGTGCCAGTGATGTTGTGCAGAATCTGTGCAAGGGCAACTCCCGAATTTCCACTCCAGACAGACGAATACCAGTCGTAATGGTTGTAGAACCAACCGAGTGTGGTAGAAATTAACACCATACTCCAGATTCCATAAGCCGCCGGCCAGTTCAGCCGGCTCAGATTCTTCCCGCGGAAGACAAACCAACCGAGTGAAAAAAGGAGCAGGGGGATGATAAGGCTGGAATAACCGAACATAAGATCGACAAACATAAATGAGATGTAAGCACCGATCACGCCCAGCCAGTTTTCCACCTGCATAGACGGAGAGTGGTCCAGAGAAAAGATGGAGCTGGATGGGATGCTTTTAACAATCCCGTAGTCGTTCGGGTGATAGGTTGCAATGCATAACAGGAGTAAAACCGAAACAGCCATAATCAGTATGCCTGTTATTTCAACCTTTCGCGTATAGGTTAAGCCGCTGAGAAAGCCGCCTTTATTCCGTTTTTTCGACATGTCTGTTAGTGATGATACCTTCTTTTAGTACAGGAAGAACCCGGGTTGTGTTTTTCCGGCAGCTGTAGCTGACATCCTCGGTACCGGCGATCTCTTTGAGCCGAACCGCATGGTTGGAGTTAAAGATGACAGATTCCAGGTCATTCCCAAATTTTTCATAGATACTAAACGCTACCTTGGCGCCATCCGGGGTTTCGGGATGCATCTGGCCATCAGACAGGTTGTAGATGATATTACCGGCAAGCATCAGGTCTTCCATGCATAACCGGCCTTTCCAGCCCGAACAAACAATGACGATTTCGTTATCAAGGAACCGCAGGGTTTCGACAACCATATCGATATTCAGAAAAGCTGCAATCAGCAATTCCTTTGCGCCCAGCGATTTTTTTATCGCTTTGGTTCCGTTTGTGGTATTGAAAATTAATGTTTTCCCACTTACCAGTTCACGGGTATATTCCAGCGGAGAATTACCAAGATCATAACCCTGAATCTTGACCCCGTCCTTTTCACCGCAAAGCAGATGATCCTCAGAGTCTATATTCTGGGATATTTTGCTGGCTTCACCCATATCACCAACCGGAATCACCCCTTTGGCACCGTTAGCAATCGCGGTGACGATGGTCGAGGTGGCTCTGAGAACATCAACAACGACAACCGTTTTATCGCGAAGTTGCTCATCCTGACAGGTTTGAGCGGAAAAATAGACATCGATTTGATTTAATGATGGCATGAGTTAGATCTGGTCTGCTAAAATGTTGCGGGTTTTCTATAATTTTCAAATGACAAACGGGGTGAATACATGGGTTGTATCGGTCCCAAATTCAATTTACAAAGATCAACGTGCAGAAACTTTATTTCTTCATTTTTTAATAAAAGGGGGTGATTGTATTACGGCAGCAACCTTTTTTTTTCTAATTTGAATCCATATCCGGTTGTTGTCACGGGCTTCATCGATATCAACATAACCCATTCCGATTCCCGTACCAAGTGTAACCGATTGCGTGCCGCTGGTCACATAACCTGTTTTAATATCATCTACATTAAAAATGTCGTATCCGGCCCGAGGTATTTGCCGTGAACCGTCGATCCTGAAACCGACAAGTTTTTTTTCCAGGCCTTTTTCTTTTTGATATTTAAGAGCCTGAGAACCGATAAATTCTCCTTTATCCAGTTTCGTCAGCCACCCGAGGCGCCCTTCCAGTGGGGTGGTATCTTTGGTGATATCATTGCCATACAGGGCGAATCCCATTTCAAGCCGCAGAGTATCCCTGGCACCCAAGCCGGCTGGTTCGAGTCCTTGTTCGGCACCAGCTTCCATCAATCTGTCCCAGATCACTCCTGGATCAGCTTTTTCTGTGTCGATGTATAATTCAAATCCCTGTTCTCCCGTGTATCCGGTAGCCGAAACGATTACGTCTTGCTGATCCGCGACATGGCCTATTTCGAAAGAGTAGAACGGGATCCGGCCGGGATCAAGGTTCGAAACTGGCCGCAGGATATCGTGAGAAGATGGACCTTGGAGTGCAAGCAATGCGATGTGACCAGACCGGTCGCGAAGAACAGCGTCGAACCTGTTGTGGGATTCGATCCACTCCCGGTCTTTCTCAATATTGGCTGCATTAACGACCAGCATATAGGTTTCGGGTGCCAGCATGTAAACAAGCAGGTCATCGACTATCCCGCCGTCTTTATAACACATGGCTGTATATTGAGCTTTCCCCGGTTTTAACGTGGAAGCGTCGTTGATGGTTACGTACTGGATCAGTTCCAGGGCCTCCGGGCCTTCCAGAATGAATTCACCCATATGCGAGACGTCAAATAGCCCGGCGGAATTACGAACCGCATGGTGTTCCTGTTTGATTCCCTTGTATTGTACAGGCATATCGAAACCGCCGAAATCGATAATTTTGGCGTCGAGCCTTACGTGTTTGTCATATAATGGAGTTCTCTTACCCATTGAGAATGAATTGGTCTCGGGGGTTTGATCGGTAACAGGGCATTGATACAGGGGTCAATATAATAATTTCTCTGTCCCGAATTGAAAAATGAAACCGTTCAAGTTTTTATCCTTCCGTTTAAGAATCAAAAGCCGAATTCGTATCTTTAGGCTATATACGCAGTAATTATGATTTACAGATTTTTGGAAAAAAACTATGTCTATCAATAAAGAGCAGGTAAGGACCGCTTTGGCACACGTTCTTCATCCGCAGGAAAATACCGATCTGGTAACCCTCGGCATGATTCAGGATATCATTGTACAGGACAAATACATTTCATTCACGATCGAATTTCCCGGGAAGGATGATAAATTGGCTCATGATCTCAAACAAAAATGTACGGACACCATACACAAGTTTGTCGATAAGGATGCTGTGGTAGATATTACCACCGGGGTGAATCTTTCCAGGAAACGAAAAATGGAAGAGTCCGAAACCCAGGCTGAACAAAGCATATCCGGGCAGAAACAACAGCCGAAACAGGAACCGATACTGCCTGGTGTAAAGAATATCATAGCCGTGGCTTCCGGGAAAGGAGGTGTGGGTAAATCCACCGTCGCTGCAAACCTGGCGGTTGCCCTGGCCCGGTCGGGCGCAAAAACAGCCCTGCTCGACACCGATATCTACGGGCCGAGTATCCCGACTCTGTTCGGGGTTTCCGAACGCCCGAACATTACGACCGATAAAAAACTTGTACCGATCGAGAAACACGGCGTTCATCTTGTATCGATGGGATTCCTGGTGGATACCGATCAGGCGATGATCTGGAGAGGCCCAATGGTGACCAGTGCTGTGAAGCAGTTTATGCAGGAAGTGCAGTGGGGAGAACTCGACTATATGGTTCTCGACCTTCCGCCGGGTACAGGGGATATTCAACTCACGATCGTTCAGACGGTTCCTCTGACCGGGGCTGTTATTGTATCGACACCGCAGATTGTGGCACTCGACGATGTGAGAAAAGGTGTGGCAATGTTCAAGAAAGTGAACGTTCCGGTGCTGGGTGTCATCGAAAATATGTCTTATTTCGTGCCAGAAGATATGCCCGAGAAGAAATACTACATCTTTGGCAAACACGGAGCCCGCAACCTGGCGTCCAGGCTGGACGTACCGTTCCTTGGGGAAATTCCCCTGCGTGAACCCATAATGAAATCAAGCGACCGGGGTGTTCCTATCGTTGTATCGGAACCGGCATCGGAAGCCGCAGAGTCGTTTATCCGGATCTCCAATCGCGTGGAACAGGCCCTGATCGTACGCAACCGCGAGCAGGATCAAACTCCGAAAGTTGACATCAAGTTTAGGCCGTCCTGACCCTCTTAAACTGTAAAAAACAGAGACTCTCGCACAAAACTGGCCGGGTAATTCAAGCTTGAACTTTTCTTTCCCCCGGTCGAAGCGCTTCTATCCAGTCAGCCCTTCTTTCTTTTTTGTGAATGAAAAGCGCTTTTCCAATTTGTTTTATCACAGTGGAAAAGTTTATTCTGCATTTCAACATAATTATTTTGACTGTTTTGATAAAACAGCCTTATCATTTAAGGCAAATAATATTCTTTAACTAACTTATTATTCCAAAAGCACAATGACTTGCAAGAAGTCAGAATCGGGAAAAACGAAAAAGGTGATCGTTGTCGGCAATGGGATGGTCGGATACAAATTTTGTGAAAAATTGCGGGCAAAAGCGGGTCCGGACCGACTGGAGATCACTGTGTATGGTGAAGAGCCCCGTCCGGCGTACGACAGGGTTCATTTGAGTGAATATTTTAATGGGAAGGGGAGCGAGGACTTGATGATGGCTCCCCGCTCTTGGTATGAAGAAAATGAGATTACCCTCCACATGTCTCAACTGGTTACTCATATTGACCGGGAAAATCGGTGTATTCTCACGCACAAGGGCAACCGGGATCTGTATGACAAGCTGATCCTGGCAACCGGTTCGAGGGCGTTTGTCCCCCCTATCAAAGGCACCGAAAAAGAAGGTGTCTTCGTATATCGCACCATTGAAGACCTTCAGGCGATCGAGCAATATGGAAGAAAATGCAAGCGGGCAGCCGTTCTAGGAGGAGGATTGTTGGGCCTGGAGGCGGCTAAAGCGTTGATGGACATGGGCCTGAAGGCTTCAGTTATAGAATTCATACCCCGGTTGATGCCTCGCCAACTGGATAAAAACGGGGCGGCAATCCTTCAGCACAAACTTGAAAAGCTCGGGCTTGAGGTGTACACGGGCAGGCAGACTGAGGAAATTACCGGAAACGGGTCGGTGAAATCGCTGAGGTTCTCCGACAAGACGGACCTGGACGTCGATATGCTGGTGATCTCAGCAGGAATCCGCCCAAGAGATGAACTGGCTAAAGCGTGCGGGTTGAAAACAGGTGAACGTGGCGGTATAATTGTAGACGATTGCCTGAAAACCAGTGACGAAAATATTTATGCAATCGGCGAGTCAGCCCTGCATCAAAATATGATATACGGACTGGTTGCCCCTGGGTATGAGATGGCCGAAGTTGCCGCTTCTCAAATTGTCAGAGAAAGGGATAAGACGTTTACCGGGTTTGATATGTCGACCAAACTCAAACTGATCGGCGTGGACGTGGCAAGTTTCGGAAATCCCTTTACGAAGGATCATGGTATCCCGATTGTTTACGAAGACAAATTGAAAGGGATTTACAAAAAAATTGTAGTCTCTGATGATGGTAAAAAACTGCTGGGTGGAATGTTGGTAGGGGATGCCGAGTCCTATAATTCGTTGCATCAACGTTTTTTAAATGACATTGACTGCCCGGAAAATCCAGAAGTTCTTGTTCTGGGCGCAAGGGGAGACGCTGCGGAAGGTGACGGTGTTGAAAATCTTCCTGATGAAGCTCAGATCTGTTCCTGTGAGAATGTCTCCAAAGGGGATATCGTCGGGCTGATCGAGGACAATGAGCTCACGGAGCTCGGTGAAATCCGGAATGAGACAAAAGCCTGCACTGGCTGCGGAGGATGCACGCCGCTGGTTAAAGATCTGCTGAACCATACCCTGGAACGACTGGGGAAGTCCGTGAAGAAAACCCTTTGCGAGCACTTTGAATATACCCGCCAGGAGCTCTACTCAATCATCAAGGTGCAGAATATTACCACCTTTGATGATCTTTTGGATGAGTATGGCAAGGGAGACGGCTGTGAAGTTTGCAAGCCGGCCGTTGCTTCGATTTTGGCGAGCGCCTGGAACGACCTGGTAATCAAACAGGATACCATCCAGGATACCAACGACCGTTTCCTGGCCAATATCCAGCGGGGTGGAACCTATTCGGTAATCCCGAGAGTGCCGGGCGGGGAAATCACACCCGATAAATTGATTGTCATCGGGGAAATTGCTAAAAAATACGGGCTCTATACCAAAATCACAGGTGGACAACGCATCGATATGTTGGGCGCCCGGGTCGATCAGCTTCCCGACATCTGGCAGGAGCTGGTTGAAGCCGGTTTTGAAAGCGGGCACGCCTACGGAAAGGCGCTGCGGACCGTGAAAAGCTGTGTGGGTTCAACCTGGTGCCGGTATGGGCTGCACGATTCAGTCTCCTTTGCTCTCCGGTTGGAGAAAAGATACCGGGGGTTGAGAGCTCCTCACAAGCTGAAGGGAGGTGTTTCGGGCTGTATCCGTGAATGTGCCGAAGCCAGGGGAAAAGACTTCGGAATCATCGCCACAGAAAAGGGATGGAACCTGTACGTCGGCGGCAATGGGGGTTCCAAACCCCAGCATGCCATGTTGCTTGCTTCCGACATCGACGAGGAAACCTGCATCCGTTACCTTGACCGCTACCTGATGTTCTACATTAAAACGGCTGAACCCCTGAACCGGACATCCACATGGATCAACAAAATGGACGGCGGACTGGATTACCTCAAAACGGTTATCGTTGACGATTCTCTCGGGATCGGCGCTGGTCTGGAAGAAGAGATGCAAAAACTGGTCGACGCGTACCGGTGCGAGTGGAAAGAAGTGGTCGACAACACAGACCTTCAGAAAAAATTCCGCCATTTCGTCAACTCCGACGAACCCGATCCCAGCCTGAAATTCAGGGACTATCGAGGTCAAAAGGTGCCCGACGGATGGGGAAGCTGAAAAGGTAAAAGTAAAGAGTGAAAATTTATGTCAACCTGTTTTAGGCACCTACAATGCAAAAAGCTGACCTGCTTTTCACTTTTCAATTAAGTAAGAAAACACTCCTGATTTTAAAATCAAGAACCTTTACAAAAACCCAGTAACTGATAACGACACAATGAATTCCGTAGAAGAAATTAAACAGTGGTATAAAGCCGAATGGTACAAAGTTGCCCATGTCGAGGATTTTCCCAGAAACGGGGGCGTCTGTATAAAACTGGACAATCTTCAAATTGCCGTATTTAATTTTACGTCCCGTGATCAATGGTACGCCTGCCAGAATCTGTGTCCTCATAAAATGCAGATGATCCTCTCAAGAGGTATGATCGGGGATAAAAATGGTATCCCGAAAGTTGCCTGCCCGTTTCACAAGAAAACCTTCTCTCTGGAAACGGGAGAAAACCTGGATGGCGAAGATTACAAGTTAACCACGTTTCCGGTTAAAGTTGAGAACCAGCACGTCTATGTGGGGCTGCCGGCATGAATGCTTCAGGGAATGGTAAAGCCACCCAAATAAAACTTTTCAGTTTCGAAGCGCCGCATATGCGTACTTTCCACCTATCGTGGATGGCGTTTTTTCTCTGTTTTTTCGGTTGGTTCGGAATCGCACCATTGATGGTCGTTGTCCGGGATGAACTCGGCCTTTCACAAACCCAAGTGGGGAACATCATCATCGCTTCGGTGTTCATCACTATTTTTGCACGGCTGCTGATCGGATGGATGTGCGACAGAATCGGCCCCAGGATCACCTACAGTGGGCTGCTGATTTTAGGCAGCCTCCCCGTAATCTCAATCGGACTAAGCAACAGCTATGAAAGTTTCCTGATCTGCCGTCTGCTGATCGGGGTGATCGGTGCGTCCTTTGTGATCACACAGTACCATACATCGGTCATGTTTGCCCACAATGTGGTGGGAACCGCAAATGCGACCACCGCGGGTTGGGGCAACCTGGGAGGGGGAGTGACACAGATGGTGATGCCGCTGATTTTTTCAGGATTTTTGTTTCTCGGACTATCCGACGGACAAGCCTGGCGCTGGGCAATGGTGGTTCCGGGTGTTGCGATGATGATCATGGGTATCGTCTACCTGAAATTTACGACAGACGTTCCCGAGGGAAATTTCTCTGAGCTGAAAAAAAACCAGCGGGAAGCCGAAAAAAAACAGTCCTGGAAAGAGAGCGCATTCATGGAGGCTGTCAGGGACTATCGGGTCTGGGCCCTGTTTCTCATTTACGGTGCCTGTTTCGGGATCGAACTGACCATCAATAATATCGCTGCGATCTATTACCGGGATAACTTTGATCTGAGTTTGAGAGCAGCCGGATTGATCGCTGGACTTTTCGGGCTGATGAATATTTTTGCCCGTTCCATGGGTGGCTATTTCGGCGATATGTTCGGTGTCCGGTTCGGCCTGAAAGGACGGGTGATGTTTCTGTTCGTTGTGCTCCTGTTTTCCGGTCTGGTGCTGATGCTGTTCTCACGTATGACCGTTTTGCCGCTCGCCATTGCCGTTATGATTTTGTTCAGCCTGCTGGTGCAGATGTCGGAAGGAGCCACCTATTCGGTCGTGCCATTCGTCAACAAGAAAGCGATTGGAGCCGTATCGGGGATAGTAGGGGCAGGCGGTAACGCCGGAGCTGTCGCAGCCGGGTTCCTGTTTCGTTATGAGTCGATTCCCTATGCGGACGCCCTCTTTATCCTTGGTTGTATCGTTGCGGTTTGTTCGTTTTCCGCCTTTTTCGTCCGGTTTTCGGCACGTGAAGAGGTTGTAGCCCGGGTGGAATTGAACGAGTCGATTGACTCGCAACAGGCATTTGTGGAGGAAGAACAGAGGAAAGCAGCTGCACTCAAGGAGAAACCACAACCCGATCCGGAGCCGGTCAATCCGTAAAACATACCGGGACATATTGCAACCAGCTCAGCCGATCATTGAAATCCGACAAATGGGATAATCAATTCGAAACCAAAAAAAATTTGCAAACCATAACCAGGCCTGTCCTTATCCTGATGATGGGCTTTATAGAGTACAGTAAGCCGTAAAACATAACCTGAAGAAAGTAACGAAACCGACGATGTCTGCGAATCAAGCCGGGTGCCACAAGACGACCTGCTCCTATTGCGGGGTTGGCTGTGGTATACTCGTCAAAAAAGACCATAAAGGAAATATCCGTGTAGAGGGAGACCCGGACCACCCGGTGAATAAAGGGATGCTTTGCTCAAAGGGAATGAACCTGAATTATACGGTACAGGACCAGAGCGACCGGTTGTTATATCCGGAAATGAGGTGGAGCAAAGCGCATCCCATTCAGCGGGTTGACTGGGATACCGCCATGAAGAGAACTGCGGCAGTTTTCGCATCGATCATTGAAAAGCACGGGCCCGACAGTGTCGGATTTTACGTCTCCGGCCAGTGCCTGACCGAAGAGTATTATCTGGCCAACAAGTTGGTCAAAGGGTATATCGGAACCAATAATATCGATACCAACAGCCGGTTATGTATGAGCTCGGCTGTGGCAGCTTATACAAAAATGCTGGGTGAGGATGCTGTTCCGATCTGTTATGATGACATCGAAAAGGCGGATTGTTTTTTTATTTCCGGCGCCAATCCGGCCTGGTGCCATCCGATCCTCTTCAGGCGAATTGAGAAGCACAAGGAGGAAAACCCGGATGTCAAAATTATTGTTGCTGACCCTCGTAAAACCGAGACCTGCGCTCAGGCAGACTTGCACCTTCCACTCAATCCGGGCACCGATATCTATCTGTGCAATGCGATGGCAAGGATCCTGATTGAAAACGGAGATGCGGACGCGGAATTTATCCAAAACCATGTCGACGGATTTGAGGATTACAGGGAATCCGTTTTCAGCCTGAATGTCGATGAGGCGGCTGCTATTTGCGGGTTGGAAGCCGGCCAGATTCGCCAGGCCGCTGCCTGGATCGGGGATGCCGACGGGTTTATCACCATGTGGGCGATGGGTCTGAATCAAAGTGTGATCGGGGTGAAAAAGAATTTTTCGCTGATCAGTCTCAACCTGATCACGGGACAGATCGGCAAACCGGGCTCCGGCCCCTTCTCGCTTACGGGTCAGCCGAACGCCATGGGCGGGCGGGAAGTCGGCGGAATGGCATCGCTGCTGGCCGCTCACCGCGACCTGGCTAATCCGCAGCATCGGCAGGAAGTCGCTGATTTCTGGGGAGTACCCGAAATCCGGGAACAACCGGGGTATACGGCAACCGAAATGTTTGATGCACTGGATGAAGGTAAACTGAAAGCGGTCTGGATTATCGCCACAAATCCGATGGTCAGCCTCCCGGATGTCAACAAGGCAGAACAGGCCCTGGAAAAAGCAAAATTCGTCGTTGTCCAGGATATCTCTGAAAAGTCGGATACAGTGCAGTTTGCGGATATGGTGCTGCCGGCTGCCGGACATATGGAAAAAGAGGGGACAATGACCAATTCCGAACGGCGGATCAGCCACCTGGAAAAAGTGATTGAACCACCGGGGGAAGCCTTGCCGGATGCCGAAATCCTGATCCGTTTTGCCAAAGCGATGGGATACCGTGGCTTTGATTTCAAAAATACCGGAGAGATTTTTGAAGAGTACAGCCGGATGACCGCCGGAACAAATATCAATATTTCCGGGTTGCGTTATGAGATTCTGCAGGAGAAAAATACGGTTCAGTGGCCGTTGAATAACATCCACAGCAACGGAACACGGCGCCTGTTTACCAATCACCGGTTTTATACGGAGAACGGCAGGGCAAGACTTTTTCCACTCGATATGCCGGAAAACACCTCGGAGAAGACCTCAGATGAATTTCCGTTGGTACTTACGACCGGTCGGATCCGCGACCAGTGGCATACGATGACCAAGACAGGGAAGGTCAACCGGCTCAAACAGCATATTTCCAAACCGTTCCTGGAGATCCATCCGGAGGATGCGGCCCGAAGAGGGATCGAAGAGGGTCAAACCGTCCGTATCCTGAACAATCGGGGCGAGGTAAAAGTCCACGCACGCATCACCGACAGAGTGCGCAGGGGGCTTGTTTTTCTGCCGATGCACTGGAGTAAAGTGAATGGTAAACCGGTGGCCCGGGCCAATAACCTGACCCTGAACCTGGTCGACCCAATCTCGAAAGAACCCGATTTCAAGTATAGTGCCGTACAGGTCGAAAAAGTGTTCAAGAAACGGGAAAAAATTGTTGTAGTCGGTGCCGGCGCGTCGGCCTACCGGTTTGTGAACAGCTACCGGGAACAGAACCGGGAAGATGAACTCCATGTCTTTTCAAAAGAACCGCATCCCTTTTATAACCGTGTGTTGCTGCCAGAATATGTCAATGAACATTTAAGCTGGGAATCCCTGCTCAAATTCAAGGAAAATGAGATAGAAAAACTGAATATCCGGCTTCATGCTTCGACAGCGATTAAACAGATCGACCGGAAGAATAAAATCGTTGTCGACGACACGGGAGAGGTTCACACCTACGACAAGCTGATTGTGGGAACCGGAAGCCGGGCTTTTGTTCCACCCGGGGAACCGATCGGTGAGCCGGGTGTTTTTACCATGCGAACCCGCGCCGATGCCGATGCGCTTAAATCGCACCTCGGCAGGGACGCCCACGTGCTGATTATCGGAGGAGGCCTGCTGGGACTGGAGTTGGCCGCAGCGCTCAACGAAATTGATCTGGATATCACGATCGTCCAGCTTGCATCCCGCCTGATGGAACGTCAGCTCGACGCCTTGTCGGCCGAGCTGCTCATGGAGTTTGTCGGGGAGAAGGGAATCAGCGTTCATATCAACGACCAGGTAAAGCAGCTCCAAACCGAAGGACACCCCGGCTATGAGCGGGATAAGGGAATCGGTGCAATCCTCAAGAGTGGAAAAAAACTCAATTGCGATGCGGTGGTATACGCGATCGGAACACGGCCGAATGTAGAAATTCTGAAGGAAGCAAAGGTGGAGTGCGGCCGGGGTGTGCTTGTAGACGATAGCCTGCAAACATCCGATCCTTCGATCTTCGCAATGGGTGAGATCGCCGAACACCGGGGCAAACTGAACGGGATTACGGCAGCGGCCGAACAACAGGCTGATATCATTGCCAGAAACCTTACGGGTGATTCCCTGGCGATGTATGAGGGTTCAGTCAGTATGAATATCCTGAAGTTCTCCGATCTGGATCTCTGTTCGATCGGCATGCCCGTAGTACCCAGCGGGGAAGAAGGGTATGAAGAGATCCTGTTTATCGACAAATCGGAACGGTATTACAAAAAGTGCATCATCAAAGACGACCGGCTGGTTGGAGCGATCCTGATGGGGGATAAAAACGAATTTGCCGAATTCAAAGACTTGATCGAGTCAAAAATGGAACTCTCCAATATGAGGAAGACACTGTTACGGTCGGGACAGGCCCGTGAGCCGGTGTTGGGTAAAACGGTCTGCTCCTGTAATCACGTAGGCAGGGGGAATATCGAAAAGTTAATCGAAACCGGATGCGACGATTTCAGGGAACTGTGCAAAAAATCAGGCGCAGGCCTCGGGTGCGGGAGTTGCAAGCCGGAAGTCAGACAGATCCTGGATGAAAAACTGGTTCCGGCGGTATAGGCCGCTAGACAGGGATTCTCATCTGGACAAAGAGTTGCGCAAATGATTATACACTGCAGACAGTATCCAATACACAGTTTGCAAATCAATCAGGTAAACAGCACGCCAGGAAAAAACCAGGTAAATAAGCCGCATAAAAACAATAAAAAGGATGTAAATCGATGAAAGACATTCCGATTATACGGGTATTTGTAAAAGGAGGGTTGATCTCTCCGGCAGAACTGCTGCAGGTGATGAAAGCGTCGCGGGAAGCTGGCAACGGCTATATTATGTTCGGTTCCCGGCAGGATATTCTCTTTCCGGTGGAACCGGTAAAAAGCGCAAAAGCAGGCGTTCTCCTGGATCAGACCGGCCTGGCGTATCACATTACCGAATCCGGCCGGCTGAAAAAGCCGTTCAAACAGGAAAATATAGTGAGTTCTTACGTATCGGTTAATGTAACCGACAGTACCTGGTGGTTAAAGGAAGATGTCTACCACTACATCCTCGACCGGTTTGACTATCAGCCTGTGTTCAAAGTGAATATTATCGATCCGATTCAAAGCCTTGTCCCCCTGTTTACGGGCCATTTCAACTTTGTTGCTTCCAGGCAGGAGCACTACTGGCATCTGTATATACGCCGGAATTCCAGTGAAAACAGTAGCACCCTGATCCCCTGGCCCGACCTGATCCACGAAAATGATATTGCGGCCGCTGCGAAACACATCGAGCAGGTCCTGCAGGAATCACCCGGGCTGAGTCACAGAGAGCTGTATAAAAAAGTGGACTCTGAAGTGAAACTCCATTCGGTTGCATCAGATGAAAAACCCTCAAAACCGACCTCCCTATTTCCCTATTATGAAGGGTTGAATACGATGCAGAACAACGATCTATGGCTTGGGCTCTACTGGCGGAATAATCGGTTTGGTATCGAATTTTTAAGTGAAGCCTGTCGATTATGCCAGCAGACCCGGGTGGGGAAAATCAGCATCACTCCCTGGAAATCATTCATCATCAAGGGAATCCGTTCGGATGATCGCATTTTGTGGGAAAAACTTATGGGCCGGTACGGCATCAACCTGCGCCACTCGTCCCTGGAGCTGAACTGGCACTTGCCGGTGATGGATGAGGAAGCCCTGGAACTGAAGACGTACCTGGTACGTGAACTCGACCAAAAGGACATCAGCACGCACGGGCTGACGTTTACGGTGAAAACCGATCCCGATATGCTCCTTTTCACATCGGTTGTCATCGAAAGGGATTTCGGGGAAAAAGGTCCCGAAGGAGAACTGTTATATAATATTCTTTATGCTCGAAATTTCAATCCGAACAGCTCGGAATACCTCACCTTTGACGAAAAAGTGATGAAAACCGATCTCCCGACACTGTTGATCGATCTTAGCAAAACCTACTTCAACGAACTGGAATCCGGCTTTGAACCCGGTAGCCACCGGACAGCCGTAGAAAACGAAGAGAAGCCTGTCTATTCGAGCTACCAGTGCAGAAACTGCATGACGATCTATGACAGTGAGTACGGAGATCCCCAAGCTGGCATAAAAGAGGGAACTCTTTTTGAGAATCTGCCCGGAAATTACGTATGTTCAGTATGTACAACACCCAAAACGTCATTTATTCCTGTCGAGGAATATTAAACAAGGAGACAAACGGCATATGAAGACCGAAAAACCACTTTCCGGAACAAAAGCGATCTGTTTTGAAAGCCGGTTATCTGATTCTGCTGCTTTGATGCTTGAGAAATACGGAACCGATGTAATCAGCGCTCCTTCCATGCAGGAAGTCCCGCTGGAAGAGCACGGGGAGGTTTTTGAATTTGGAGATCTTTTATTTGGCGGGGACGTGGATGTACTTGTTTGCATGACAGGCGTGGGTACCAGAATGATGATCGATACACTCCGGACACGTCATGAAATGGACAAGATTCTTATGGCGTTGACCGGGCTTACGATTGTTGTACGCGGTCCCAAGCCGGTGACGGTATTGAAAGAACTGGGGGTCAGCTATCATGTCAATGCCCCGGAACCCAATACTTGGGAAGAACTGCTTGAAGCGATGAACAATCACCCGAAAACCCGGGATCTTGCCGGTAAGACTGTGGCCGTCCAGGAGTACGGGGAAACCAACGAACCACTGATGGATTCACTCAGGGAACGAGGGGCAGAAGTCGTACAGGTCCCGGTTTACCGCTGGGCTCTGCCGGATGATACTGAACCGCTGAAAAAAGGGCTCCGAGCCGTGCTGGACGGAGAAGTGGAAATTTCGGTTTTTACCAGTAAAACCCAGATCCATCATGTTATGGAGATGGCTGCCGCTGACAACGTTGTCGAAAAGTTTCGGGAAGCACTCAATAAAACCTTTGTAGCGTCCGTCGGGCCAGTTTGTACGAAAGGACTTGAGAGTCAGGGCATTCATGTCGATTTTGAACCGACGCGTCCCAAGCTCGGTGTGTTTATCAAAGAATTGAGCCTTCACTTTCCCAATTTAGCTGTATAACGTTCACACGGCAGCTTCTGTCACTCCACACGGAGCGGCTGGGCGCCTGGCAGCGTTGCGGACTGCGCAGGATCGATCTCCATCAGGTAGTGTGACCCGTCATTGGGATCGTAACGAACCTGGAAATGCCGATTCTCGCTTTCCAGCTTGATATCGCTAATGGTTTTCTGGCCGACTTGGGTCAGTGTGACCGTTCCCTCATGCGGATCATTTAGCTGAGCTGTGACCGCAGTTACCGATGGAAGCGTCTCCTGTTGACGCAGAACGGTGGCTTCGATCCGGATATCATCCGGCAGATCCAGAGAGATCTGATCGTTCATCTGAAGCCCATCCAGGTTCCAGGCGGTATCATTAAACTCGAGATAGGTAAACCCGATGACCGATTCATGGACAAGATTTTCCGATACAACTGCCGGTATCTCTGTGGGAAGAAACAAGCTGTTGGCTTGGGCTGCATATTCAAAAATTTCGGTAGTACCGAGTTCAGAAAGGTCGATTCCTTCACCACGTATCGGTTCTTTTACTTCGGGGGTATCAGGGTCGGTGCCCGATAACAGGTTGTTATCGCATGCTATAAGCAGCGGAAACAAAAGTAAGCTGATACAGAGGGTAACAATATTCTTCATCTGCAGGCTAAATCGATTTTATCCAAAGATTATTACGTGAGTTCTCTACAATATTTTATTGTAAAACAGTGCCACGCTCAGACTGTGCAACCGGCCCGATATATTCTGAAACAATATACTTAACCGGCTGAGAAGCCGAAACCGTTCAAAAGGTCTTTACAATATTATATTACGTAACGGGAGTACGATTTATTTCGTTTAGTTTGAAAACCGGTCGGAAAGCCGGTTGATCAGGTATCCGCTTTCTTTGAGGGCCTGGAAGGCAAAACTGCCGAAAAAATCGGTTACACTTTCAAATTCACGGATAAAGCCCGCTTTGTCATCCTTTTCGATCATTTTGGCCAGTTCCTGGTGATGGTGAAAGAAATCGAGGAGCAATAGCCTTCTCTTTTCGTCTGCAAAGACGATGTCGGCATACAATTCGGCATCCTGGGCAAATATACGCCCGGTCATCATCAGCTCAGCGCGGTAAATAGGGCTGGAATAATCAAGCATATCGCCCGGGTTCAGGTCATGTTCTTTCATGAAGGAGCCGTGAAGGAGGGCTACATAGTGCCGCAGACCCTGTACCAGGTGCATTACGTGGTCGTGTTTTTCCGGCTCCACGATTTTAATCCTCATGCCCCATAACTTGCACTGTTCTACAAACCATTTCGTTTTTTCCGGTTCGCGGCCCTGACAAACGACCATAAGCTGTTTGGAGAGGTTCGGCACATCCGGACCGTGCATGGGATGGAGGCCTACAACCGGCCCCGGATGATTCTGAATCATCGCATTGAGCGGCTTTACCTTGTTGCTTGTAAAATCGGCAAGGATCGTTTCCTTGTTTAACATGGAGGCCAGCCGTTCGATCACCTGCTCGGTAATATTAATCGGGACCGTTACAACAGCCATATCCAATTTTGGGGCGATCGATTCGAGTTCATACCAGTTCCCCTTGTCAATGCTGTAGGTATGGTGCCCTGTGCGGCCGGCGATCGACCTGTAGAGCCGACCCATTCCACCCTCACCCCCTACAAACAGGATATGTTTTGGCTCGGAGGTGGCCATCGGGAAGGTTGCGTTGGACTGACTCGCCCTGGAGGATGACATGATCATTCTGAGAAAATCCTCAGCCCAGTCGGGGTCCAGGTCCCGTTCTTCGGCCATTTTTCTGAATTTTCCGGTTTTTTCCTGTTCCCGGCTGGCAACAAAAATAGGTAGCTGGCTCCGGATCTTTTTTTTGACTACATCCTGCGAAACCTCGTTCCGCTCCTTGAGCAGGTCCAGGATTTTGCTGTCGATAGCGTCAATTTGTTGTCGCTGTACTTTAAGCTGGTCTTTTTCTTTCATCTGAATATCTGGTTGTCATGTCTTTAACCTTCAAAGGTATTGTAAAACCGGGAAAAATGTAGAATACCGGAAAGTTTTCGCAAGGAAATCTTTTTAATGAACGCTAACTCTCTGTATTTTACTTCTTATGTCCAATTTTAAGTTACATTCTCCCTGGCTTCCGGCCGGTGATCAACCCGAGGCAATACATGAATTAACAGAAGGTATTGAGCACGGGGACAAATTCCAGACGCTGCTCGGAATTACAGGTTCGGGAAAGACGCGGACAATTGCTGGTGTGATTGAGAATGTCCGGAAGCCAACACTGGTGATGAGCCATAACAAAACCCTGGCTGCCCAGCTTTACCGGGAGCTGAGCGATTTTTTCCCTGAAAACCGGGTTGAATTTTTTATCTCCTATTACGACTACTATCAGCCGGAAGCCTATCTTTCTGCCCAGGACAAATACATCGAGAAGGATTTATCGATCAATGAAGAGATTCAGCGGCTTCGCCTTCGTGCTACCAGTTCCCTGCTGTCCGGTCGCAGGGACGTGATCATTGTCTCTTCGGTCAGTTGTATCTACGGAATCGGTTCACCATCGGAATATGAACGGCTCATAATTCACCTGCAAAAAGAAAAAGCGTATGGCCGAGACCGGTTGTTGTACGATCTGGTTGACCTTCATTACCGTCGCGACGACTATGAGTTTCGCCGGGGAACCTTCCGTGTCCGGGGAGATGTTGTTGACCTGTTTCCAGCCTATTCGGACGAAGCGTTGAGAATCAGTTTTTGGGCTGACGAGGTGGAACACCTTGAGCTGTTTGACCCGGAAACGGGGAATGTAATCGGAGATGTGGACGAGTTCCGGATCTATCCGGCTTCTCACTATGTAACGACCAAAGGGCGGCTGGATGAGGCGATTGGACAGATTCGCGAGGAGATGCACCACCGGGTGGATGTGCTGCGGGATGAAGAAAAATTTCTGGAAGCCAAGCGGCTTGAACAGCGGACCCTTTTTGATATCGAGATGATGCAAGAAATCGGTTACTGTTCAGGGATAGAAAACTACTCCCGGTACCTCAGTCAGCGGAAACCAGGTGAAAGGCCTTATTGCCTGATCGACTATTTTCCGGATGATTTTTTGCTTGTGGTGGATGAGAGCCATCAGACCGTCCCTCAAATCGGGGCGATGTACGGTGGTGACCGCTCACGCAAAACCGAGCTGGTGGAACACGGGTTCCGGCTGCCCTCGGCTATGGATAACCGGCCTCTGAAATTCGAGGAATGGGAAGGGATGATCAACCAATGTATATTTGTCAGCGCTACTCCGAGCGACTATGAACTGGAACAATCGGGAGGAGTCGTCGTAGAACAGATTATAAGGCCGACCGGGCTGATGGAGCCGGAAATCGAAGTCAGGCCACTTAAAAATCAGGTCGATGACCTGATCGACGAAATACGCAAACGAGTCCGGAATAATGAACGGGTTTTGTGTATCACACTAACGAAGAGGTTAAGTGAGGAATTGAGTGAGTATTTGAAAGATCTCGGTGTAAGTGCTGCCTACATGCACAGTGAACTGGACGCCCTTCAGCGAATCGAAGTACTCTATAAGTTCAGGCGGGGCGATTTTAGCGTACTTGTCGGGATAAATCTGCTCAGGGAAGGCATCGATATTCCCGAATTGACTCTGGTCGCCATTCTGGATGCTGACAAGGAAGGGTTTCTCCGTTCCGAGACTTCGCTATTCCAGATTGTCGGACGGGCAGCCCGGAACGTAGGTGGCAAGGCGATCCTATACGCGGATAAAATGACCCGCAGTATCCGAAAGGTCGTGGGAGAGACGAATCGCCGCCGGAAGCTGCAAAAGAAGTATAACGAAGAGCACGGTATTGAACCACAGACCGTAAAAAAGGCCCTTAAACCGCTAGTGGATCCTTCCCTGATTTCAACGAAAGGATTTGACCTGGAGGGCGATGATTCTCAAAATGAGTATCTTGAAGTGGTAAAAGTAGCCGAAGAAGGTGTTATTTATCAGCCCAATCCGGCCATGAAAGAAGTTACATTTGAAAGCAAGGAAAAATTTGTCGAATATTTGCGTAATTCCATGATGCAAGCTGCTAAAAATATGGAGTTTGAGGAAGCTGCGCGTATTCGGGATCAAATAGAAAAAATCGAAAAAGAAATCTGAAGGCCTGCTAAATACTATGAGTACGATTCAATTTATTAAGAATTTTATCAAAGACCGGGATGTTGCTTCCATCACACCAACCTCCACACGTTGTGTCAAAAAAGTCTGTAACCATATCGACTTTTCAAAGGATATTACCATCGTGGAATACGGCCCGGGCGACGGGGTTTTTGCAAGATACCTGCTGGACAAAATGACGGCGGGATCCCGGATCATCATGGTGGAAGCCAATAAGAATTTTTCCGATTTTCTCCGCGATTCGATCAATGATTCCAGGGCCGAAGTCCACAATGTGCTTGCCGGCGATGTAATCGAAATCCTGAAGCCGGAAGATATCGGGAACATCGATTACGTGATTTCCGGAATACCGTTTTCCTTCCTCAAGCCGATCCGAAAAGTGAAAGTGCTCGAATCTACCAAGACAATTCTCAGGGAGGGAGGAAAGTTTCTTGCCTACCAGACGAGCGGACACCTCAAAAAACCGGTAAAACATGTGTTCGGGAATGTTCAGACCAAACGGGAAATGCTCAATATTCCACCCTATGTCATTTACGAGGTCATAAAAAACGGGGCCTCTTGAATAAAAACTGTTTGCCCATGTACGGGCTTATCGTATATCTGTACCCGTAGATACCCATTGTGTGCGAACTCTCTGGCAGGCTCAATTATGGGCAGCACTTCATTTATGTATTTTATTGTCTGTATTGATGGAACTGGGCAGTTATTCATCGATTGTGTAGACATACTATCTGGAAAAGTGCAGCAAGGTACCAACTTGCAGGTATTGCGAAGCCGTGCACCCTGTAAAACGATGTTAATAGCGATTTTAATTGAAAAAAATTGTTATATGGCAGGATAAATGGAAACATCTATCTTAATAAACGGGTTAGGATTGGTGAAGTAAGTAATCGAAAATAAATGGAGTCAACAATGAAACTTCTAAGTAATATCCTGCTCGCTGGAATTTTTGCTATCGCATCCACTTTTGCATTTGCCACTACCGATGTTCACGCCCAGGACATGCCGGGCGAAAATGTGGTTGACGTTATCAATAACAGCGATAATCATACCATTATGTCTGAACTGATAGCTGAAGCTCAGTTAACAGAGACTTTGGAGCAACCGGGGCCATTTACCGTTTTGGCACCATCTGATGATGCATTTGAACCGATTCTGGATGAAATAAACGAGATGAGAAACGATCCGCAGCAGCTTCAAAACGTGCTGATTAATCACCTGTTTCAGGGTGAAGCTTCTTCTGAGGAAGTAGAAACCAATTTCGGCGTGGCAGTCGCGGATGGTGATATTGAAGCCGCTAACGGAGTTGTTCACAGCATCGAAGAAGTATTGCTTGAACAGTAATCATCACTGATGATGTAGATTTATGCTACTCTGAATGGTTAAAAATTTAGAGCAGCGATGATGCTCCTCCGATACCGTCGGGGGGGCATTTTTTTTGTCTGTACATGACTCTTCAGTACCTTTCAATTTAATAGCTCCATGCAGAGTCCATACACAGGTCATGGGGAATATCCCCGGATCCCGATCAGCCTGAAAGGATCGGGTTGGATTAACGGACAGGGTATGGACAAATCGACATCTGCCTGAGCAGGAATGAACGTTAAACAAGTTAGACCGAATGAACGATAACCCAGCCAGGATCATACCGCCGGAAACCCTTCTGACAGGCTACGCACGCGGGATTTTCCCGATGAGCGAGTCGAGGCAGGATCCCGGCTATCAGTGGTTTACAGCCCGCCGGAGGGGAATCATACCCCTCGACCGATTCAGGGTTTCCGGAAACGTCAGGCGAATGATACGCCAAGAGAGATACCGGCCCCGGATCAACCGGAATTTCAGGAGGGTCATGGAGTTGTGCGCTGACCGGGAATCAACCTGGATATCAGATCTGCTCATCGATTCCTATCAGGTGCTGCATGAGATGGGGTTTGCGCATTCGGTGGAAATGGTTAACAGGGACGGCAGCCTGGCCGGCGGCCTGTACGGAGTTTCATTGGGAGCGGTGTTTTTTGGTGAGTCGATGTTCAAAAAAGAGAAGGAAGCCGACAAGGTTGCTCTCTGGCACTGCCATAAAATTTTACAAAAGAATGAATTTGAACTATGGGATACACAGTATTATACTGAACATTTGGCTCAGTTCGGTTGTGTCGAGATTACATCCGAAGAATACCGGGAGAAGCTGGAAAGGGCGTTGCGAAAAGAAGCCGTTTTTAAGGAGTAGAACCTGATATTCAGATATCACGTTTGTTTCTTTCCTCTTGTTCGTGATGGCCCGCACGGTGATCTGTAATTTATCATTGTATATCTTCCTGAAGATCCGGTAATAACCATTTAGTGAGGATTCAGCATGTGTAAACGGTTCTTCAGGTTCACTGTTGCCGCCCTGCTGGCCGGAATGGCCGGTATCACTTCCCTGCAAGCACAGATCGGGCTGAATGACGACTCCGAAGGAGTCCGGTATTCCATATTGCCGACGTTCGGATTTAGTTCAGACGTTGGTTTGTATGGAGGGGGCATCCTGGAACGGACCGATTACGGAATCGGAATCCGCCCCTTCAGCAATCAGTCCTCTTTCGAAGTGACCGCCTCAACCGAGGGGAACTTTGCCGGTTCTGTCGACCATGAACGGATGCGAAGTTTCGGGGCCGACATCCGGAGCCGGTTTCGCATGGAAGCCGCACGACTGGTGAACAAGCCGTTTTTTGCGATCGGGAATGATTCGGACTTTTCGAATACGGCCTACGAAGCGGGCGACTACTATTACAAGGACCGTTCCACCCGGTTTGATTTTCAGGCCCGCAGGGAGATCACGATCTACGGAAGCGAGGGGAAAATAGACGGGCAGTTTCTGACGTCGGTGTCTTTCAGCAGGCCGGCTTCAAATGGAAGTGGTACGGTTTTTGGAGAAACGAGGCCGACCGGATCCCGTGGCGGTTGGGTGAACATGGCGGGAGTAGGCATGATCGTGGATCACAGGGTGGGCGATGTGGATCCGTCGGAAGGGTACCGGTTTGAATGGAAAGTTGAGACGGCCGGAAGCCTGACGGCAAGCGATTTTACATTCACGCGTATGACCGCCGAAGCATCCGGATATTATTCTCCCTTCAGAAACCTGGTGATTGCGCAAAAACTGCAGTACCTGCGTGCCCGGGGTGAAACCCCGTTCTGGGAACTGCCGATGCTCGGACATGAAGAGGGGCTGAGAGGGTACGTATCGAACCGTTTCCGGGATGATAATTCGATTCTTCATATCCTGGAACTCAGAATGTGGCTGCTTGAGTTTATGGATGAAAAAATCCGCCTGGGCCTTCACGGTTTTATGGATACGGGGAGGGTTTTTCCGAAGGGCGAGAGCATCAGCAGCCTGGTTTCCGGACTGAAACAGACGTTCGGGGTTGGAGGCGCCGTATCGATCCTGAATCCCGATTTTATCCTTCGGGGCGAAATCGCCTTTTCCGAGGAGATCAGCCGGCTCTATTTCGGCATAGGATATGTGTTTTAAGAAACGATTTTGACTCAGCGTCCCAGCAGCATATGGAGAAAGCGGCGGCGCACTTCCGGGGCGGTATCCCGGAAATAGAGAAAATCGACATGTTCTTCCGGCTCGTCCGTATCCACCCGGATTCCCCATAGCGGGGTGAGCGAGGTGGGCAGCATGGAGTAGCGGGCATCCCCGATCACATCGGGCCGTTCGGGATGAAAGACCAGGTACTCCTCCGAGAGTCGTGAGAAACGCATGATATCGTGATACATTACCGACGCCATGTACGGGTCGAACACCTCGGCCGGGTGTACGCGGTCAGCCGACTCGCCCTGGTAGATCAACGGGGCGGAAAACGGGCCGACCTGGATGCCGTCGGCATAAAAGCGGTCGTCATATTCGTAGGTGCTGCGCCACAAAAGCAAATTGCCGATCGTCGGTTTGACGTCGATACGTTCGATTGTGTGTCCCCGCTGTTCAGCCAGTTCATGCGCCGATGATGTAGCGCGTTCGCGCTGGACAAGGCCGATCGCCAGGTAGAGAAAAAGCCAGGCCCAGGCCAGGCGGGCAATACGTTTCTCTTTTTTAAAAAAAGAGATACCGGCAAATACCAGAAGACCGGCTGTAAAAACCGGATCGACAACCGAAATGAGGTTCCAGGCGTACCGGGTCGTATCGAACGGCCAAAGTAGCATGGTTCCGTAGCTGGTTGCGGCATCCATCAGCCCGGCCGTACCGTACGAAACCAGGCAGTAGAGATAGAGCTCACGGAAGGAGAGGTGTTTGCGCATCACCCACCAGAGGATCCCGCAGGCGATGAGTGCACCGGTCGGAATAAAGATCAGCGAATGGGTAAACTGACGATGGATTTCGATATTGAGCAGCGGATCGGCCGGGTTGTGGATGAAAAAATCGAGATCCGCCAGCATCGCCGAAACAAAACCGGTGAATGCTGCCGCCCTGTAGGTCTTCCCGCCGGCAATGGACTGGGTTGCCGCCGCGCCGACTAGTCCGTGTGTTAATGGATCCATGAACAGGTTTAAGATTAAACTTCAGCCTTCAAAATACAAACTATTTCAGACTAAAGAATGGAGTAAACAAGCGTCGGAGAGCCGGACACACAATTCTGCGATGAGTACCGGTTGTTCTGCGCCAGACGAAGTCAGATTCACCCGGTGCCTTCTAAAACAGATCTCAAATCAGCGTTACTGGCATTCGATACGCTGTGTACAGTTACATGTAGATGGCACACCAAATGCAACGCATTCGTGGGTGCAAAGTCCGCTATTAAAATCGCCTCTCCGTGATCCGGTCCATCGCCTGTTCGCGTGTGATTTGCCCGCGTTCGAGCTGCATCAGGTCGTTCTTGCCAATGCGAAGGTCGACACGCCGCGGGAGTTCTTCCTCCGAATGCTGCAGTTGAACGATCAGGAACAGGGAATGATCCTCACCCAGTGAGGAGAGCGTCCGCCCGTAGTCGACCATCAATTCCCGGATAACCTGCAACTGGTTTTCGAGTGATTCCCGGATTTCTTCGGGCGACATCATCTCTTCGCGTTTACGCTCCATCTCTTCGCCCATTTCGCGATGTTTTTCACGCAGCTCCCGGCGCGCTTCTTCCTGCTGACGCTGTATTTCGGGCAATTGATCCCGGTAGGCTTCCCGGGCCTGTTCAATCTGCCGCCGGGCACTTTCCATCTCCACGCGAATCTGTTCCCGAGCCTCACGAAGCTCCTCGGAGTCGCTCAGCGCACCGAGGTCGAAACTGAAGTGAAGGCTGTCAGGGCCGTCCGGCAGAGGCGGAAGCTCAAAATGAAGGTTGTTGAGGTGATCCAGCCCGTCGAATATATTTTCCCGGAGGCGGATATTGAAATTTCGAAGGACATTACCGCCTGACGCCCTCAGGTTGAACTGATAGATCGCCCCGAAGTTGTCGAGATAGAGATGGGAGGGTTTGCCGATCAGCCGCAAAACCTCATCCCGGTTCTCATTCAGCCCGGTTTCGAGGACGCTTGCAAACACCTGAAGATCCATTTTCCGGCTTTCCCCATCCCTGTGCTGAACCGCTGTGCTGATCCTGTTCGTGAATTCCTCCGGGTTGATACGTCCGGATCTCAGGTCATCCAGATCCTGCCGGGTGACGGCCATGGAGATAGCCGGCAGGCGTTCGGCATCTTCGGCCTCGGCATCGCCACCGCGTCGTCTGCGATCTTCGGTGTGAATCGTGATTCCGCCCCCGAAAAAGGCTGCTCTGCCGCCTCCCGAAAACTGGTCTCCGTAGATCACAAGCACTTTGTCGTCCGGGCTTAATTGTCCGATTGAGGGGGCGTAGCTAACCAGAAATTCGGTGATCCGGTTCTGGACTGACTCCTCGGTGATTTCTCCGCCATCATCGCCCAACGGATTTGTAAACCGATGGGAAGACCTTTCCCCGCTGCCGGCATGAAATCCGAATATGCCCGGAGGCGTGCGGTCGGGGATAGTGAAGATGACGCCAAAGCCCGGAAGCCAGGAACCGGATATGGAACTGCGAGGGCTGAACTGAAAGGTATTGCCCCGGGTTCCGGTTTTGAACAATTCATCCAGGGCACTTTCCATAATCCGGATATCCCGGTCCATGCGTTGCCGGTCGATATTGTCCTGACCAAATGCAGGCTGAATCGACCATAGAGCTACCAGCAGGGCCAAAAGTATACTTAATATTCCATGTATTAAAAAAGCTCGGTTCATTGTGTGACCTCATTGTTCTCGTTTTTGGGGATCCGGAGCGGGGTGTAAAATCCCGAAGTATTTGGATTGAAATACGCATCGGGATGGGATTCCCATCCAGGGAGCATGGATTCCAATCTGGTGGGCAGTGGAGTCGTGTCCGGAAAATCCGCCCGATATTTGGTTCATTTGATTGATTTCATCTTTTTCATAGCTCTTATTCCTGTTGGATTACGTAGAGCAATTCGCCGATCGTCTCATTTGTCTGCAGGTACCGGTAGTAGCTATCTTCTTCCATCTGGGCCAGTTCACGTGCAACCAGTTGAAGGTCGTTGCGCCGTTGCTGATCCATGTAGCGCAGGATTTCGTCTACCGTTTCCTGCTGATAGATTTCGTTTTGCTGGCGGTTTTCCTCCATAATGGTAGAGGCCAGCGCCAGGTTTTCCTGCCTGAGCAAGACTATAATCTCGTCGAGCATCTCGGTGTCGACTCCCTGCTGGATCACCGGCGGTTCGGACCCGAAAGTGACCGCCCAGCCGTTTTCGTGGGCTGAAACCTGGAGTTTGGCAACGGAAGCCAGGAAAAATGTCATCAGAAAGAGGGCTGCGATGGCAATGGCAGTGCGCCCGGCAGTGGAATGAGGCAGGAAGACCCGCCGTACATCTTGCAGCCATCGGTTAAACCCCTGCTCTTCCGTTCGTACAGTCAGACGTTTCCGGGCCGGTTCCCGCATTGGGATCTTCAGCATCATCATGCGGGTTTGCTGAAGCTCTTCCAGTTCCCGGTGCAGATCCGGATCATCCTTTATTTGCTGCTCCAGTTCCTTCCTTCGATCCTCGTCGATCTCTCCATAAAGATAATCCATCAGGAGAGCGTGTTTGTCATTCTTGTCCATCATATAGGGCCTCTTTTTCGATATTCCATTTTTCAAAAATATTCCGGAGGGCTTTGAGCCCATAGTACATGCGTGATTTCACCGTATTTTCCGGCTCTTGCAGGATGTCTGCGATTTCGCGAAACTTGAAACCTTCATACTCTTTCAGGATGACAACCGTACGCTGCTCGTCCGGAATGGTGAGCAGGGCTTTTTGCATGATCTCCCCGAGTTCACCTCGTTCCAGCCGGGTTGCCGGTGTGCGGGCGGTCGACATCTCCTTTTTGTCGAGCCAGTTTTCCAGGGAGGTACTCTTTCGCCGGCCGTTCCGCCTCATCTCATCAATACAGAGATTGTTGGCGATCCGGTAGATCCAGGAACCGAATTTGTCTGCTTGATTCAGGGTTTTCAAGTTATGATACGCTTTGATAAAAGTTTTCTGGGTAATTTCTGCCGCATCATCCCGATCGGCAAAGTACCGGTAAGCAAACCGGTGAACTGGCTTTTGCCAGCGTTCCATCAAAACGTCGAATGCATCGGCATTCCCGTTGTGGAACTGATCGATTAAATCAGCGTCGTTCATCTGTTTGTATGTATCCTGGTCTGGTACAGTTTTCATTCCGGAATTTCCCTGTTGTGCATGTTAGACGTCAGCCGAAGAGAAAAAGTTTTATATCGATCCGTGATTTTTTTTCAGGCAGGCCTAGCAACTTCTTTCGATCAGTGTCGAAGTTTACGCGGGATGTGATTCCCAAAGTGATTGCAGCGATCGATTGTATGGTTCTGATGTGACCGTCTGGACACGGCCAGGTGTCCGGTATCGGACGGGGAGTCAAGGCCGGTGATCGCAAACCGGCCAAAAAAGAATAACATTGGACTTTCAGCTTATCAATAAATATAATCTCACGTTGCAGGTCTGGTACAATCTGCAATCAGGGTTTTCAGGGAAGGCCTGTATCCGGTATCCACAAATATTTCTAACCAAAAAAACGGGATCTCATGGAGCATGTTCTGACGCTCACCTCTTTTCTGGCATTTATCGGTTTTGTGGCTTTGTTCACCTGGTGGTGGGTACGCAAGCAGGATACCAGCAGCCTCGACGGTTATTTCCTGGCCGGCCGCAGGCTCAGTTTTCCGCTGATCGCCGGCTCGCTGCTCCTGACCAACCTCTCCACCGAGCAGATGGTCGGGCTAAATGGCGCCGCCTTTATCGACGGGCTCAGCGTGATGGCCTGGGAGGTGCTGGCCGTGCTGGCCCTTGTTGCGATGGCGCTTTTCTTCCTGCCCAAATTTCTGAAGAGCGGGATCGCTACCGTCCCCCAGTTCCTCGGCATCCGGTTTGATCACGGTACCCAGGTGATCTGTAACCTCATATTCCTGGGCGCCTATATCGCTATTTTACTGCCGATCATCCTTTATACGGGGGCGACCGCCCTCATCGGGATGCTCGACCTGCAGGATTTGACGGACATCGATTCGTACGTTGGCATCATGTGGCTGACCGTCTGGATTGTCGGGCTGATCGGCGCCTGTTACGCCCTGTTCGGTGGCTTGAGTTCGATTGCAGTCTCCGATCTGTTGAACGGAATCGGGCTGCTGATCGGCGGTTTTGTGATCACCTACTTCGGCCTGCAGGCCGTCAGCGGAGGGGAGGGCGTGATGGCCGGATGGGAAACCCTGCGGGATGCCAACCCGGAACGGTTTAACTCGATCGGCGGACCCGATCAGTCCGTGCCGTTTTCCACGCTCTTTACCGGGGTTCTGCTCCTGAACCTCTTCTACTGGTGTACCAACCAGCAGATCATCCAGCGCACTTTCGGGGCGAGCAGCCTGGCCGAGGGCCAGAAAGGGGTGCTGCTGACCGGGTTGCTTAAGCTTCTCGGCCCGTTCTACCTGGTTCTTCCCGGGATCATCGCTTTTTACTTGTATGCCGATACCGGGATTAGCGCCGACAATGCTTATGGCGTACTGGTGCGCGATGTACTTCCGGCACCCCTGACCGGCCTGTTTGCGGGCGTGATGGTGGGAGCGATCCTCAGTTCCTTCAACTCTGCGCTGAACGCAACGGCAACGCTTTTTGGATACGGTTTTTACAAGGCGGTCTGGAAAAAAGATGCTACCGACGAGGAGATCGTGAAGTCGGGCAAATGGTTCGGCTGGATCGTGGCGCTGGCTTCGATGACGATCGCTCCGCTGCTGATAGGCCAGGAAAGCATCTTCCAGTACCTGCAGCAGATGAACGGCATCTACTTTATTCCGATCTTTGCTGTGGTTGTGGTGGGCATACTCGGGCGAAAGGTTCCGCCGCTTGCCGCGAAGGTCGCGCTGGCGGGCGGGGCGCTGTTTAT
>SLOU01000282.1 GCA_007132385.1 Balneolaceae bacterium | reverse complement strand
AATCCTTCCGAACTCTTTTTGTCGGATTTGGGTCAGAATGTGAGTGGAAATGCCGTGACATGTGTGATGGAAGGAAGCCGGCCGATTCTGGTGGAAATCCAGGCACTGGTGACCCCGGCTAATTTTGGTACACCACAGAAAACTGCCGGAGGATTTGATTAGCGTCGGCTTTCACTTTTGCTGGCTGTACTTGAAAAACGGGCCGGCTTGAAAATTTCAGACCAGGATGTTTATCTGAATGTGGCTGGGGGTTTGAAAATATCAGATACTGCGGCCGATCTTGCGGTGCTCTGTGCACTTGCTTCAAGTTACAGGGAGCTGCCGGTACCGGCAAAGAGTTTTATGATTGGTGAAATTGGCCTAGGAGGGGAAGTTAGGATGGTTCCAAGGATGGACCAACGAATCAGGGAAGGGTTGAAAATGGGCTTTAAAAAAGCTTTTGTGCCCGATAATTTTGGAAAAGGCAGAAATGGGACAGAAAATAACGAAACAGATATAGAGAAATTCCGCTATATTTCGCAGGCAATAACAACGGTGCTGGACAGATAGAGAATATGCATTGAGACACAACCAGATCACCCGTGCCTGCGAGACGAGGTCTATCGGCAGGAAGCGATCAATAGTTTTCCCGTTGTCGCCGGCGCTGTTCCCGGATACTCTTTTTCAGTGCTTCGCGTCGTCTTTCAGATGGCTTGGTAAATTGCTGTCGCTCCTTGTATTCGTTCAGAATACGGGAACGAGTAACCATCTTCTTGAAACGGTTGATCGCGCGGTCGATGCTTTCGTTATCTTTTACGTTAACTCCAATCATATATATCTGCTGATGTTTGTGAAATTTGGATAGACTTTCATAATAAGGAACTTTTTAAAAAAAATCATGAACTGTCGGGAAAGTTTTTTCTGCCGTCACGGTTAAGTGAAAACGGATATCTTCCCCGCTAATATGAAACAAAAAGTATAAGGAATTCGTGCCGGAACAACAGTCACATATGAAGTCACCTTTATCGGAGCGGATAACAAACACGGTAAAAGATCTGTACGGGCAACCGGTGCAGGTTATCGAGAGCTATGTTGAAGGTGTTAGGGGTCGTTATCTAAACCCATTTTTGTTCGTAGGACTGACAGCCGTTTTACTGGCAACCGTTATTTCGTTTGTAATCAGTTATCCACAGATTGAGGTTTCTCCGGCCGATCCGGAACAGGTAGAACAATTGGGAGAAGAGTTCGAAAGTTATCGTGCTGCGGAGCTTCAGGAAGCGATAGAGGTTACCGCTGCAATTGCAAATACGCAATTTCTCGGATTTTTACACTTTCTCTTGTTTCCTTTACTGGCTGTGGCAAGTATGCTTTTTTTCCGGGATACTCACCAGGGTTTTTTCAGACATCTGATATTAAATACTTATGCTGTGGGCCAGGCGAATGTGGCTTTATTATTGCTGGTCCCGGTCTGGATGATTTTCGGTGATCAGCTTATGAAGCCGGCGGTTCATCTTTATCCGTCGGCTTTTCTGGCTGGATTGGTTTTGCTTTTTATCTACAACCGATATCTGTTTTTAGAGTCATTAACCGATTGGATAAAAGCATTCTCTGCTCTGATTCTGGGTTATTTTTTTTATTCACTGATCGCCGGGTTTGTAGTGGCGATTATTGCTTTTCTTGTGTATATGGCATTGGCGGTTGGGGGAGGATAAATATTATACCACTTTCCTGTCGTTCTTGTTCGATTCTTCTCCACCCTGTTTACTAATGGCGTTTGTACGAAACTACACAGCATTGAGTTTAAAGTGATCGGGCAAATTATAACCCAAAGCACCGAGCCCGAACAGGGCATAATCATAGCGTGCGGGGTCGCCGGGATTGAGTTTACGAAGGATGGAAGTGAGCTGAACAACAGCTTTCCAGTCGTTGGATTTACGGGTAAGCAAGCCGAGTTGACGCGACTGTCGAGCGACGTGTACATCGAGTGGAATCATCAAATCCGATGGGTTAATGAAATTCCAGATTCCGGTATCAACCGGGCTGTTTTTACGCACCGTCCAGCGAAGATACATGCAGAGACGTTTGGCAGTACTTTTTTTTAACGGATCGGAGATATGTTTCCGGGTTCTCGGCGCCATTTCAACGGACAATCCCATAAAACGATGATGGAAACAGGACAGAAGACTACCGTCCTGCATTGGGGTACGGCTGTAGCAATTACGCCAGAATGATTCAAAATCGTCCATGGAATGATAGATAATGTGAAGGGCACTCAGTAACCCGTGGATATCGATCTTCTTGAAGGTTCGGTGCCTGAAGTCGTTAAAATCACTGATCCGGGATGGCTTGTAGTCGAGCACATATCGATGTGGTTGATTACCCATTCGCTGCAACAATTCTTCGGTCTTGGAAATGACAATGTCCCGTCGCCCCCAGGCCATCATTGCAGCCAGAAATCCGGCAATTTCACGGTCCTGTTTATTGTCGAAGGCATGCATGAATTGTACCGGATCATGCTGAATATATCCGGGCGATTCTACCTGGTCGTTGATACGGTCGAGCAGGGGTTTCAGTTCCATCAGTTTTTTTTTGCTGCGTTTACGCAGGGACATATCTTTTTCTAATTGATCAGTTTCGAATTTAACTATCGCATCTTCATAACTTTTTCAGTTAATACTTTGTTCGCTTTTGGAAACGGGTAATTTGACAGATCTGAAGGCTTTACCCAGCGGATTTGCTGGCTGCTTCTGGGCGAAGGATCCGGACTGTCCGGTGACAATCGGCACCACCATGCATGAAGAGTAATCCTGAAGTGAGAATACGCGTGTTTGACGACCATCAGTTCTTTTTCTAAAGTTACCATACAACCGAGCTCTTCTTTTAACTCTCGTTTTACGGTATCTTTAATGTTTTCGTTCGGCTTCTTCTTGCCGCCGGGAAATTCCCACAATCCTCCAAGCATTGCTTCTTCGGGACGCAGGGCAATTAACAGGTGGCCTGATTGATTACGAATTAACCCGACTCCGATGTGATGGTGCGGAGTTTTTTTGCGGGGGGATTTGAATGGAATCTGACCTGTAGAAGCGGTTTTGTTTGCGATACATTCAGCAGCGAGAGGGCAGTTCCAGCACTCGGGGCGGGAAGGTGTGCAAACAGTGGCTCCGAGTTCCATTATGGCCTGGTTGAAATCTCCGGGGTGTTCCCGGTCGATAATTTCATCGGCAAGTTTTTGAACAAGGTTTTTAGTGGACTGTCTGCGGATGTCATCTTCAATTCCATAAAAACGGGTAAGTACCCTCAGTACATTTCCATCTACTACCGCATAAGGTTTGTCGAATGCAATACTTAAAACAGCTGCAGCAGTATACGGCCCGATCCCTTTGAGTTTAAGAATATCCTTGTATGAATCAGGTAGTTGGCCGTTCAATTCCCTCGAGACAGTTTGAGCTGCGTCCTGCAAATTCCGGGCGCGGCTGTAATAGCCAAGTCCTTCCCACAACTTGAGTACCTCCTGGCGATCGGCGGTCGCCAGGTCATGAACAGTTGGAAAAGCATCCAGAAAACGCTGATAATATGGGATGACCGTATCAACCCGGGTTTGCTGGAGCATAATTTCGGAAACCCAGATCCGGTACGGGTCATTAGTTTTACGCCAAGGCATTTCCCGCCGGTTGAGGCGGTACCAGGTTAGTAGTTCGTGAACAGGAAATTCGGGCACGGCGGATATTAAAAGTCGATTTCTGCTTCCTCGTCGGGGTCGGTTTCGATCACATTGATTGTGACATCCTTGGATGTAGCAGCTCCAAACTGATCGGTTGCGATAACCTGGAAGCGATACTCGCCCACCTGTCGGATATTGGGTGTCCAGGAAAATTCACCTGTGCGTTCTTCAAGTTCGGCTCCATCGGGCAGGTCCACCCCAAGATAACGAATGAGTTCGGGATCCAGTCCGTCTGGGTCAACGGCATTAAATTCAAGTTCAAATTCTTCGTTGACATTGATGGTAACCGGACGAACGGGTGTAAAACGCGGTGGTGTATTGAATGGCCGTACATCTACCGTAAAACTGACGGTATCGGATATACCCGAGGAAGTAGTTGCGGCAATCGTAAACTCGGTACGTCCAATTTGATTGGATGAGGGTTGCCAGTATAAAGACTGTCCGCGGATTGAAGCGTTTTGAACATTCGATCGATATGAAAAATCAATTTCACTCGGATTGTGATTACTTGCCAGTTCGAGTGGGATGATTACCGGCCTTGGGAAGGGGATGGTGATATTTTCCAGGGGCCTGATTTCGGGTCTTTCTTCTGCCCCGCTCAGTTCTTCTTGTTCATCCGGGGTGGTTCCAGTCTCGACTACCGGTGTGATTTGATTGTATTCGGCTATCCACAGGTTTTCATTCGCAATTGCGAAGAAATTTCCCGCATCATCATTATCTTTCCAGAGTTCCGGTTGATCTCCGAATTCACCGATCCAAAGCCTGTTGTTTTGAGTTCGGACTACCAGTTTATTTTGCCAGATTCTCAGATTTTGTACCGGGTCGTCCACACTGGCAATTCGGCTGGTTTGGCCGTCGGCATTGATCAAAAAGATCTCACCGTCCTGGTCTGTTCCGATGAGTTCATCACTGGTTAAAAAAATTCGACTGGTATTCCGGTCGAGTTCCACGATCCGGTTGAGTTCGATGTTTTCATCAGCATCCACCCGGTCAACCAGCAGCAGCTGTCGTTCATCGGTTAGAGCATATAACCGGGAACCCAGATCGGACGCAAGATCGATGACCTGCTGCCCCTCAATATCGGATTCAAATAAAATATCCGGATCGCTGTCAACAGTTTCAGGGTTTTCCAGTGAGAGGCGGCCGAGTCCGGCAGGACCCATGGCAATAAATATGTGGTTTCCAAGTCGTTGGACTGAAAGTGGTGTTGCAGGCAGGTTCGTTGAGGAATAGACACCGTGTACTGAAGTTGGTTCGACAACAGTCAGCCTCTGAGAATCACCATACAGATACGCAAAACGCACATCCGCTTGTATTCTATCTCCGCGCCTTTCCATTCCTTCAGAAGCATAAAGATACTGGAGGGTGTCGCTGGAAGTGCGGAATACAACCAGGCCTTCCTGGTCGGAAAGTATGTACATGTGAGCAGGTGAGCTTTCAACGGTTTTAATGGAGTTGATTTCCATCAAATTCCGGAAATCCTGGACAAACGCCGCTTGTGCATGACTTTGAAAAGGTGTCAGAAAAATGCAAATCAATAAAACTGGGAGATGATATTTGAAATACATAGAATTATAACCAGTGATGTTTTTTGTACTAGTGAATGGTTCGTGAAATCCCTTCTTCAAGTGTAACGTCGGGATTGTATTGAAGTTCCTGTATCGCTTTTTCGTTTGAGCATGTCCATTCCAGAACCATTTCATTGGCCTTTTCACGATTAAAAACAGGGTATTTTCCAAAAAGCGACCCGGCCGATTCAACTATTCCGGCAATACGTTTTACCAAATTCGGCCGGATGTATAACGTAAAAGCTTTCTTTCCAAGTACCTTTGAAGTTACGGTTTTTATCTGTTTCCAGTTAACAATTTCCGGCCCGGATAAAAAATAGGTTTTCACTCCGGGTTTGAGATCATTCGAAGCCAACATAATACCATCGATCAGATCGGATACAAAAATCATGGAAAGGCGTGGTTTCTCGCCGTTGCCGATAATCGGACAGATCCGATTGTTCATCATTTTGAAATAGGTGTAGATTTGGTCTTCCCTTGGCCCATAGACGGCAGGCGGACGAATAATGGTAATTGACAAATCCTGAGTTAGTATTTCATGGATCCGCTCTTCCATCAACATTTTGGACTTGCCGTACATGCTGACCGGTTTCATAGCATCTTGTTCCTTTACGGGAGTGCCGTTGCTGGGTCCGGCTGCTGCCAGTGATGAGAGAACCACTACTTTTCTAACACCTGATTTCTGGGCAATCCGGAGTATGTTTTCGGTCGCTTCCACATTGGCACGTTCAAATTCGTTCATGGACGGGGCCATCACGAGTCCGGCAATATGGTAAAGAACATCGATATTTTGCATCGATTCATTTAAAACTGAAACATTAAACAGGTCTCCATTTACTCGTGTATAGGGTTTGCCGCTCAACCATTTTTCCCTGCTGCGCACCAGGCACCGTACTTCGTCGAAAGCCGGGTCTGATATTAGTCTGTCCGCAATATGGCTTCCGATAAAACCGGTGCCCCCGGTAACAAATGCTTTCATTTAACCTTATATTCAGTGCTGATAATAAATGTTTCAGTTCCTGGATCGTGATAAAGCTATATTACGGCTTGTAATAATTGCAAATACAGCCGGATTGGAAAAAATGAAACGAAACGAGTACAAGTTGATCTTTGAATCGAGACAAAACATGAATTGAGTCAGAGAACGAAGATACAAAGCTAAATGCTGCATGTGAAACTATATGGACAAATTTCGGGTAGTACTTTTTACCGGTAATTACAACCACATAAGAGATGGCGTTTCTCTGACCCTCAACCGGTTGGTTAAGTTTTTGGAATCGAATGGAGTGGAACTGTTGGTTTTCGGGCCGAGTATCAGAAATCCGGCATTAGAGCATAATGGCAGACTTGTGGAAATTCCTTCTATTTCTATGCCAGGCAGGCCTGAGTACAGGATCTCAATTGGATTACCGGCCCGGGAACGAGACGAGCTCGAAAAATTTGATCCGGATATCGTCCATATTGCCACACCTGATATTTTGGGATACAAAGCGTTAAAATGGGCAAAAAACAGGAACAAGAAAATTGTTTCGTCGTACCATACACATTTCCCAAGTTATTTAAAATATTATAAACTCCAATTCTTAGAATTGCCTGGCTGGGTTTATATGCGCTGGTTTTATAGCCATTGCTTACAAATTTATGTTCCTACATCTTCAATGATAGAGACATTGAAGGCTCATGGTGTCGAAGGTGAAATGAAAGTTTGGGCGCGGGGAGTGGATAACGAACTTTTTTCGCCTTCAAAACGAGATATGGAATGGAGAAGAAATCTTGGTTTTAAAAATGATGATGTCGTTGTAACTTTTGTATCACGTATAGTGTGGGAAAAAAATCTGCGGACGTATGCTGAAGCAGTACAGGCAGCGGCCGAAAGAAATCCAAAGGTCAGACCACTTGTGGTTGGAGATGGGCCTGTACTACCGGAATTGAAAAGTCTCCTTCCGGAAGCAGTCTTCACCGGTTATTTAACCGGTGAAGCCTTGGCGAAAGCGTATGCAAGCAGTGACATTTTTCTTTTTCCTTCTGATACCGAGACGTTTGGTAATGTTACTCTGGAAGCGATGACTTGCGGACTCCCCTGTGTTGTAGCAGATGCAGTTGGGAGTAAATCATTGGTTGATCACAATGCGAATGGTTATCTTATACCTGTTTCGGAAACGAAAAGGTTTACAGAAGCTGTTAGCAAACTTGCTGAAGATAAAGATTTAAGAACCCAAATGAGCAGAATTTCACTGCTAAAATCAAAACAATACACTTGGGACCAAATCAACAACAATCTGCTGTCGTACTACCGGATGATTCTTTAGAGAAACATCCGGAGACTGAGAGAAAGCTGAAGATACTTTACGTATCCCATTCTCTTCCTCCGAAAGAACAACCTTTGAAAAGTGTTGGCGGGATGCAGAATGTCAGTATGCAGTTGATGGAAGCTTTGAAAAGAAGGCAGGACATTGAAACCTATACCATTATTCAACGGGCTCCCTGGAAGGGGATCGGTATTGCAACAACCCTGTTTCTTTTTCGGTTGTTGTGGGAGATTCCAAAGGCGGTTGAAAAACATAAACCGGATGTGATTCTGTTTTCATCGATGGTAACTTCGGGTGTGATTCCGTTTTTGACCAATAGAATCAATGTTCCCATGGTAACGATTAACCATGGAAAGGATGTAACCTTGCCTCTGAGGATATATCAAAATTTTCTGCTTCCGAGAGTATTCAAGAAACTCGATGGTGTCATTTCGGTTTCCAATGCCACAAGAGATGCGTGTATTGAAAGAGGAATGTCACCCGAAAAAGGTGTTGCATTGCCAAACGGACTGGATGACAACAAGTTGAATGGCGACCTGGCAAAAAAGGAAGCGAGGAAAATGCTTTCCGAGAAGTTTAATATCAACTTAAAAAATAGTGATTACCTGCTGTTGACAGTGGGGAGGTTAGTCAAGCGGAAAGGTCACAGTTGGTTCGTAAAAGAAGTTTTACCCAGACTCGATCACAATGTAAACTACCTGGTTATTGGTGACGGTCCTGAATTTGATAACATCCATCTGGCAGCTGAAGATTCCGGTGTGGGATTGTCTACTTTTTTACTGGGCCGGCAACCTGAGGAAATACTTGAAATTGCTTATGCAGCATCCGATCTTTTTGTCATGCCAAACATCCCGGTAGAAGGGGATATGGAAGGTTTCGGTATTGTGCTTCTCGAGGCGAATCAGGTGGGTTTGCCTGCAGTTGCTGCTGACCTTGAGGGGATACAGGATGTGATCGCACAGGGTGTAAATGGATTTCGGGTGCCACACAGTCGGCCCGATTTATTCGCACAAAAAGTGAATCAGGTACTTGAAAAAGACCTTGAAGAGCTGTCCGAAAAATCCCGGGAATATGTAATCAAACAGTTTAGCTGGGACAGCGTAGTTGACCAATACCTGAATTTTTTACAAAAAATAGTTCTGCATTAACCGGTGCAGAAAGGTATGTCTTTCTTAATTTGAAGGTACGTTAAATGTGCCTATATTTGTAAGTTAAATAATAATGATCAAGCCGTTAAAAATGGGCGATAGCAGACCCGAGTTACAAAAAACTGACATTTTTGCTAAAGCTTTTGAATTTACAAAAGCAAATGAAGTAAAGGAGTTGGGTCTCTACCCATATTTCAAACCGCTTCATGCTACCGATGGTACGATTGTCAGGATCGAGAATCGTGACGTTATCATGGCCGGCTCAAATAACTATCTCGGCCTGACCAATGATCCGAGAACGATTGAAGCAGCCCAGAAAGTCATAGCCACCTATGGTACCGGATGTACAGGTTCCCGGTATCTGAATGGTACTCTTGACCTTCATCTCGAACTTGAAGAGAAGCTGGCTGATTTTCTAAACAAGGAAGCCTGTGTGCTTTTCAGTACCGGATACCAGACAAATGAAGGTTCCATACAGACCATAGCCGGACGGAATGATATAATTTTCTCTGACAAGGACAATCACGCATGTATTGTTGCCGGAACACAGATATCCAATGCCAAAACAATCCGTTACCGTCACAACGATATGGATCAACTGCGGAAGCTGATGGAAAAATCAGATCCTGATGCCGGCAAGCTGATTGTGAGTGACGGGGTTTTCTCCATGTCGGGAATCATAGCTGATGTACCTGAATTGGTAAAAATTGCTGATGAATTTGGTGCAAGATTATACCTGGACGATGCGCACGCTATCGGTGTCATAGGAGACGGTGGCAGAGGATCTGCTTCTGTTTTTGGTTTAAGCGACCGTGTGGATCTGATAACGGGTACATTTTCCAAATCTTTTGCCTCACTGGGAGGTTTTATTGTCGGGGAAGGCCCGGTAATCGACTATATTCGTCACAACTCACCCGCGCATATATTTAGCGCCAGTATGCCTCCGGCTAATGTGGCAACTGTTTTGAAAGCCCTGGAAATTCTTCAGGAAGAGCCCTGGAGGCTTGAGCGTTTAGAAGAGATTTCGAATTTTATGCGAAAAGAGCTCAGGGCACTTGGTTTTAATGTTTGGACAAGCCAGACCCCAATCATTCCGGTTGTTATCGGTGATATGATGGATTGTTTCAAATTTTGGAAAGATCTGTTTGAAGAGGGGGTTTATGTCAACGCCGTTGTACCACCTGCTGTTCCGAAAGATCAAGCCCTGGTCAGATCCAGCTATATGGCGACACACACCGACGAACAGCTTGGCAAGGTACTGGATGCGTTTCGAAAAGTGGGTATAAAAAGAGGTATCATTGACAGAAATGGACACTCACTTATTGAGAACTGAGCACTTCACAGATGCCTAAAACCACAGGTGTAACGTTCGTCAGTACCGAAGCGGAAAAAATGCAGTTTATTCAGTTTCCGTATGATCACTACAAGAGTGATACCTTCTGGGTAGCACCACTCGTAAGTGAGCAAAAAAAGCTTTTGGATACTGAAAAGAACCCGTTTTTTACCGAAGCTGAAATGGCCTTGTTTCTGGCTGAGGAGAACGGAGAAGTTGCAGGAAGAATTGCTGCCATTATCGATTACCGTTTTAATGAATATCACGATACAAAAACAGGCTTTTTCGGTTTTTTTGAATCCAGGGAATCGCAAGCTGTAACAGACCTTTTGTTCCGGGTGGCTTCAGATTGGCTCAGGGAGAAGGGTATGAATCAATTGACCGGGCCGGCCAATCCGAGTATGATGGATGAAATAGGTATTTTGGTAGAAGGGTTTGAAAAGTATCCTTATGTAATGATGCCGTATCACAAAGCGTATTACGATTCGCTGATTCGGAATAGCGGGATGGAAAAAGCAATTGATATGTTCGCATTTGAGGTTAACCAGGATGGGGTTAACCGGGAGAGAATGAATCGAGCGGTGCAGATTGTGAAAAAACGAATGCCAGAGTTACAAATCAGGGAGGTGAACCTGAAGGATCTCAAAAATGAGCTCAAAATTATTCATCATATCTTTAACGAGGCCTGGAAAAACAATTGGGGATTTATACCTCTCAGATGGGAAGAAATAGAAGCATTTGGTAAGGAACTCAAATCTGTGGTGGACCCACGATTTGCGCACGTGGCCGAAATAGATGGCGAGCCGGTTGCATTTTCAATCGCCTTGCCAGACTATAACCAGGTACTCAGCAAAATGAACGGAAAGCTTTTTCCGTTCGGTATAATTAAATTTCTCTATTACAGACGAAAAATTGACCGGATCCGTACGGCTCTGATGGGGGTTTTACCCAAATACAGAGGAAAGGGAATTGATGCTCTCTTGCATCATAAATCGATAGAGAACGGACTGATTTACGGTAAGTACGCCTCGGAATTGAGCTGGATTCTGGAAACCAATAAGGAAATGATCAGGGTAGCCGAGCGAATCGGGGCCACCAGAACCAAAACATACAGGATGTACCGTAAAGAGTTGTAATCATTTGTATAAAAAATATTTACCGGTAGCCTGTTAAAAATATAAATCCGTCTTTTTCCCCGTTTTTTTACTTTTGGAATCAACATACGCTTTTCATTCTGGTTCATCAGTTATTTCGCTGTTTACATCTATACTCAGGATCTCCATTTTTTGCTAAAAATCTGTACATTATTAAAGTTTGTTGAACTATAATCAATAAAGGAAGTGTAGATTCTATGAGCGAGTATCGAACAGAAGTGGATTCCATGGGGGAAGTAAAAGTACCAGCTAATGCCTATTACAGCGCTCAGACACAACGCGCTGTAGATAATTTCCCAATCAGCAACCTCCGGTTCGGAAGGGAGTTTATTGAAGCCCTTGGGCTTGTAAAACAAACAGCTGCCAGGGTCAATGCAGCTCTTGGACTTATCGACAAAGAACTGTCGGATGCGATTGTTAAAGCTGCAGGTGAAGTTGCAGAGGGAAAGCTTGATGAGCATTTTGTTGTAGATATTTTTCAAACCGGATCCGGAACTTCAACCAATATGAATGCTAATGAGGTTATTGCAAACCGTGCCAATGAGTTGCTTGATTCCGGACAAAAGAGCGTGCACCCGAACGACCATGTGAATTTCGGACAAAGTTCAAATGATGTCATTCCTACCTCGATCCGTATTGCTGCAGTTCTCTCGGTCCGGCGAAATCTGATCCCGGGATTAGAAAACCTTCACCAGGCTTTTGTAACAAAAGGTGCCGAGATTTCGGAAATTGTTAAGACCGGCCGAACACACCTGATGGATGCGATGCCGGTTACCCTTGGACAGGAGTTCAGTGGATATGCGAGACAGGTTGAACTTGGCATTCAGCGGATTCAATCGACCCTGGTTCGCCTGAGTGAATTGCCACAAGGAGGGACTGCTGTGGGTACCGGTATCAATACTCACCGCGAGTTTGGGCAAAGGTTTGCAAAGGTTGTTTCAGAGTATACCGAGGAGGCATTTACCGAAGCTGAAAACCATTTTGAAGCGCAGGCAGCTGTTGATGCTCCGGTGGAACTGAGCGGACAGCTTAAAACTGTAGCCGTCAGCCTCATGAAGATCGCCAACGACTTGCGTTGGATGAATTCCGGACCGAACAGCGGTTTAAGTGAAATACAACTCCAGGCATTACAGCCGGGCTCTTCTATTATGCCGGGAAAAGTAAACCCTGTGATTGAAGAATCACTGGCGATGGTCTGCGCCCAGGTGATCGGCAATGATACAACCATCACAGTTGCCGGGCAATCCGGTAATTTTGAACTAAATGTGATGCTGCCTGTAGTGGCACATAATCTGCTTGAATCCGTGCAAATTTTGGCCAATTCGGCGGTCAATTTTGCTGAAAAATCGATCAAAGGTTTTTCTGTCAATAAGAAAAAAATTGACCTTATGGTTGGAAAAAACCCGATCCTTGTAACAGCCTTGAACCCGTTAATCGGCTATGACAAAGCAGCAAAAATAGCTAAAAAAGCGTTTGCCGAAGATCGGGCTGTTTTGGACGTAGCACTTGAAATGACAGATCTTTCTAGAGAAGAACTGGAAAAAGCACTAAAACCGATTAATATGACAAAAGGCGGTTTTTCAGACTAAACAATAAACTTAAAGAGTCTTTTAAAATCGAAACCGGAGCCAGTAAGGTTTTTGAAAACTTGGGTGATCCTGTTATTATTATCAAAACATGATAGCCACTTCTCAAAAAATGAGTGAATAATGTAAAAGAAAATATGGCCAACTCTGAAGCGACAGCCACCAGCAAAAAGGTAGTTTCCAAGCAATGGACCGATCAGATTCTGAGCGATTATCGGTTGTCCAGAATTAGCAGGGAAATGTCTATTCTCGGTCGTCGGGAAGTATTATCGGGCAAAGCAAAATTCGGAATATTTGGCGATGGAAAGGAATTGCCACAAATTGCCATGGCCAAACAGTTTCAAAAGGGAGATTTTCGATCGGGATATTACAGGGATCAGACATTTATGCTGGCAATCGGTGAATTGACGGTGCAGCAGTATTTTGCCCAACTATATGCACATCCGGATTCGAAAGCGGATCCGAGTTCCGGCGGGCGCCAGATGAATTCGCATTTTGCAACACGATTTATTGATGATGATGGAAATTGGCTGCCTCAAAGACAATTAAAAAATACTTCGGCCGATACATCACCGACGGCCGGACAGATGCCTCGATTGCTTGGCCTTGCACAGGCTTCCAAAGTATATCGATATCAGGAAGAACTCAAAGACCGCCATCATTTTTCGATTAACGGGAATGAAGTTGCTTTCGGGACAATCGGAGATGCAAGTACTTCAGAAGGGTTGTTTTGGGAAACCATGAATGCTGCAGGCGTTATGCAGGTACCGATGGTGGTTTCTGTCTGGGATGATGGATACGGTATTTCAGTACCGAAGAAATTTCAGACGACCAAACAAAGCATTTCAAAGGTACTGCGCGGTTTCCAACGAACGAAAAAAGAGCCCGGATTTGAATTGTACACAGTCAAAGCCTGGGATTATGAAGAGTTACATGAACTGTATGCGGAAGCTGTTGAACTGGCACGGACGGAACATGTACCGGTGCTGATTCATGTTGAAGAAGTTACACAGCCTCTAGGACATTCCACATCCGGTTCACACGAGAGATATAAAACTGAAGAACGGCTGCAGTGGGAGGAAGAGTATTGCTGTATCAGTCAGTTCAGAGAATGGATTCTGAGTCTTGATATTGCTACCGAAGAAGAACTCAATCAGATCGATTCTGAAGCAAAAAATGAAGTGTTAAGAGCAAAGAATACTGCATGGAATGAGTTTCAGAAGCCCATCAAATCAGACAGAGACGAACTTTTGAAGATTTTTCAAAAATTAGATCAAGACCAGCCTGCTAATGTATTTGATGAGCTGAGCCGACAACTTAACGCCAAAAACAGTCCTTTTAGAAAAGACGTGGTATCCATCGCCAGAACAGGGCTGCGCTACGTGGCCAACTCCAAATCTATTGCCAGGGATGAATTGATATCCTGGATGGAGAAAATGGAAAAGAAAAATTATGCTCGCTACAATTCGCATCTGACGAGTGAAACAGACAAATCACCCTTGAATGTAGTAGAAGTAAAACCAAAATATACGAACGAGTTTCGGAAAGTCGATGGACGGGTGGTATTGAGAAATAATTTCGACAAACTTTTCGAAAAGTATCCGGAAGTACTCACCTTCGGAGAGGATACGGGTCAGCTCGGGGATGTCAACCTTGGACTCGAAGGAATGCAGGAAAAATATGGTGAATTACGCGTGTGCGATACGGGCATTCGAGAAGCTACGATCCTCGGACAGGGCATCGGTCTGGCAATCAGGGGGCTAAGACCGATCGCGGAGATACAATATCTCGATTACCTGTTATACTGTTTCCAGGTATTGAGCGACGACCTTGCAACGCTTCGCTACCGGACGGCCGGTGGGCAGGCAGCTCCGGTTATCGTGCGAACCCGGGGCCACAGGCTGGAGGGAATTTGGCACTCCGGTTCACCGATGGGAATGATAGTACACGGTATTCGGGGAATACACGTATGTGTTCCGCGTACATTGACAGACGCGGCCGGATTTTATAATACCCTTCTGCAGGGAGATGATCCGGCCCTTGTTGTTGAACCTTTGAATGTATACCGTCTGAAAGAAAAACTTCCTTCCAATCTTGGAGAATTTACCGTTCCGCTGGGAGTACCGGAAGTAGTTCAAAGTGGATCTGATATCACCCTGGTATCTTATGGGTCGACCTGTAACCTTGTGGAAACAGTTCTTGCTGAATTGCAGGAGTTTGATATTTCCGCCGAGCTTATCGATATACGGACACTGCTTCCATTCGACAGGGACAGAGTGATTCTGAAATCACTTAAAAAAACCAACCGAATACTTTTTATTGATGAGGATGTGCCGGGAGGGGCCACAGCTTTTATGATGCAAAAAGTAATCGATGAGCATGGAGGGTATCACTATCTTGATTCTGAACCGAAATGCCTGACAGCCAAAGCTCACCGGACTGCCTATGGAACCGATGGAGATTATTTCTCGAAACCAAATGCAGAGGATGTATTTGAAGCTGTATATACGACCATGCACGAGAAAAATCCGCAAAAATGGCCTTCCCTGGGTATTTGAACCGATTGAATCCAACTAAGGACTGGACAGTTAATCTTGAGGTTGTTTATTGCCATACCGATTGATGAATCAGTCAGAAAGACACTTTCCAAACTGAAATTTGAAGATAAAAATCTCAGGTGGGTACCTGCAGAAAACTTACATATAACCTTGCAATATGTGGGAAATCTGAAACAAAGTGTAGCTGAAAACCTGGCATCAGAACTCGGGCAAATAACTTTTTCTTCATTTCAATTGAGCGTTCAGAATATTGGAACATTCCCGCAATCGGATAATCCGGCTGTACTATGGGCAGGTGTAGAAGCACCCCGTAAGCTTTGGGCACTCCAACAGAAAGTGGCAAACGTAACTGAGAAAAACGGCGGCGAACCCGATCACCGGGAATATAACCCCCATATTACACTTGCAAAGGTAAAAAGTAGTTACGCAGACAGTAAGCAGTTGCAGCTTTTTTTAAAAAATTGGCAACAAAAATTCGGGTCGATGCGTGCAGACTGTTTTATTTTATATAAAAGTATTCTGAATGAGAACGGGGCTATTCACGTTGAATACAAAGAGTACAGGTCAATGGATTATTGATATAAAGCAGGTTTATACTGGTATCCAAACGATGAAAAAAATGCTGAATATCCTTTTAATTGTGGGTGGCGGTTATATTGCTATCGTCCTGTTATTGTATCTCATGCAAAGCAACATGATATTCATCCCCGATCGACACTTGGTTGAAAACCCTTCAGCATTTGGTATGCAGTGGGAAGATGCCTGGATGGAAACATCAGACGGAAAAGAAATCCATGGCTGGTATATTCCAGCCGAAAACTCCGAACAGATTGTTCTTCTTTCGCATGGAAATGCTGGCAACATTTCTCACAGGCTTACATTTATAGAAATGTTGCATAAAAACGAGATATCTGCCTTTATATACGATTACAGAGGGTATGGCAAGAGTGAGGGGAGCCCTTCAGAGCAAGGACTATATCGGGATATCCGCGCCGCTTGGGAGTACCTGGTCGGGGAAAAAGCATACAGGGAGAGCGATATCTATCTTTTGGGCAGATCCCTGGGAGGGCCGGTTTCTTCTCATCTTGCTCAGGAAGTGAATCCCGGCGGACTGATCCTGGAGTCAACATTTACCAGTGCACGTGATGTCGCATCCGATATTTACCCCTTTGTTCCTTCTTCATTGGTCCGTTTTAAATTTGCAACTATCGAACATCTGGAAAATATTGATGTGCCGGTATTAATCATGCACAGCAGAGGGGATCATATCATCAACTACCGGCATGGAGAAAGATTATTTGACGGTGCATCTGAACCCAGGGAATTTATAGAGTTACAGGGTGGCCATAATGATAATTTTATGGTTTCAGAAGAAATCTATACACGGGCTTTGCTCAGGTTTCTGGGAAGGGAAAACTGAAAAATATATTGACTGTTCCTTTTGAATGACCAAAACAGTACAAAACTAACTTCTTTGGGAAATCTCGCATAATTCCGTGTTGTTTTTTAATGCGTAAGGAGTTGAAGAATATGCTTGAAATCCAGTCTGTTGGTAAATCGGAACATGAAGATTACGGTATGGAAACGTATATTAACCTACCCAACGGAAGTACAGAAAATCAGCAATTAAAAAACTTTTCTGAATGTACCTGATATTTGATACGGAGACGACCGGTTTACCCCAAAATTTTTCTGCACCACTGACTGATTTCGACAATTGGCCGAGATGTGTGCAGCTTGCCTGGCAGATACATGATCACACCGGGGCCTTGATTTCGGATGGTGATTATATCATTCGGCCGGATGGATTCACCATTCCGTTCAATGCTGAAAAGGTACACGGAATCTCTACTGAAAGAGCGACAAAGGAGGGTGTGCCGTTAGCTGAGGCAATGGATGCTTTTCTTCAGGACATGGAGAAAGCTGAATTTGTGATCGGCCATAACCTTGAGTTCGATCTCAATATTATGGGATCGGAATATTTGAGAGCCGGCAGGGAAAATCCGCTGACTGACAAAATTCATGTGGATACCAAAGATGATGCAACGGAATTCTGCAAAATTCCGGGAGGACGGGGCAGATACAAGTGGCCAACTCTCTCGGAGCTGCACAAAAAACTGTTTGATGCAGGATTTGAAGAGGCCCATAATGCGGCTGCCGATGTGGATGCCACAGCCCGCTGTTTCCTGGAACTGCTCAGAATTGGAGTTATTCAGGTACAGTTTCCGCGAAAGTACGTCAGTGAGGGATTTGACAAATCTCCCGGATTGTATATAGAATCTGAACATTACATGGGAAAAGTCCGGGAGCTCCAAAACCGGGATGGTCAAACTGAAGGGGAAGAGGACAATAGAGGCATAGTTTTACCGAAAGAACCGGCCGGTAAACGAGTGACGGATCCCTTTACCCATTTACATGTACATTCCCAGTATTCGGTTTTGTCGGGGACAGCCAGTGTTACAGATCTTGTCCGAAAAGCCAAAGATGATGGGATGCCGGCAGTGGCTTTGACTGATCTCGGTAATATGTTTGGAATTTTCAAATTTGTCCAGGCGGCGCATAATGAAGGAATCAAGCCGATTATCGGTTGTGAGTGCTATTTTGTTGATGACCGCCACAAAAAGAAATTCACCCGTGAAAACAAGGACAAGAGATACCAGCAGATTTTTCTGGCCAAAAACCTTCAGGGTTACAAAAATCTGGCAGAACTCTGTTCTCTTGGCTATATCGAAGGATATTATTACAAATTCCCGAGAATCGACCGTGAACTGGTTGAAAGATACTATGAGGGGTTGATTGCAACCACAGGTGGTTTATTGGGGGAAGTACCTGACCTTATACTGAACCGTGGTGAGGAACATGCCGAAGAAGCGTTCCGGTGGTGGCACGAGCTGTTCGGAGATGATTTCTATGTGGAACTGATTCGTCATGGCCTGGAAGAAGAAGAACGGGTCAATCAGGTTTTGCTTCGTTTTGCTGATAAATACGATGTGAGGGTAATTGCAACAAACAATGTCTTTTATCTGGACAAGAAAGATTCCAAAGCACACGATGCACTCCTCTGCATCGACAATGGGGAACTGATCAGCACACCGATTGGCAAGGGCCGGGGAAACCGGTTCGGCTTTCCGAATGATGAGTTTTATTTTAAAACCCAGGATGAGATGAAGGCATTGTTCGCCGACCAGCCGAAGGCGATTACCAATACGAATGAAGTGGTCGATAAAGTCGAATCAATAGATCTTCAAAGGGAAATCATACTACCCAACTTTGCCTTGCCGGAGGGTTTTGAGAATGAAGACGATTATCTTTCACATCTGAGTTACCAGGGTGCAAAAAAACGGTATGGAAATGTAACTGAAGAGGTATCGGAACGGCTCGGTCACGAATTGTCGATAATTGGAGAGATGGGATTCGCTGGTTATTTTTTAATTGTCCAGGATTTTATCGCAGCAGCAAAAGAGATGAACGTCTATGTGGGGCCGGGCAGAGGTTCAGCCGCCGGCTCGGTGGTTGCTTATTGTACAGGGATCACCAATATCGATCCACTCAGATATGATCTTCTTTTCGAACGATTTCTGAATCCTGAGCGGGTCTCCATGCCGGATATAGATATCGATTTTGATGACGATGGCCGGCAAAAAGTGATCGATTATGTTGTCGAGAAATATGGTCGTGACCAGGTGGCTCATATCATAACATTCGGGACGATGGCAGCACGTTCGTCGGTGCGGGATGTGGCAAGAGTGCTGGATCTGCCTCTTTCCGAAGCAGACCGTCTGGCCAAGCTTGTACCGGAAACCATTGGCATTTCGCTTGAAGAAGCGTTTAACGAAGTGAAGGAGCTGCAGAAACTGAAAGATGGTGACGACCTTGAATCCCGAACGCTGCAGATGGCAGAAACTTTGGAAGGATCGGTTCGAAATACAGGTATTCATGCTGCAGGAGTGATTATTGCCCCCGACAAGCTGACCAACTATATACCGGTCTCTACGTCCAAGGATGCCGATCTGTACGTTACACAGTTCGATGGAAAGGTGATTGAGGATGCCGGAATGCTGAAAATGGACTTTCTCGGGTTAAAGACTCTCTCAATTTTAAAAACAGCAATTGAGATGGTTCGCGAAAACCACGGAAAAGAGTACGAACTGGATGATATTCCACTTGATGATCCGAAAACATTCGAGCAGTATCAAAAAGGAAATACGGTTGGCACCTTTCAGTTTGAGTCGGACGGAATGCGCAAATACCTCAAGCAGTTAAAACCAACTGATATCAACGATTTGATTGCAATGAATGCATTGTACAGGCCGGGGCCGATGCAGTTCATACCGGACTATATAAAACGAAAACACGGGCAAGAATCTGTTTCCTATCCGCATGAGGACTTAAGGGATATCCTGGAACCCACCTATGGGATTATGATCTACCAGGAGCAGATCATGATGGTGGCTCAGAAGATGGGGGGGTACTCGCTTGGAGAAGCGGATGTGCTGCGCAGAATTATGGGTAAAAAACAGCCGGAGCTGCTTCCGCCGGAGGAAGAAAAATTCATGAAGCAGGCAGTTGCCAGAGGATACGACCGCAAGGTTGCCAAGGATGTATTTGACAAAATGGCCCTGTTTGCGGGTTACGGTTTCAATAAATCCCATTCGGCGGCTTATTCGGTCGTAGCGTATCATACAATGTACTTCAAGGCAAACTACAAGCCGGAGTATATGGCATCGATTTTGTCACATAATATGAGCGACATAAAAAAGGTTTCGTTTTTTATTGAAGAATGTCAGCGAATGGGAATTGCGGTCGACCCGCCGAATATCAATACTGCGGAAGGCCGTTTCGTGGTGAAAAACGGAAGAGTACAGTACGGAATGTCGGCCATTAAGGGTGTAGGGTCGAATGCGATCAGTCAAATTGTGGAAGATCGTGAAAATAAAGGTTCGTTCAGGTCAATATTCGATTTTTCCTCCCGGATTGATACCAGGGTTTGTAACCGTAGAACGATCGAGAGCCTGACTCAGGCTGGGGCTTTTGATGATTTACATCAAAACCGGGCACAGTTGCTTGAAAGTGTTGAAGATATCCTGAACTATGCTTCCCGAAAACAGGAAGAGAAACGCTTGAATCAGGCCAGCCTTTTTGGTGGCGGTTCTGGCGGCGGGGGTGTGGATGAACCCAAACTCCGGGAATGCGAACCCTGGTCAAATATTATGCGGCTCAATAAAGAACGGGAACTGATCGGTTTTTATCTGAGTGGCCACCCCCTCGACAAATACCGGGAAGATATCAAGTTGTTTGCCAGTCATACCCTGGAACCTGGAAAACTGCAGAAAATTGCCAATAAATCAAGTGTAAGAGTTATTGGGATCATCACGTCAGTAAAGCGGCTAAACGACAGGAAAGGCAGGCCCTTTGCGTTTTTGTCGGTCGAAGATCTCCAGGGCGGGATTGAAGTCATTACATTTAATGAAGTTTATGACCGGAGCCTGGGAATGATCCAGGAGGATACGATAGTAATGATTGAAGGTCATATTGACCGTAGAGATGCTCAACCCAAGATAATTGCCAAGTCGTTGGAAAGGGTTGAAAATCTTCGTGAAAAATACCAGGACCAACTGCAATTGACCCTGGCATTAGATACTGCTTCGATCAGCCGTGAGGAACTAAATCAAATGGCAACATTGTTCAGCCTGCATAAAGGAAGTACACAGGTCAAGTTCAGGGTTTACAGTGAACAAACTTCAGATCCAATATCCATGAGCGTCAGAAAATATGTGGTAGACCCGAATAATGAACTCATCGGAAGTTTGCGGAATATTATCGGAAAGAATTCGGTAGGGCTGGTAAGGACTTCCGGTTAGATAGCCTCTGATAATTGAACTCATAACAAAATATGATATGAATGGTATATGGTAAAATGATACTTTCGTAAGTAGAAAAGTAATATATGTCGCGAGTCACTGTTTCATCCGGAGTATTAACCGTTAGAATGTTTGTGAAGCCGGATGTCATATCTTAAACACTTTTTTTAAAAACAGTT
>SLOU01000078.1 GCA_007132385.1 Balneolaceae bacterium | reverse complement strand
CGATCTGGAGGGACGAATCATGCTAGCTCTGAGTGAAGCAGCAACAAACGCTATCGTTCATGGAAATAAGGAAGATTGTGCAAAAGATGTTCAGATATCGGTAGACGTATCTCCCAAATCGGTTGTCATTGTAGTGCAGGATCAGGGCGATGGGTTTAACCCGGAACATACACCCGATCCAACAGAAGAAGAAAATTTACTGCAGACGGGCGGTAGGGGGATCTACCTGATTGAACACTATGCCGAAGAAGTGTCCTATAATGACGGCGGCAGACGGGTGATCATGAAATTTAATCGCGCCTAAAGCCGGCGTTACAATGCAATTTCTCCAAGTTCACCACTTAAACGCAACAGTTCCGTTTCTGCAACTTTAGCCTCATATTTGGCATCAATCAACCGGCTTTCAGCCGATAGAAACGCACGTTGTGCTTCCCTGAATTCAATGGCACTGATCGTTCCAGTCCGAAATCGTTCCAATGCGATATCGAGTGTTTCTTCGGCAATATCAAGGTTGCTCTCTTCCAGATCGACCAGTTCAAGGCTGTTTATATAATTTTCGAATGCTCTTTTGAAACTGGCATCAATCCTGTTTTTCTCTTCTTCAAGCAGTAACTCACTGTTTTTCAGGTTAATTCTTGCATTTTGAATTCTTCTGTTGGTATCAAATCCGTCAAAAATGTTAACTCTCGCCGTAATGCCGATTCTGAAACCACTAGTTTCATTAAACTGGAAAAAGCTTCCACCTCCTTCCGTCCGGTTAAAATCATATCCGCTGCTCAGCTCAATTTCCGGAAATCTTTCACTTCTGATTTCTCTCATTTCCAGGCCGGCTATTCTTTGTTCAATTTGGACAAGTTGCAGGGAAACGTTGTTTTCCAGCATATTTGCATACAAATACTCATAGGCCAAATCCCGATTTACAGGAATATCTTCAGTCACCTCAAAATCAAAATCTGGATCCAGAGCCAGTATTTCATTTAAACTGATTTTGGCATCTTTGAGCACTCTTCTTTCCCTCAGCACCGCAGCCCGATCGGCATTCAGGTCGGTGCGTGCCTGTAACAGATCATACTCAGACCCCGAACCGAGATCCCTCATAGTTTCTGCAATTTGTATCCTCTCTTCGGTCACTTCCACAGAGTTTTCCAGTACACGCAACTGTTCATGAATCCGGGTTACAGACACATATGAATCAATAATTTGTCCGATAAGGTTTTCTGCCTGAAAACGAAACTCTTTTGCTCCCAGCTCCTCAAGTTCTCCCAACGTGTCATAATTTATAAACATCTGCATACCATCAAAAAGAGTCCAATTCAGGAAAACACCTGCATTTGTGTTTGTAGAGCGGGCCCCCAGGTTTTCAACAACCCCATCGGTATCACCTGTTTGAAACCGGCTGTCTTCTACACTTTCACTTCTGGATCCATCCAAAGAAATTGAAGGTAAAAAACCGGCATTTCCCAGAGTTCGGTTATTGGCCGCAATTTGTGCATTATTACTAATTATTTGAATACCGAAATTATTCTCCAGCCCTATTTCTATTGCTTGATCAAGTAAGAGCAAATCCTGGGCAATAACCTCTTCTGCTATAGCAAATGGCAGAATAAGAAGTACAGGCAATAAAAACTTTTTCATTTTAATGATGTGACTTCGAGTTCTTCAGCTTTTTTAATTCTCTCTTCGTCGATCTCGATCAGATCTTTCTCGGAGGCAAAGTAGGTATAGATCGCTGGAATGACGTAAAGCGTAAGGATGCTTCCGATCAATAGGCCGAATATTACCGCAATACCCATGGAAACCCTGCTTTCCGATCCGGCTCCAAATGCAAGTGCAATTGGAAGCACACCAAGTACGGTAGACAGCGAAGTCATCAATATCGGCCGGAAACGAACCGCTGCAGCGTCTTTTATCGATTCAACAAGCTCCATCCCCTGTTCCTGTCTCTGATTGGCAAATTCAATAATCAATATACCATTTTTTGTTACTAGCCCGATCAGCATAATCATACCGATCTGGCTGAAGATATTCAGGGTTTCATTGAAATACCACAAGGCAAGGAGTGAACCGAAAAGAGCCAGAGGAACCGTAAGGAGAATAATAAACGGGTCCCTGAAACTTTCAAATTGCGCCGCCAGTACCAGGTATACCAGGATCAAAGCAAAAGCAAAAATAAAATCCATTGCAGCTGCACTGTCGGCAAAATCTCTCGACGGACCCGCCAAATCTGTTACGTACCGCTCATCCAGAACAGCAGCGCCTATCTCATCCATTGCATCGATCCCGTCGCCAATCGTATAACCCGGTGCCAGGGCAGCCGATATGGTAGCCGAAACATACCGGTTAAAGCGATAAAGCTGCGGCGGACTGCTGTCCTCGGAAATCTCTACCAGGTTATCCATCTGAATGAGTTCCCCTCGATTGTTACGAACATAGATCGTTCTCAAATCCAGTGGCTCATTCCGGCGTTCACGCTCCATCTGGCCGATTACCCAATATTGTTTGGAATCCATTATAAAAAATCCAAAACGGTTCCCGCTAAGAGAAAGCTGCAAGGTTTGTGCAATATCCTGTGTAGATACTCCAAGTGCCCTTGAACGATTCCGGTCAATGTTGACACGCAGTTCCGGACGGTTGAATTTCAGATTTACATCGGCAAAGGTAAATGCATCATGATTTCTAGCTTCATCCAGGAAATCCGGTATCACTTCTTTTAGCTGGTCAAGGGTCTGAGCCTGTAACACAAATTGCACGGGCAGGCCGAGGGTTCTCTGGCCAATAGACTGAGGTTGAGAAACAAACGATTCAGCTCCTGTCAGTTCACCCAACCTGTTACCAAGCAAGTCTGCTATTTCCTGCTGTGAACGATCGCGATCGTTCCGGTCGACAAGTTGAATAAAACCAAATGCAGAATTCACCGAACCCGCAGCGCCGAAACCGGGAGATGTAACCGTATTGATCGCCGCTAATTCGGGCACATCATCCTGTACCGCACGGATCATATCGTCCACATATGCATCCATATACTCATACGTGGCACCTTCCGGGCCTGTAGAAGATATCCTGATCTGACCACGGTCTTCCATTGGAGCAATTTCCTGGGGAAGGATCGAATTGATCCATAATCCTACAATTCCGCAGAAGGCAATTGCAACAAATGCCAGCCAACGCTTTTCCATAAACGTATCCAGTGACGATTTGTACTTGTTGTTAAGCCACTGGAAAAACGGCTCTGTTGATGTATAGAACCGATTCTTTTTTTGATCTTTCTTTAAAATTTTGGTGGATAACATGGGTGTCAGCGTCAGTGCTACAAACGAAGAAATAGCAACTGCCCCGGCAATTACCACACCGAACTCCCGAAAAAGCCGTCCGGTATTTCCACCCAGAAAAAGAATCGGCATGAAAACAGAAACCAACGCCAGTGAAGTTGCGATTATAGCAAAAAAGATCTCCTTCGATCCCAGGATACCCGCTTCAATAATCGGCAGGCCCATTTCCAATTTGGCGTATATATTTTCGAGCACTACAATAGCATCGTCAACCACCAGACCGATTGACAAAACGATCGCAAGCATCGTCAATACATTTATCGAAAACCCGGCAAGGTACATAATAAAGAATGTGCCGATCAGGGCTATGGGAATAACGATGATTGGAATCAGCGTCGTCCGCCAATCCCTTAGGAAAAGGAATATAATCAGGATTACCAGCCCGAAAGCGATAAAAATGGTCTGTTGAACTTCAAATATTGAGGCCTGGATATACTCGGTTGTATCAAAACCGGTAGCCAGTTCAACATCATCCGGCAGATCGACCCTGATCCGGTCAACCCTTTCATAAAATTGTTCGGCGATGGCAAGCTGGTTCGACCCGGGTTGAGGCACCACCACGACACCCACCATCGGCACACCATTCCTCTTGAGCACAGTTCTCTCATTCTGGGCTCCCAGTTCCGCTCTTCCGACATCACGGAAACGAACAACATTACCACCGGTTTCCGCAATAATCATGTCGTTGAACTCTTCCGGGGTTGTCATTCGCCCCATCGTACGAACTGAGAGTTCGGTGGTAAAACCTTCGATCCTTCCCGATGGCAATTCGATATTTTCCCTGCTCAAAGCCTGTTGTACATCAAGCGGAGTCAGCTGGTAGGCAGCCAGTCGCATTGGATCCATCCAGAGCCTCATCGCAAATTGACGAGCTCCCCAGATACGAATTTCACTAACACCCTCAATCGTCTGCAACCGCTCTCTGAACGTATTCTCAGCAATTGATGTCAGATCGAGCAAGTCACGCTGATCACTGTTGATATTCACAAATATAATCGGACTGGCGTCAGCATCCGCCTTTGTCACTGTTGGAGGTTCTGCATCCGCCGGCAGGTTCCGCTGGGCCCTGGCTACCCGGTCCCTGACATCATTAGCGGCTGTTTCAAGGTCAACATCGACATTAAACTCAACAGTTATGGTACTGACCCCCTCCCTGCTTACAGACGAAAGCGTACGAATCCCGGCTACCGCATTCAGGGATTCTTCCAAAGGCTCGGTAATTTGAGATTCAATTACATCAGCATTGGCTCCCACATAGTCAGTTTGAACGGTAATGACAGGTGGATCTACCGACGGATATTCTCTGACGCCAAGCAGAAAAAATGAGATAATGCCAAATAATACTATGACAATCGACATGACAGATGCCAGGACCGGCCGGCGAATGCTTAAAGAGGTTATACTCATAAATCAACCTCATTTGAATTGCGAATTCTGGTAATTTCCACCGGCATACCGGGGCGTGCCTGCAACAACCCTGTTGTTAACACCGTATCTCCCGGCGCGAGCCCGTTCATTACTCTCACGGCCCGATCGGTTCTCATGCCGGTTTCAACAGCAACTTCTTCCACTTCACCGCTATTATACCGGAATACTTTTTGCCGGTTCAATTCCGGAATAATTGCAATGGAAGGCACCATAATGGCATCATCAACCATCTCAAGGATCAACTCTATATTGGCAAAGGCTCCGGGTATAAGCAAACGTTCCGGATTATCGCTGAGTGCACGGATCTGAAGCGTACGGGTTTCTGTTTCGATTCTGGGTTCAATCGCATAGACCTCACCGGTAAATGTAGAATCGTTCCCCTGGATATTAAATTGTATTCTGTCACCGGTCTGTACCCTTGAAACATACCGTTCCGGAACAGAAAAATCGATTTTTACCGGATCAATATCGCTCAGAGTTGCTATGGAGGTTTCAGATGAAATAAAACTTCCGACGCTGATAAATTTCAACCCGATCAGTCCATCGAAAGGTGCCCGTATCTCCGATTTTTCGATCTGGGCATCAATCAGGTCGATTTCAGATCTCAGCACATTCACTTCATTCATCGTGGCATCATACTCTTCCTGGCTGATTCCTCCTCGCTGAAGTAGACGCTCCTGGCGTTGTTCCCGCTGTTCGGCGAGGCTGAGCTGAAATTCTGCCCTGCGTTTTTGTGCTTGCAATTCGTTGTCATTGGTTTTAACAAGCAACTGGCCTTCGGTTACCGAGCGACCTTCTTCAAATAAAATATCAACAACTTTACCTGATACTTCTGAGCGGAGCTCAACCACTTCATTTGCTCGGATCGAACCACTGCTGTAAATACGCTCCTCTACTGTCTGAGGTTCAATTTCAACTGCTTCTACTTTTAACCGTTCATTTTGAATATTTTGACCACTTTCATTTGAAGCAGGAGAACTGAGCAGGGGTTTTACCTTTGGCCATGCCAATACCCCGAAAATCAGCACCAGAATACTATATAATATTATACGCTTGACTGTTTTATTCATTCTGAACAACAGTAAATTCGATTCCTGATATAAGATTCACATTGAGCAGGTTAAATTACCACTACATTTCCGATTTACAATTTGTAGATTGCAAAAAAATGTTATCTGGTCAATAACGACTCATTCCGTAAGAATTATATCGTCAGTTCAAAAATATTAAAAAAGCGGTACAGTTGTTATCTGTACCGCTTTCAAATAATTTTTCAATCGGGCCGTATAATCTGACCGTCCTGAAGCGCTGCTACAACCAGTGTTTCAGTTCAATTGAGCTTCAAGTTTATTTTTGATCTGGTTTTTAGGTACTGCGCCAATAATTTGGTCAGCTACCTTACCGTCTTTGAAGATCAATAATGCAGGGATACTGCGGATTCCATACTTCACCGATACTTCGGGATTATTGTCTACATTAACCTTGCCTACTTTTGCTTTACCTTCAAATTCGCCGGCAAGCTCGTCGACTACCGGTCCAACCATTCTGCAGGGTCCGCACCACTCGGCCCAAAAATCGACCAAAACAGGCTTATCGGAGTTTTCAACTTCTTCATTAAAGTTGGCGTCTGTTAATTCAATTGGTTTTGACATAATGTCTCAATCCTGTTGTTATTTATTTTGTTATTAGTTTCTTTAACTGTTTTTAAAAAAAGTGTTTAAGATATGACATCCGGCTTCACAAACATTCTAACGATTAAT
>SLOU01000229.1 GCA_007132385.1 Balneolaceae bacterium | reverse complement strand
GACAATTTCATGATACAAGGCGGCGATCCTGATTCAGGAGAAGCAGAAAGAAATGCACCTCTGGGTTCCGGCGGACCCGGCTACACAATACCTGCAGAAATTCACAGCCACCTGTTTCACAAAAAAGGCGCCCTTTTAAAAGAGCGCCTTTCTAATTTTTTCTTCCAGTACCAAAGACCCGGCATCTATCCTTTTGGCATTCAAGTCAAAACGATATCCATTTGACTTTGTCAGCTAAAACCGGGTTGGGATCAGGAGGATTTATCATCCTCATCTTCTTTTTCTTTTTCAGCAAGTTTTTCTGCAAGACCGGAAACTTCACCCAATGTGGGAGTTCCAGTTTCAACAGAATCACTTTTTTTCTTTTCATCCGTTTTCTTTTTCGGCTTTGCTTTCCTGACATCGTCTTCGAGCTGAGAAAGTTCAATGGTTTTACTGGGTTCATCAAATTCCACCACAAAGCCATCTACTTTATCACCTTCATTGAAATCCTCACTCAGGTCTTCTGTAGATTCTTCGAGTTTATCTTTTGAAAGGAATGCATCCACACCCAATTCCAACTCGATAAACATTCCCTTATCGGTAATTTTTGAAACCTTGCCTTCAACTTTGGAACCGGGACCGTAGTTTTCAGCATATTTTTCCCACGGATTTTCTTCAACCTGTTTGTGACCCAGTGTGATCCGTCTGTTGTCAAAATCCACGGCAAGAACTACGACTTCAATTTCTTGCCCCTTATCAACAACTTCGTTCGGATGGTCAACTTTTTCCGTCCAGCTAAGGTCCGAAACGTGAATCAGGCCGTCAATTCCCGGTTCAAGCTCAACAAACACTCCAAAGTTTGTGAGATTCCGCACTGTACCTTTATGCTTGGAACCAATAGGATAGCGGTCAAGAAGATCTTCCCAAGGATCTTTCTCAAGTTGTTTGACTCCCAGTGAAATTTTCTTCTCATCTTCGTTAATATTCAGAACCACACACTCAATGATATCATCTTTATCCACCAGTTGAGACGGATGTTTAATGTGTTGCGTCCAAGACATTTCACTTATATGAATCAATCCTTCCACACCTTTTTCAAGTTCGATAAAGGCACCATAATCAGCAATGGAAACCACACGGCCTTGTACCCGGACACCTTCCGGATACTTCACATGTATATGATCCCATGGGTGCGGCTGGAGTTGTTTCAGGCCAAGTGAAACTCGTTTTGAATTTTCATCAAAATCGATGACAGCCACATTCATTCGTTGGTCAAGCTTGACAATTTCTTCCGGGTGTTCTACACGTCCCCAGGAAAGGTCTGTAATGTGAAGCAATCCGTCAACGCCTCCGAGATCGATAAACACACCGAAGTCGGTAATATTTTTAACAATACCCTCGAGAACCTGACCGGCTTCTATCGATTCGAGTATCTCTTCTCGTTGCTCTTCAAGGTCGGATTCAATGAGTGCACGGTGAGATACAACGACGTTTTCTGCCTGCATGTTCAGTTTTACGACCTGAAATTCCATCGTTTTACCCACGTATGCGTCAAAATCCCTGACCGGGCGGACATCAATCTGGGATCCGGGTAAAAATGCATCGATCCCAAAGATATCAACAACCATACCTCCTTTGATTCTTCGCTGAATGAATCCTTCAATTACTTCATTGGTCTCATGGGCTTTTTCAATATTCTCCCAGGCCTGCAGGATATCGGCCTTGCGACGGGAAAGAATAAGCTGACCTTCCTGGTCCTCTACCCTGTCCAGAAAAACTTCGACTTCATCACCAGGCTGCAGATTATCAAGTACCTTATTGGAAAATTCATTCACCGGCACAATTCCTTCCGACTTGAACCCGATATCTACAACAACATATTTTTCATCTACAGAGACAACTAAACCGGTAACAATTTCCTTTTCCTCAATCTCGTTGAGGGTATCCTCATACATACTAGCGAGTTGGTTAAACTCTTCGTCGGTATAATCGTCGGAAGCAGCCTGAAGCTGATCAAATGTATAGGTTTGATCCGACAAATCACCTGTAAATGTTGGCAGATCTTCTACACGAAATGTTTCCTCAGTTTGTTCTGATTCAGATTCTACTTCCGTTTCCTCTGAGGCTTCGGATACAGTCTCTGATTGCACATCCTGATCTGTCCGGGCCGATTGTGGGTCCTCTCCTGTTTCTTGTGCAGACACTTCTGTATCCGATTCTGTCCCGGCCTTTTCTTCTATCTCATTCTTAACTTCAGATTCAGTTTCATTCGAATCGGTAGCAGCGGTTTCCTTTTCAGCAGTACTATCTTCTTCGGTAGTATCTTTTTCCTTTTTTGTTACTTCCGCTTCAGAAGTCGTTTCTTCTTGTTTTTCAGTTTCCTGTTTTAGTTCTTCTGTCATTTATGGTTTTGATTAAACATTGCCATCCCGGATAGACCCGGGAGGATTAGGGTTAAGGTTATTGTTAAATAAACAAATATAACTATTTAAAATTATCTGATTTCTTTTGCAATGATACTGCATATCTTATCAACCTGTTCATCAAAAGAGATTCGTGTTGTATCAATTTCGACCGCATCATCCGGTTTTATAAGTGGATCAACTGTACGGTTCAGATCTTTCCGGTCGCGCTTATCAAGGTTTTGCTCCACTTCGCCCAACGATACTGATTCTCCATTGGACTCAAGTTCTTTATACCGCCGACGTGCCCTCTCATCCAGCGATGCTTTCATAAAAAATTTAAACTCCGCATCAGGAAAGACAACAGAACCGAGATCTCTTCCGTCGGCTATATAATCGTCTGTTGAAACGGCTTTCCGCATCAAATCGTTTAAAAATCGCCTGACTCCCGGCATGGCTGCCACCATACTGACGTTATCGGAAACAGACTGCCTGCGGAGTTCGGATGTAATATTCCGGCCGTTCAAAAAAACAAGAAAGCGATCGTTCTTGAATTCAAACTCAATATCTTTTGATTCCAGAATGTCAATGAACTGATTCTCTGTCAGTCTTTTTCCATCATGCAGCCAAATAAATGTAGCTGTCCGGTACAAGGCACCGGAATCCAGATATTGAATCCCCAGTTTTTTAGCTACCGCTTTCGCGGTAGAACTTTTACCTGAGCCGGATAGTCCATCAATAACTACAATCATTACATAGACCGGTTAAATTAAATTTATTCCTGATAATTATCAATCCTTTCTTGTATAATGAATTCAGAAGTTTTAACTTTGAGATCTTTGAAAATTCGCCTATAAATTTGACAGAACCAAATTATGCCTCAACATAAATCAGCAATCAAGCGTATGCGGCAAAATGCCAGGAGGCGAGTCCGCAATCGAAACCGAAAAGAAAAAATGCGCTCTTTGATTAAAAAAGTACTTGCGACTACTGACAAGGAGAAAGCCGAACAAGAGCTGAAGCCGGCTGTTTCTTATATCGATAAAATGTCCTCCAAAGGAATTATACATAAAAATAATGCTGCAAGGAAAAAATCAAAATTGACGAATCACGTTAACAACCTCTGAATGGTGTGGCAGAAAACGGTTCAAAAGCTCTCCTTGTAATTCTGGATGGTGTTGGTATCGCAGAAGATGTATCCGTCAGTGCGATCGAAAAAGCGCATACCCCTTGCCTCGACTCACTTTTGAAAACATATCCCCATGCCAAATTATCGGCAAGCGGAACGGATGTGGGGCTTCCTGAAGGACAATTTGGCAATTCTGAGGTGGGTCATCTGAACATCGGTGCCGGACGTGTTGTCTGGCAGGAACTTTCCAGGGTCAATAAAGATATTTCGGAAGTGACTTTTTTTGAGAATCCGGCCCTTGTCCGTGCCTTTAAAAAAGCAGCTGAAGCTGGGCGAATACATGTTATGGGCCTCTTTTCTGACGGCGGGGTTCACAGCCATAATTCTCATCTGTTTGCCTTGCTCGAAATGGGCAAAAAGTTTGGCCTGAATGAAATATTTGTCCATGCTTTTACAGATGGAAGAGATACTTCTCCCTATGGGGGTATCGAGTATTACCACGAGTTCCAAAAAGCCGCCAAAGAAACCGGGACAGGCCAAATTGCATCTATCATAGGTCGCTACTATGCAATGGATCGGGATCATCGCTGGGAAAGAACCGAACAGGCATATCGTTTGCTTGTCAATGGAGAAGGGACTGCTGCTTCAAGCCCTGAAGAGGTTTTCAAAACGTCGTATGAAAATAAAATTACCGACGAATTTTTAAAACCACACCGGATTGAATCCGATAAAAACAGCAGAATACAACAGGGTGACGTTGTCATATTTTATAATATCCGGGGCGACAGAGCCCGTCAGATAACCAGAGCTCTGCTCCAACTGGGCGACATTCCATTCGAAACAAAAAATCTGAATCTTCATTATACAACGTTCACAGCTTATGACGATACATTCTCCGACCATGTCGATGTAGCTTATCCCCCGGTAAACCTGGAAAATACCCTTGGCGCATATATTGGAAGTCTTGGCAAGCGTCAACTCAGAATAGCCGAAACAGAAAAATACCCACATGTTACCTATTTCTTTAACGGGGGAGATGAAACACCAAACGCTGGAGAAGAAAGAATTTTGATTCCAAGCCCGAAAGTGGCCACCTATGATCTTCAACCTGAAATGAGCGCTTCGGAAGTAGCATCCAGGTTATGTGACGAACTGGACAAAAAGAGTTTTGACTTCGGTGTAGTCAATTTTGCCAATCCGGATATGGTAGGCCATACCGGAATTATGGAGGCAGCGGTCAAAGCAGTTGAAACCGTCGATCGCGAACTGTTTAACGTACTGAAATCAGCCAAAAAGAACGGTTATAAAGTTTTAATCATCGCTGATCACGGTAACGCCGATTGCATGCTGCAGCCCGATGGCAGCAGTCACACCGCACATACAAACGCACTTGTGCCAATTATACTGATCGGTGAAGAAAATGTGAAGCTGAAGGACGGCAAACTGGCTGATGTAGCCCCTACCCTCATAAAAATGATGGGTCTGAAAATTCCTGAGGAGATGACTGGTAAGCCTTTATACTAAAACACGCGAATCTTATCTCTTTCTAATCTCATCTTTATCTCAAGCGTTGTAAATTAAGTAAGAGTTACAGTAATGTTTGATTTTGCCAATACGCTATGCTACTTTGGCTACTGATATGAACTAAATCGAAAAGAGTCTCGTTTAATAGTTTCATTAAATAACGATTTAAACTAATCATTTTAAAAATCTCTGCAGGTACTCATGGAGGGTAATTTTTCTAGCAAAGTTCGTGACGTCATCCAGTTTAGCCGGGAAGAAGCACTTCGGCTTGGACACGATTATATCGGAACTGAACATCTGATACTGGGTATTGTTCGCCTTGGCGATGGAGTAGCAATCCGCATTTTAAAGAATCTTGACTGTGACCTTTACAAACTAAAAAAAACCATTGAAGATACAGTTCGTGGTACAGGCGGATCAGTAACCGTTGGCAACATTCCTCTCACAAAACAAGCGGAGAAGGTTCTTCGTATAACCTACCTGGAGGCTAAACTGTACAAAAGCGACACGATTGGCACGGAGCACCTTCTGTTATCGCTCCTTAGAGATGAAGAAAACATTGCAGCCCAAATTCTGCAACAGTTCAATGTATCCTATGATGCCGTAAGAGAAGAACTCGACTTGATCATTTCAGGAAAATCGCGGGACGACGACCCCAAAGGCGCACGCGATCTGAAAGCCAGTATTTCTTCTTCCAAGGGTTCCCAACAATCCGGTAGTTCACGTGAAAAGAAAATGGAAAAATCTAAAACACCCGTACTTGACAACTTTGGACGCGATCTTACCCAGATGGCAGAAGAGGGCAAACTCGATCCGATTATCGGCCGGGAAAAAGAGATCGAGCGAGTCGCCCAGGTACTCAGCCGCAGGAAAAAAAACAATCCTGTATTGATCGGTGAGCCTGGCGTTGGTAAAACAGCCATTGCCGAAGGACTTGCATCCCGTATTATTGAACGCAAAGTATCCAGGGTACTTTATGACAAACGAGTCATAGCACTGGATTTGGCAGCACTTGTTGCTGGTACAAAATACCGCGGACAGTTTGAAGAGCGTATGAAGGCTGTGATGAGTGAATTGGAGAAAACCGATAATGTCATCCTCTTTATCGATGAACTTCACACAATTGTTGGTGCCGGTGGTGCCAGCGGCTCCCTTGATGCATCAAATATGCTGAAACCGGCTCTTGCACGTGGTGAAATACAGGCGATCGGTGCTACTACGCTGAATGAATACCGACAGCATATTGAAAAGGATGGTGCCCTTGAACGCCGTTTCCAAAAAATTATGGTCGAACCAACCACCCCGGAACAGACCACTGAAATTCTGCAGCAGATCAAAGGCAAATATGAAAAACACCACAGTGTCCGTTACTCCAATGAGTCGATAATAGCTTGTGTCAAGTTAACAAATCGCTATGTAACCGATCACTTCCTGCCCGATAAAGCTATTGACGCACTGGATGAGGCGGGTGCCCGGGTGCATCTCTCCAACATCACTGTTCCACAGGAAATCCTGGACTTGGAAGACGCGAT
>SLOU01000281.1 GCA_007132385.1 Balneolaceae bacterium | reverse complement strand
TATTTTACCAAGTCTTTTTAGTTCCCAAAAACATTTTGCAGTCGCAGTAATGTCAACCGCAGCATTATGAGCTTCTTCAAAACCTGTCCTGAAAAGTTTATAATGCAATTCAGAAAGTTTTGGCCATTTGTATCCATAAGGACCGTCAATTGCACAAAAATTAGTTGTCCGTTGCATTGTGCAAATTTTATTTTTAGACGGAATACTGTTTTGCATTCCATTTCTTAAAAATTCTGAACCTACAATTTTTTCGTCAAAGGACATATTGTGCGCAACAAGATAAGTCGCTTGTCCAATTAAAGAATTGAAGTGTTGTAAAACAGAAACAATTGACTGTCCTTCTCTAAGTGCCTTTTTAGTTGTAATTCCGTGAATTCTTGAAACATTTGCTGGTATAGTGTATCCTTCTGGTTTAATAATAAAATCTCCACCTGAAATTTTATTGCCATTGTTGTCATAATGCAAGAAAGCAAGTTGAACAAGTCTCGGCCAATTGTTTAGATCGGTAACTGGCGCTTTCCAATTTCTTGGTAATCCTGCCGTTTCTGTGTCAAAAAATAGATACATATTTTACTTTTTTTGTTTTGTGCTTACCCTGTTCGGTTTTCAGCGTCTTTATTTTTTGGGCCGTTTTGCTACACTTGCATCTAACTTGTTTATATACGCAATATTGTTGCGGTTACCCTCGAATATAGGTGTATATGCGAATATTTATTGCGGTTTATTTATAGTTTGAGTTGATCAAGTGGGTTGGGAATCTTTGTTTTACTTGTCGGCTTACACGACTATATAGTTCTGTCGTTTTGCTGCTTTTATGACCAAGCAACTCTTGGATTATACGTAAATCTGTTCCGGTTCATGAGCTTGTCTCAAATCAGATCAGAAAATGGTCCGGCCGGCATCGTCTATTTTGTCGGGTTTGAGAATAATTGCGGGGAGTTTACTGATGACACCCAAATGATCCTCTTTATTGCTGAGGCCCAGAAAACCAAATACAGGCGCCCCGGTCAGGCGAAGAGTTTTTATTAGGAGTGAATCACGAATGAAAATCTGTTTTCAGGATAGCTGCAGAAGATGGCTGGGTTGAGGACGATACTCCGGATCCGCGTGGCGGGGTCCGTCATGTGATAGCGGGCAAGGGGGGGATTGTCCTTATTTGTGACCTATCCCCTCCACGCCTCGACCAGCATCACCATTGCCAGTGTGTCGAGCTCGCAATAGCTTAGCAGGGCATCAAACACGGCATCGCGGCGCTGTTGCGGTACGTCGTCGAATTGCATCCGGGCCCAGGCCATCATCGCGCTGCCTCCGTCGGCAATCATCTCTTCGCCGGCCTCGTAATCGGACAGCTCCTCGAAGCCTACGGGCGGTAGCAGCTTGTAGGGATCGATCACCCGGCCCGATGCGTCTTCCCGGTACCAGAGCTGATTCCGGAAGTTGCCTCCCCGATAGGGTCGACTGTATTTCTTTTTCAGTGCCTCGCTGCTGTTCAGCACAACCGGCAGCACGTCTTTGATGCTGGTCGATCCGCCGAAATCACGGTGGTAGTGGTAGTTTTTCAGCAGCTTCAGCAGGTCCACCATTTCCCATGAAATTGGCGAGGGTTCTGTAGTGCACCGATTTCAAGTGGAAAGACAAATAGTTGTAGGTTTTTATGCGATATTGGAAGATGTCATAAATAATTCAAGTATTGATATTCTTGCTCCAAAATCGGCTTTTGCATTTGAGCAAATGCAACTATTTGCTGATGAGCAGGATTATCAATTTGAGATCTTAGCCTCGATCTCAGTCAAAAAATCTCCTTTTATCATATCCCGTGAACAACCCCTGGAAAAGGTCGGAAAGAGTCTGGACAGATGCTGAATTCCACTTTTATGGCGAATTAACCAATGCCGGTGGAAAAAGCAAAAGCAATATCCATCTGGATACCAAATCACATGGATTGCTGACCATTCAGACTGAAAAGAGTTTCTGAAAGAGATCGAGAATAATCTGCTGTACCGACCCTTTGGTGTACGTGTACTTGGCAAACAAAATCTAAAAACGGGAGAAATGGATTCGCAAAGTATGAATTTGATTAAAATCATCCTGTTGTTTCTTACCAGACGGGCCTGTGTATTCATAAGTCCTGGAGGAACGATAATATAACCGATAATCAGTGAATCGAAAAGCGTTCCCGATACCAGATAACCGTGACCGGTCACCCTACCTGATTTCTCCGCTTCCCAGAGCCTCCATCACCTTTTCAGCATGACTACTCATGTTAAAGTTGCCCTCATGACTGAGCAGAATTCTCTTAAAGTTGCTCTCATGACTGGGCAGAATTCTCTTTTCACTGTCAATCAAATAGGTGATCCGCCGGGTAAACATGCCGAACATCGCCAGACAGTCATATCATTTATGGATCTCCCCATCGCGGTCGACGGGCAACGGATAAGTCTATTGAAGAAGCCCCTTTTTGTGACTAAATTGATTTTATCATTACCAATTTACTACTTCGATAGCCTTGGCAATTTTCAAAAGCCTTTTCTGTCCGGAAACCAAATTATTCCCACTGGGATCCCGGCCTATAACGCCGGAGTCCTCATTTCACAAATAGAAACCAATGAGCAGGCCCACTCGTGATGCTGATTTTCAGATCGAACGCTTTCGATCTCTTTTCAAAGGTCGGGAGGACATCTATGCCCGGTGGTGGTCTAAAGGGGATAAGAGCGGTTATATGCCTGTTTATGATGTCGACTGGAAAGAATATGACAAGCACAAAGCCCGGGGCGGGACTTTCAAAACGTTCAAACATAAGCAACCGGCACCACTGACCAAAGCCGTTATAAAAAAGCATCTTTGGGGCCGGGAGACGATCGGCATCTACCCCCTGCTGAAAAACAGCACATCCTGGTTTATTGCCGCCGATTTTGACGGTAACCACTGGACCGATGAATGCATTGCATTTCTGAATTCCTGCAACAAGCACAACTTGTCCGCCCGTCTCGAGCGCTCCCGGTCGGGTAATGGCGGACACGTCTGGATCTTTTTTGCCCGACCCTATCCCTCCTGGAAAAGCAGACAAATAGCCTTTCATCTACTGCGTGATGCCGGAGTGCTCTCCGAATTCGATCAGGACAGCAGCTTCGATCGACTGTTTCCGAGTCAGGATGTTGCAACGGCCTCCGGCCCGGGAAATCTGATCGCCCTCCCGCTCAACAAACGTTGGATGGCGAATGGAGACACCTGCTTCATCAATCCCGCCACCTTAGAGCCCTACTCCGATCAATGGCATGTGTTGCAGGATATTGAAAGAGTCAGCCCGGATCATCTGGACCTTATTTATGAATCACTTCAGGATAAAAATACTTCGCTTGCAAGAGATCCCAAATCAATCCCTGTTGATCAGCAGAGACAAACAAAGCTATCAGCCCCGGGCCAATCGAATCTGTTTGGCCGACCGAATCAATCAGCGCAACCAATCCAGGCAACACAACCAAATCAGATCACACAATCAGACCCGGTACACCGAACAGATCAATCCGGTAAATCGGATCGACCAGTGCTATCGGATCCATATAACCAGACGAACCGTAAACTGGTCATTACCATCGACCAACACATCCGCCTGAACAAAAGTGATCTCGATCCGGAACTTGTTTCCTTTCTGAGGGATGAACTGAATCTGGTTCACTCCGATTACCTGATCAAAAAAAAACTCGGCAAAAACACCTTCCAAACCGAGAAGTACTTTAAACTCATCGAAGAGGCGAGGGACCACATCACTATTCCCCGGGGGTTTTATCCGGAACTGATTCGTTTTTGTGAAAAACAGGGGCTCGATTACCGTATCTCCGACCTTCGAACCAAACTCGTACCGGTGCGCTATTCATCCGGCATATCCCTGTATGATTTTCAAAAAAAGGCATTGGAGCCAACGAAAGAAGCGGATTTCGGAGTGATCGTAGCCCCGCCGGGATCAGGAAAAACGGTCATGGGGCTGGAACTCGTATCACGTAAAAGTCAGCCGGCATTGATCATAGTGCATCGAAAGCAGCTTTTTGACCAGTGGGTGGATCGCATTCAGTCCTTCCTGGAGATTCCGAAAAAAGAAATCGGACAGATTTCCGGATATACCAAAAAATCCGGCAAGCTCATTACTGTGGCAATGATTCAGTCACTGAGGCGCCTGGTGAAAAATGTCGGTGAAAGCAGACATCTTCCGGAGGAAGCCGGTCAAAGTACAGGTAAAAGCCGGCAGTCTCAGAGTAAAGTGGAGGTATCGTCACGCAAGTCCACTGCGGAATCGCAGACATACCGCCAATATCCGAATATCCCGGCCACTTACGGCACGATCATCGTTGACGAATGTCATCACATCCCGGCAAAAACGTTCCGGGAGACCATCACGAGATTACGGTCATATTATCTATACGGGCTGACCGCCACGCCCATGCGGAAGCATAACGACGAACGACTGATCTACACCTTTATCGGGAATATCCTCTCGGAAATTCCATCCGATTATACCGATAAACATAAATCCCCATCACTCAGCATAAAAATCAGGGAGACAGAGCTGAGTGTTCCGTTCGACTACAGGACCGACGCATACGAAACGCTTTCCCGCATTCTTGTACATGATACCCGGCGCAACCAACTTATCATGGATGACCTTGAGGTGGCCATTACCCACCGCAGATCCGTTCTGTTGCTGACGGAGCGAAAAGATCACATCCAGGTCCTTCATCACTATCTGAAAAATCGTTTTGAGACGATCGCCCTGAGTGGAGATGATTCCAAACGGAGTCAAAATTCAAAAATGGCACAGATACGGACAGGACATTTTCAGCTGGTCCTGTCCACCGGACAGTATTTCGGCGAAGGGATCGACATTGACCGGTTCGACTGCCTGTTCCTGGTCTATCCGTTTTCCTTCACCGGAAAGCTAATCCAGTATATCGGACGCATCGCCCGATCCGAAAAACCTCCTGTGATTTATGATTACCGGGACCGGCACATCGAATATTTTGAGCGGTTGTTCAAAAAACGAAATCGTTATTATAACAAGATCCGGAAAGGGAGCCAGATGATGCTGGGGTTGAACTAAACCGCTGCGCGGCAGTCAATGTCGACTCAACATGAGCGTGATTTTCTGGCCACCCATTTCAAAACCCCACCAGACAAGCTCATCGACGAACAGCTTCGTCAGTACCTGCTTTGGCACAAGCAGCGCCATGCGCCCAATACCACGACGATTGCCTTGTGCGGCATCAAATTTTTTACGAGAAAATCCTGAAAAAAAGATGCCGGTTTTTGAGCTGGCCCGCCTGCCCAGAGGCCGTAAACTGCCCGGCGTATAACCGGCGTGGCCGGGGTTTTCATGGAAAGGCGGGTGCCTTTTCACCCGTCCGGTTGATACGTGTGCTTGCTTATTGTTTTTTTTTACTTGTTTCCTCGCGGGAATAACCACCATAGCCTTTAAACATCCAAGGCATGGTAAAATCAGCGGGAATCTCTTTTCCAAAAAAAGGATCCGTTACAAAAGGTGGGGAGTAGGGAACACCCGGGTCAATTTGCACTGAAACAGGTGGGTCAATTTACAGTGCACCGAGCGGAGCGATTCCCGCGTAAGTGAAATGGGTGGGGCAGAATTCCATAGTTCGATAATACTGTCATTATTTCTTTTGCAATCTGTCCTTCTGTAGCCTTTATGATCTCCATAATTAATCTCAATTAAAAATTCGGCGATTATAATTGATGATTTTTGTTTTGAATAAATAATTACTGCACTTTTTTTGCTCTTACTAAAGGGGACGAAAAAACTTTATCAATTTGAATATTTTCAAAAAAATGAGCCAATGAAACACGTTGCTCTTTTCCTTGTTGTGATTGATGAATATCCGTAACTCCAGATAGAACATCATCAACATTTTGCTGACTTTCTCCGTGTCGAATAAGGAAGATTTAAGTTGCCATGACAGAGATTATAATTTTATATAGCCAAGCCTAACGGTTTGGCGGCGCGGCTAAGTACTTGAATGTAAGCAACGAAACGCAAACGCGTCCGCTTGGGCCGCTCCGCCTCCAACACAGGTCCACCGTCTTCATCAGTAATCCGGTTCGGTCCCCACTCCTTCCAGCGAAATCGGATCTGGTCGCCAGGTTGAGCGTCAACAAATGCACCACTCGTAAACCAACAATCGAGCCCATCGGCGGCCGGGAACGCATCGTAGACCCGCTCCGACATTTCACCATAGACCCCGGCCGTTTGTGGCCGATTCCCAAGCTCTTACCTCGTCCAGTCCCGCTCTCATCAGGCGTTTTACCTGCGTAAAGGTGCGTTTCCATTGACGCCACAACACACAGCGAAGCTTGCGACGGATCCATCCGTCGGGTTCTTCGAGGATGCCCCGCACCTGCATGAGCCGGAAGTAATTAAATCAGCCTCTCAGGACAGGGACAAGCCTGGCAATCAGTTTGGACAGACTTTGTCACCGTCCGGCTAATGCTTCCCCCTGTCGGATACACAGGAGACTTTCACTCCCAAAAGCAGGTAGGGTTAGCCCCTATTGCTATTCGAGGTT
>SLOU01000048.1 GCA_007132385.1 Balneolaceae bacterium | reverse complement strand
GGGATACTATTATCTGCAACGTTTGCCAGAACGTTTAAAAAATGGAATAAAGAATACCGGGAACGTAAAAAAAGAGAATACCGAGCTGTTTTGATCGGTTATCTTACCGGTACAATTACACTGGATAATATTACCGGGTTTATTGAAAATCATACCGATTCAATTGAACCGGTTTTCGAAGTTTGTAAAGATCTGCAAGAAAACCTGAAAGGATCAGAGAGAAAGAAAATTCAGATGCTTCTAAGTCAGGAGGTATTCACCGGGTATTATACTGCCATGCTTTTCAGAAAATCAGAAAAAAAGCTGATGAAAGCTCTCCTCTTTTTGCGAAAACTGGAAAACATTGAAAAAAATGAGATTGAAAAAATTAAAACCCTGCTGGATCATGAAAAAAGATACATCGTACATGCGGCTGCCCTGGCAATTATGGCCAGTGGTAACGTGGAGGAACGGGCAGAAACGATCAGAATGCTTTGCAGGGATACCGAGATAACCCGGCTTGCCCTGTATGAAATACTCTACCGGTATCGTAAACGTGACAGCGATCAATGGGTGGAGGAAGGTAAACACCTGACGCTGTTGGTGATGGATCATAAAATTCCGCTAAAACACCGCACCACACTTGCAATTGCACTGGGTGGAATGGGGTATTATTATCATTCACGTTATTTATTCGACTTATTACAGCATATGCCGGATGCTGCACAGAATGTACCTTTTATTGCTGCATTGATAGAAGCCTTGGGTCTGCTTCATTATCCCGGGGCGTTGGGTGAAATTGAACAAAAACTGTATGCAAATTCCGATCCAGATCCTCAAATCCTGCGGGCATCGATCGGAGCATTGCGTCGAATAGGTGGCGAAAAAGGCCTGAAGATGCTTTTCAGGTTTCTAAGCAGGAAATATAGCCTCCGTGTCCAGATCGAAGCAGCTATCGAAATTATACAGATTGACGTGCTTTCATACGATTGGCTGACGGTAGATATAATCCCGGAAGATGCCAATCCGGAAATTGTGGAACAGATCAAAGCGGAAATCGGAACGGATAACTTTCTCTCCGGATGATGCATGTCAGCATCTATATGTTGTTCGTGGATCTGATTTCATGGCTGATTCTTGGTTATTTTATTGTGGTTAATACGGTTTATCTGTCGTTGTTAATCGTTTCATTTATTGCCACACGAAACATGAACAAATCAAGGGAAGCCTATGAGGTAACCGGCCTGTTTGATTCGGATCTCTATAAATCGGTCAGTGTTCTGTTACCAGTCTATAACGAAGAGAAAAGTGTGCGTGATACGGTCTATTCCCTGCTTCAGCTCGATTTTCACGACTATGAAATTATCGTTATTAACGATGGCAGTACGGATCTGACCTTCGAATTGCTTAAAAAAGAGTTTGATTTATACCCTTCAGTGCGTTTTATCCCAAATTTATTGCCGCACAATGATATAGTGGGGGTTTATGTCTCTAAACTGTTTCCGAATTTATTGGTGCTGGATAAGGAAAACGGGAAAAAAGCCGATGCCCTTAATGCCGGTTTGAACGCTTCACGGAAGGAAGTGATCTGCTCGGTTGATGCCGATTCCTGGCTTGAGCGGGATATTCTCAAAAAAATGCTGCGTGCATTTGTAGAAGATGAGAAAACGATCGCAGTAGGAGGTGTCGTCAGGGTATCAAACGGTTGTGAGTTTGAAAATGGACAATTGAAGAATGTTAATCCCCCGAGGTCCTTTTTGGGTCGAATCCAGGTAATAGAATACCTGCGGTCGTTTCTGTTCGGGCGTATCGGATGGTCGTCGGTTGACGGACTACTAATAATTTCCGGGGCTTTTGCCGTTTTTGATCGTTCGGCACTGATGCAAACGGGTGGCTATAAAAGGGAGTCAATCGGGGAAGATGTGGAGGTTGTGGTAAAAATGCAGCATTATTTTACTGAAAATGAAATTCCATACAGCATGAAATACCTGCCCGAACCGGTTTGCTGGACCCGCGTGCCGGAAACATGGGGCGAACTTGCAGCGCAGAGAAACCGATGGCAGCGTGGACTGGCCGATACTCTTTTTAACCATAAGTCGATGATAGGAAATCCTAAATTCGGCTGGCTGGGTATGTTTTCCCTGCCTTTTCACCTGATATTTGAATTGTTGGGCCCTGTTCTTGAACTTGGAAGTTATCTGTTATTTTTCCTGCTGTTGATTTTCGGATTGGTTGACGCATCGTTTGCAATTCTATTTATCTTTTTTGCAATCCTTTACGGAATGATACTGTCTCTGGGTGCACTGCTGCTTGACGAAATGACCAACCGCCCCTATTCCAGGCTCAGGGATATATACATGTTAACGGGCCATGCTTTTCTTGAAAATCTTGGATACAGGCAGTTGCATTTTTGGTGGCGGTTGCGAGGGCTTTATGATTATTTCCGAAGAAACAAAGAGTGGAATATCAGAGATCGTAATCCGACCCTGACCAATAATCTTCATCGGGCATGGATGACAGCTATTAACCTGTTTTTCTTTCTATTGCTTTATTATGGGATTTCCGGTTCAATTTGATTCTTCGAAAAGCTTGCTTTTATTTCTTGTCTATTATGGGTATTAACTACGCATGGAAAAAAAGTATCATAAAATCTGTTTTCTCTACAATCCATCAGCCGGAAGAGGAGGTTCAGTTAGGAAGCTGGAAAGGATAAAACAGCTTGCAAATACTATTTGGTCCGATCCCCATTTTAAAAAGACGGAAAACGGGGAAGACTTAAAAAAATTTGTACGGGAGCAAGCCGGTCACTATGATATTCTTGTCGCTTGTGGGGGTGACGGAACAGTCAATCTCGTTATTAACGAATTGAGCGAGCAGGAAAGAAAGGGATTAACATTCGGTTTGATTCCACTGGGCAGCGGTAACGATTTCGCCAATGCTATCGGTATGCCGGATGATATCGATGCAGTCATGGATATTCTGAAACACGACAAGCGCCGGGCTACCGACCTGATCCGTTTTCGCGGTGATATTGACAGATGGTGTGCAAATACTCTCGGTTTTGGCCTTGATGGCTGGGCAAATTTTTATGCTTCGGATATAAAATGGTTGAGAGGACAATTCGTATACATTTATGGGGTACTCAAGGCTGTTTGGAAATTCAGGGGTACCGAAGTGAATATACAGGCTGACGACAGAAAGATTTCAAGAAAACTGTTGATGATTACGATTTGCAATGGCAGGGAAGAGGGGGGCGGTTTTAAAGTCGCTCCGGAAGCTGATAATACAGACGGGTGGATCGACCTGCTGCTCATAGACAAAATGTCGATACCCCGAATTTTATGGTACCTGCCCAAATTTATTTTTCAACCCGGCAAAAAACTCAAGGGAGTTGAGCGTCTGAAATGTAAAAAATTAAGATTAGTGGCAAACAGTACTGTTGCTGTACATTGTGACGGAGAGTCACTCGGAACGGATATACGGACCCTCAGTGCAGAAATAAAACCCGGTTTATTAAATATGATCGTACCATAAAGGCGATGATTTCACTGAATTTTGTAATACTCTTCGTAGATATAATCCCAGAATTCAGCCAGACTCGATCCGCTGTTATGTGGATTTTTCGATTTGGTTGATTTCATGGCGTCTTTACATGCCTTTTCTTTGGCATCATAGAACGCCTTCAATTGATGCTTGGTTGGGTTGTCAAGCATCTCTTCAAATTTTTCTTCAGACATGGCAGTCATTTTAGTTGATTCTTATATATAAAATGTAATTTAGGTTTAAATAATTCAAATTGATTTGCGTGTTCTGCCCTTAATTATGTGCAAAGAGTTGCAATTTAGGCTCAAATTATTCAATAAGATAGGCATTTTATAAAATCAGCCGGTCAAAAAAGCTTTTGTGATAGACAGAAAACGTTTGGGTTTGTCTAAAAAAGCATAGTGTCCGGCTCCATCAATGACGACAAGGGCACTGTTCTTCAAACCCGATTCCATTCTTTTAGCCTGGTAGAGTGGAGTTGCCTCGTCCGTTTCACCCCAGAGAAGTAATATCTCATGGTTGATATCAGGAAGAAGTGGATCCAGGTGTTCGGTTACCGATTTGACGAAAGTTCCCCTCATGACCCCGGAAAGTTTGCTGTAGTCCGATGAACCCAGTTTTTTCCAGAGGCTGGTTTGACGCAGCCGGTTCAGGGCTTTGTCCCGCAAACTGCCAGAAGGAAGCAAAAATAAAGGAGCTTTGAGAGTTTTGGCCAGGTACTTCCGCAGATAAAATGAAAAGCTTCGACTGGGTCTCATACCTGCCCCGCCAGTGATCAGGACTTTGTCAACTTTTTCGGCGATGGCTCCCCTTGTCAGTAGCTTGAGTGTTATTCGTCCGCCAAAAGAATGGACCAGCAGATCCACCTTTTCTTCTGAACCGAATAAGGATTGAATCATGGATTCCACCATATCTGTATAGTCATCAATACCCCAGGCCCGGGGTGGCTCGGCCGTGTCTCCGAATCCGGGCAAATCGACCAGGCAGCAGGACCGGATCTCCTGCAGCTGGCGTGCAAGGGGTGCCATAACCCTGGAACTGGTACCCCAACCGTGGAGGATAACCAGGGGTTTGCCCTGTCCGACAGTTTTGTAAGCAATCTTCAGACCGTTGTAATCAAACGTGTTTGTTTTTTCGTCCATCAGAATCTATTCCTGTAAGGATCAGTGTTGGTTCCGATCATATAAGTAACAACGTCGGGCTAAAAATAGGAGGTTTCATGAAGAGAAAACTATTCTTTTTTCTTGAGCGGTTACAAATCACAAAAAATGAACGAATAACCGTCGCTGTTTTACTGATATTGATAGCTATATCCGGAGCGCTGAATGCAGTGATAGAACAGAGAACGGTGTACAACAAAGAACATTATGAGGAACTGGAGCGGATATTTGGAGAGCGAAGCCGTCAGGTGGAATCGGAACATCAACGGATTTTGGCGAGGTATTACCCGGAGCCTGATACAGCAGCATTCCAGCCGGATGTTTTTTCGGATTCGGATTCAAGACCTGATACAACTGAAACTGAAGGCAGCGGGGAGGAGAGCCGTGAGTCAGACCGAATCAATATCAACAAGGCTTCAGCCGAAGAACTCCAGCAACTTCCCGGAATCGGCCCGGCTTATGCATCAAGAATCGTACACTGGCGGGAACAAAATGGATCATTTACCTCAATTACCCAGCTTATAGAAATCAGGGGTATCGGCCCAGGGCGTCTCGAAACACTGGAACCACTGATAACCGTAGATAGTGAACCGGAATAAATTTTCGGCTGCTGGTAGTGTTTAAGGATTGCAGGAGAGGATTAAATCGGGAATGGGCAAATACTTATTTTGAACCTGCCACGTATCCTAAGTGCATCTTTATTGTAATCAGTGGTGTGGTTTCCGGTAAATAATCCGCTATTTTATCGGCAGATCGACCCACAAGTCACAATGAGAATAAAATCAGGAATGCGGTACATGCTTAAACAGACTGAATTCCTGATAATTGAAACAATAATGAATATTGAAAACCTCTATGCCAAACCGGATTCTATGGGTTGATGATGAAATCGACCAGTTGAAAGCACATATCATATTCTTAAAAGAAAAAGGATTCGAAATAACACCTGTAAACAATGGGGACGATGCTGTAGCCCTGATTTCAGAACGTTCGTTCGATATTGTTTTCCTGGATGAACAGATGCCCGGAATGGACGGGCTCGCTGCTTTGGATAAAATAAAGGAAATTCACCCTTCCCTTCCGGTTGTGATGATTACAAAAAGTGAGGAGGAATCGATCATGGAAGATGCGATTGGCGGGCAGATCTCTGACTATTTAATCAAACCGGTTAATCCGAACCAGATCCTGCTGACGGTCAAAAGACTACTCGATCGCAAAAGAATTGAAAATGAATTTATGGCTCAGACCTATCTGCGTCAGTTTAATGAACTTTCAACAAGATTCGACTCGGCAACAGACTGGCGTTCGTGGATCGATATCTACCGTCAACTGACTCGATGGGAAATGGATCTCGGGCAGAGTGATGAAGCTCTGCAACAGGTTCTGAGCGATCAGTTCCAGCAGGCCAACCAGTCATTCGGACGGTATATCGAACTGGAATACAAAAGCTGGCTAAATAATCCGAAAATGGACCGCCCCTGGCTCAGTCCGGATGTGTTAAACGAATATGTGTTTCCATACTTCGAGGATGACAAACCGGTTTTTTTCTTCCTCATCGATTGTATGAGATATGATCAGTGGCTGCTTTTCGAAAGAATTTTAAGTGAATATTACAATATTGAAACCGACTACTACTTTTCCATTTTGCCAACTGCAACACCCTACTCCCGAAACTCTATCTTTGCCGGATTGATGCCGCTTAGTATTCAAAAACACCATCCCCAGCTGTGGGAGATGGGGCAAGAAGAGAGTTCTCTCAACCGTCATGAAGAAGAACTTCTGGAACGACTGCTCAGACGCAAAAGACTCAGAAAATCCTTTAAATACGAGAAAGTATTGCAGGCTTCAGAGGGCAGGCGACTTGCTGACAAGATTATCAACTATACCCAAACCGAAT
>SLOU01000212.1 GCA_007132385.1 Balneolaceae bacterium | reverse complement strand
TAGAATAGCCGAGATCCTTGGTAAGTCCCTGATTCCATCTTACCAATCTGCCATCTCTTCCCATTACGATAAATAATCCCGGCAAGCTATTCAGTGCAGTGTCGGTAAACCGTTGTTCATACTCCAGTTTTTCTGCTATCTCTTTTTTTTCAGTAATATCCTTGAACATCGTAAGCGTACGCAGGTGGCCCGATTCGTTGCGGTAAATTTTTGAAGTCAGTTCAACATAAACCGTTCTGCCTGATTTATGTATCATTGTCAGTTCTCCGGAAAATTCTCCTGTTTCTGCTCTCTCGATCAGTGCGTTCTCCACATCCGGATTTTCCGAATCCATGAATGTATCCCGTTGGCCGGATTTCAGCTCCTGCAGGGTATAACCCAATATTTTTTCAGCGGCTGGGTTCATATCAACCAGATCTCCTTCCGGTTTACCGATAATAATAGCCACATTCGACTCGCGAAACTGATGTTTATAACGCTCCTGAGACTCTCTGAGCTGTTGAGACGTACTGATCAGTTTTGATACATCTTCATGAAATACCAGTATGGCTTCATCCTTCTTATAGGTTGGCCGAATGGTTAATTTGTACCAATTTTGTTCCTCGCCATTGTTCACCGGATAAGTGATCGTAAACTCTTCAGAACTGTCAATGACCTGCCTGAGCCCGAGAATCGATTTCAATGCATAGTCATTACCCGACTCGGCGAAAACAGCCAGTTTATCGAAATAATTACCACTGCAATAATTCGGGCCAAAAAAACCAGCCGCATTATCCTTCCCCTCTTTCCATATTTTGTTGACTGACAAAATGAATCCTTCCCGATCCAGAATCGCCGTGTAGGCAGGATAAGAATCTATAAACTGACGTTCACTCATGGTTGTTTTTTCGGGGTTAGCTGACTCAGTCACTGGATTTTACCTCTTTTGTCCTGTATCCTGACCGGATTCTAATCAGGTATAATACTATAAGAAGAACTGTTCGCTATTGTAAGACGTGAAAAACCTAAATTTTAAATAGGTAAAAGATAGTAGACGAGATCGCTATCCCATATCTAGTAATGTGTGTATTTATTTCCACTCAAAAGCTGTCGGATAGCTTCATGAATCACACTTTTACGGGAGTTGGAATGAATGTAACCGTCTAGCCCGGCTTTGACCAGCGGCTCTATTAATTTTTCATTTCTGTAGAAATGGATACCAAGAATAGCGATTTCCGGATACAGTTTGCGAAACTTTCTGATAAATTGCGGAGCCGACTCAGATACATATGCCAGGTCAATAAGTGCTATTTGAGATTGACATATTATCCCCCTGCCGTTTTTGGAAACAGCTTTTTCAATCGAATAAGCAGACACTGTCCACCCTATTTCCTCGTCGAGTAACTGGCTAAACAACTCCAGTCGATCGACCTGATCTCCTACAATCGTTATGTTCATCCTGAACCCTTTGCTTAATAATAAACTACCAAGGCATAGGGAGAGTAGATATACGAGTAAATACCTAAATTGACTGTAATGAATGTATGCTAATGTACCTACGGGATTTATTGGTTCCCACTAAATAGATGGTTTTCAAGTGCATAACGTACGAGCCCGGCTGTATTTCTTGCACCGGTTTTCTGTAATAAATTTCGTCGATGTGCATCGACGGTACGGACACTGATAAAAAGTTTTTCTGCAATCTCCTGATTGGTGTGCTCTTTCACTATAAGCTCGAGCACTTCAACTTCCCGGTCTGTAATATCGGCCGGCCCCACCCCTTTGGACTTCCCTTTGCTTCTTACCAATTCCATCATCACACTTTGGGTAGCACTGTCACTGAAATAATGTTTTCCTTCCATGAGCGACTGGACTGCTTTTTTCAATTCCTCCCTTCCTGCATTTTTAAGGATATAACCGGAAGCGCCAGCTTCAATCATTTTGCGAATATGCACATCATTATCCGACATAGTGAGAGCGAGGATTTTGACGTCCGGGTATTTCTCTTTTATCATTTTTGTGGCTTCTATACCATCCATTTCCGGCATGTTGACATCCATGATAATCAGGTCTATTTCATGTTCACCACACGCTTTCAGTGCCTGTATTCCATTTTCCGCTTCGGCAACAATGTCGAGTCCGTGTTGTGAGCCGATTAAAGTTTTTAAACCGTCGCGAACAATCTCATGGTCATCAGCCAGTAGCATTTTAACATTTGCCATATTCAAAGAACTTGATTTTTATTTTAATGGCTATTCTTGAAGCCCTGTTTTTTTTGATGGACCCATAATTATAAATGTTTTAAAGGTACAATAACAGAAATCAGTGTCCCTTTTCCAAGCCGGCTCGAAATTTCCAATTCACCAGCCATCGATTTAACACGGTTTCTAATATTTTGCAGACCAAGGCCCCGCACTTTCTCCTCACCGGCTTCAAACCCGGAACCATTATCTTCGATGGTACAGCTCAGAGAATTCCCATCAGCGGTCAATTGTATGCTGAGGCGGTTACAATTGGAATGCCGAATCGCATTGTTTACACCTTCCTGGATGATTCGGTACATGTTCAATTCAATATTTTCGGGCAATGACATCTCTGCAATATTATCGGAATAGGTAATCTCAAAAGCTGTACTTTCATTCAGATCATCAAGCAGAGATTCAATTGCAAGACTCAGGCCAAAATCCTCGATTGCTTTAGGCAGCAGGTTTTGTGACATCCGGCGTGATTCAGCTATCGCATCATCCAGCAATTTCAGCCCTTTTTTATACTGTTCAAACGGGCGTCCCGATATCTCTTTTATTTCGTCGTACGTCGATTCCAGGTTCATACTTGCTGCAGCCAGGTATTGACCAAACCCGTCGTGAAGCTCTTTGGCAATACGCCTGCGTTCATTTTCACTGCCTTCGATAATCGACCCGATTATCCGGTCTTCGGCTTTTCTCTGTTCAGTTATATCCAAAATAGTCCCTGTTGCCACTTTACTTCCATCCGGTCGTATTTCCAGTTCCCCCCGTTCCTGAACATATACGATCTCTCCGTTTTCTTTTATAAATCTGTAGGTCAGCTCTGAGCTCCCAATATTGATAATAACTTGTGTAGTCGCCTGAAGCTCGTCGATATCATCCGGATGAACCATTGCGTGAAAATTTTCCGCAGTCAATTCAAATTTCTGTTTGTCCAGTCCAAATATTTCATAGACCATATCCGACCAGGTAAGTTTACCGGTATTCAACTCATACTCCCAATATCCAAGGTCGGCAATCTGTTGAGCCCTTTGCAACTTTAGCTTTTGTTCATTCAGCAACTTTTCCTGCTCTTTTTTATCCGTTATATCGATATGGGTACCAACCATACGCACCGGTTCACTCTTATCATCCCATTGAACCACCTTGCCGCGATCCAGGATCCAGACCCAGTGTCCGTCTTTATGTTTCATCCGGACTTCACACTCATAGCTATCGGTATCTCCCCGAAAATATCGTTCAGCTTCTTCCCTAAATTTTTCCAGGTCTTCCGGGTGCACCAGCCGATTCCATGTTTCGATACTCACCGGCTCCAATTCTTCGAGTGTATACCCGACAAGATTTGCCCAAATCTCATCGAAAATGGTTTCTCCTGTCTGAGGATTCCACTCCCAAAGGCCAACCCTCGCACTGTGGGTAGTTAACCGCAGGCGTTCTTCATTTTCTTTCAGTTTTTGCTCGATTCGTTTTCTGTCGTCAATATCCTGAATGGTTCCGAGCATCTTTATTGCTTCTCCCTCCTCATTAAAAATGATCTCGCCTTTCCCATCAACCCATCGCTCTTCACCGTCAGATTTGCGCCGAATCACGTACTCTTTGTCAAAAGACTCTTTTTCCCGAACAATCCTTTCCAGGTATTGCATAATCTCCTCTTCATGCTCAGGATGCAAACTGTTTTGCCAGTCTGCCTTTGAAATCGGTTCATACGGGTTATAACCAAATATCCGCCTCAATTCCACCGATGCCGTCGCGCAGCCTGTACGCAGATCAACTGTAAATGTCCCCAGGCTTGCTACTCGTTGTGCTTCACTGAGCAATCGCTCTTTGTCCCTGATTTCCATTTCATAGTTTTTTCTTTCGGTGATATCGAGTCCGATTCCAATCTGTGTATCATCACTCAGGCGCAGATTTGTCCAGGTCGAATGAATTTTATCCCCCGATCTAATCTCCATCTCAATATCCTTCCAACCACTGCCTGGATTCGACATGAACTCTGTTACCATTTTCCTGTACGAGGGGTCCGGATATATCGCTTTCATCAGGTCAATTTCTGCTGCTTCCTCACTGCTCCAGCCGGTCACCCGTTCAAATTCCTTGTTTGCCCTGAACTCCGAAAGATCCGGACGATAAATCGTAATCATCACAGGAATCGTCCTGTAAAGCGATTCCAACAACTCACGTTCCCGTTCCAGTTCTTTCTCAATCTTTTTCTTATTGGTTACGTCCGAAATCACACCGGTCAAACGCTCCGGCTCACCAAATTCATCCACTTGCAGGTTTCCTCTTGACCAAAACCACTTGATTTTCCCATTCAGTTTCATCCGGTATTCTACATTGTACTCGTCATGTCCTCTTGCTGCATTCATCAGGCTATCGTGAACCTTTTTCCTGTCTTTGCTGATAACACGTTCAAGTAAATCATCTACGTCCCAGTTTTCAGGCGCTGCCGAAAAACCAAAGAGCTCATGATGATTCAAAGATCTCAGTATCCTGCCCGACTTCAGATCCATATCCCAGGTTGCCATATTTGCAGCTTTCAGGGCAAAATTCAGGCTTTCTTCCAACCTTTGATGTTCATCCTGTTCCCGTCTCTTTTCAAGTTTGGATGCAATATCCTGGCCAATGGCAGTCAACAACTTTACCAGCTCTTGATCCTCTTCCAGTATCAACCGGTTGAACAGCACAATTACAGCAAGCACTTCATTACTATTACTCACTACAGGTATAGCAATAATCGTCCGCAAATCCGCTTCAAGAGTGTCTTTTTTATACTTGTAATATTCCGCTTTTTCCACATCTTCAATCCAGATCGCTTTCCGGTATTTAGCTGTCATTCCTGTTAAACCTTCACCCTCACTGAAATGATACAAATCAACTCGTGAATCAAATTCATCGAGCAACGGATCCAGCTTGTACCAGCTCACCACTTTTCTGAACTCACCATCAGCCCCGGGCGTCAAGGCTATTCCATATTCCCAGTTCAATTCTGAACAAAGATTTTCCAGCATTCGATAAAGTGAGGATTCGAAATCCATTCCGGGTTCAAGTGAGAGGATCAATTGCAGCAGAAGTTCATTATAACTCTCGTAGGTTTTGCGGCTATTGATATCCTGTACAATCAACTGAAAATATTCCCCGTTTATGTCTCTGTGCCTGGAAAAAATGAACTGTATCCACTTTTTGCGGTTTGACCCAAACCACAACCTCATTTCTTGCTCATCTTGCTCATCCAATTTGAGCTTGTCCAGTTTTTGTTTTATCTGTTCACGGTTGTTCTGATCAATTAAATTGAGAAAAGGTTTTTCCTTGATTCCGGGTGTTTTAATTTCAAGAATGTTCAAAAAGGCAGGATTTGCGGATATAATTTTCCCGTCGACAACTCGAGCGAGCCCGACTTTGGCATCATCAAGCATGGTTTTGTAAAAGTCTCGATTTTTTTTGATCTCAAGATCAGTTGTTCGCAGGATCCAGAAAACAAAAAAACCTGAAACCAACACAAAAAACCATCCCTTATAGGTTTGAACCTGGGTAATCAGCGCCGGATCCTGAAATAAAAATATGACAACCTGGTCAGTATAAGCTATCCAAAGAGCTGACAACAGAATGTATAGCAGCACAATTCTTATGGATCGTAATTTCAGTATATCCTTGATTCTCTTCATATTGTCAGGCAGTCCCGTATGATCGTTCCAAGATGATGAAGTTAAATGAAATTATTGAAGGATGCTTACGATTCAGAGAGTTCACCCATTCAATAAAAGGAAAATCATCAATTACATAAGGATAATAAATTTAGTAACTTAAGTATGTTACTTTAAGATAATTGGCTTAAAACAATTGTAAAATTAAAAACCATTTGCTCATGAATGTGATTAGGCCTTATCTTTGGGGCTTAAACTCGTTTAAATCTCTGTAAGGTAAAACTGTATTAGAGTAGGGGTTCATGCGATATGATTTTCAGATATGTAGCAAATTTTATGGATACCTGCTAATAACGTTAAGATTTTGCATTAACCCGGTGGTTTATTCGGACTGAATTATAACCAAATGAAGGTTGAAAAGTCGACATATTAAGGTCCTGATCCATTCAATACAATTATTTCGACTGCTCAATAGCCCGGGGCTTCTCTGTGACTATTCAAGGATAAATAGTGCAATGCGGCTTAACTGATAATGATAATGAATTTATGCCCGAATTAGTACAAAATAACGGCATTGACAGAGGATTATATGTCGGTAAATATTCTGGCGGCATCGGTAGGAGTACGATAAAACTCCGTGCCATAAATAAGGTTATACCGCAGATATTATTGCTGCAAAAATTATTTACAAGTTAAACTTTTTAATAAATGACTCGTAATATCAGACCCGGAAAACAAGGATTATACAACCCTGTACATGAACATGATGCCTGTGGAATAGGCTTTGTCGTTAATATAAAGGGGAAACGGTCAAATAAGATTGTGAGGCAGGCAATAACCGTATTGAATAACCTTGACCACCGCGGAGCCAGCGGGAGTGAACCCAACAGCGGCGATGGTGCCGGTATATTAATCCAGATTCCTCATAAATTTTTGAAAGAATCCTGTGAAGGGCTCAGTATCGACCTTCCCGCACCTGGTAATTATGGTGTGGGTATGATTTTCCTCCCCGGTGAACGGGAATACCGAAGAATGTGTGAAAGGCTCGTAGAAAAAGTTGTTGAAGAGGAGGGCCTTGAGGTCCTCGGCTGGAGAAAGGTTCCGACCGATAATTCCAAACTCGGAAAGTCAGCCCGGGCAAATGAGCCCTCAATCCGCCAGATCTTTATCAAAAGGGACAAGCGTTTTAAAACGGATTTCGATTTTGAGCGAAAATTATATGTAGTACGCCGCCGAATAACCAAAGAGGTTCAGGCGTCTGCGTATGAAATTCACGAAAAAGAATTTTTCTACATCGCAAGTCTTTCAGCCCGAACCATTATTTTCAAGGGGATGCTTACGACCAAGCAGCTTGACGGATTTTTTTCTGATCTATGCGATCCACTTATGGAATCGGCGCTCGCATTGGTTCACTCTCGTTTCAGTACCAATACATTTCCAAGCTGGGAGTTGGCTCACCCGTATCGCTACCTGATCCATAACGGGGAGATCAATACTATGCGCGGTAACCAGAATTGGATGCATGCCCGCCAGGCACGCTTTGAATCCGAACTGTTTGGCAAAGATATCCAAAAGCTGTATCCAATCATGCAGGAAGAAGGCAGTGATTCTGCCCGGTTCGACAACGCGCTGGAATTTCTGTACTTAAGCGGGCGTTCACTTCCACACGCGATGATGATGATGATCCCCGAGCCCTGGGAAAAACATGATCAGATGGATGAAGAACTTCGCGCATTTTATGAATATCACAGCTGCCTGATGGAACCCTGGGACGGTCCGGCATCCATTGCATTTACCGATGGTAAAGTTGTTGGTGCCACACTCGATCGCAACGGTCTGAGACCCTCTCGATACTATGTGACTCGCGATGATATGGTTGTACTGGCATCCGAAGTTGGCGTCCTAAGTATACCACCTGAAGAAATCGTAAAAAAAGAACGACTGCAACCTGGAAGGATGCTCCTGATCGATACCGAAGAACAACGTATAATCAGTGATGAGGAGATCAAAAAAAGCATCGCATCCGAACACCCATATCGGGAATGGCTCGAAAAGAATCGGATAAAATTTCCCGAACTTATTGGTAAACCACGGTTTACCGAACCCAACCTTAGCCACAATCAGGTCGTACACCGACAAAAGGTTTTTGGTTATACATATGAAGATTTAAAAATCAATGTAGGCCCGATGGCCGAAAATATGCTTCAACCGGTCGGGTCTATGGGTAATGATGCACCCATCGCTGTCCTTTCGAATCAACCCCAACTTTTGTACAATTACTTCAAACAGCTGTTTGCCCAGGTAACCAATCCACCGATCGATCCGATTCGCGAGGAGCTGATCACATCTACGGAAACATTACTCGGATCTCAGGGCAATATCCTGAAGCCCGGCCCTAAAAGCTGCCGCCAGATTGAACTGAAAACTCCGGTAATGACGAACGATGAGATCGAGGAACTGAAAAATATCGAGATATCCGGATTCAAGACTGAAATATTACCGATCGTTTTTGAAGCCGGTTCCGGGGGGAAAGGGCTTGAAAAAGCACTGGATAACCTGTTTGATGATGCCGATCAAGCGATCGAAAAAGGTGCCAATATCCTGATCCTGAGTGATCGCGAATTTAATGAAAAGCACGCACCTATACCCGCACTGCTTGCTGTTTCCGGGATGCACCACCACCTGATCCGGATCGGCAACAGAACTGAAATAAGCATTGTTCTGGAATCGGGCGAACCACGTGAGACTCATCATTTTTGCACCCTGCTGGGATATGGAGTGGATGCTGTTAATCCATATATGGCCTATGAAAGCCTTTATGATCTTATTCAGGAAGATTTGCTAACCGATATTTCCTTCAAAAAGGCTGTAAAAGGCTACAATAAAGCCGTTGTCAAAGGCATCGTCAAAGTGATGGCAAAGATGGGAATATCTACCATCAAATCGTACCGCGGTGCCCAGATTTTTGAGGCGCTCGGCATCAGCCAGAAAGTGATTGACAAATACTTCAGCTGGACCGATTCGCGCATTGGTGGAGTCGGCCTGGATACTATTGCCAGGGAAGCAGAACTCCGTCATGAACGTGCCTATCCAAAAGTCCGCTTGAATGGACAGGTACTTGATGAAGGGGGCCAATATAAATGGCGAAAAAAAGGGGAATATCATATGTATAACCCTGAAACCGTGCATCTGTTGCAATTTGCCAGTAAAAGCGGTGACTATAAGCTTTATAAAGAATATGCCAGCAAGCTCGACGATCAACTCGATCCGCCACCGACCCTTCGGCACCTGCTCGACTTTAATTACGAGGACGGAGCTATCCCAATTGAAGAGGTTGAATCGGTAGAATCCATTTGTAAACGCTTCAAAACCGGTGCGATGTCATACGGATCGATCAGCAAAGAAACCCACGAAGCGATGGCCATTGCCATGAACCGTATCGGCGGCAAAAGCAACAGCGGTGAAGGGGGTGAAAATTCAGATCGATATACACCGGATGCCAACGGAGACCTGCGAAACAGCAAAATCAAACAAGTAGCTTCCGGACGCTTCGGAGTAACCAGTGAATACCTGAATAGTGCCAACGAAATTCAGATCAAAATGGCCCAGGGGGCCAAGCCGGGTGAAGGGGGTGAACTGCCGGGTCGCAAAGTTTACCCATGGATTGCAGATGTACGACTTTCCACACCCGGTGTCGGACTGATTTCACCTCCGCCCCATCACGATATTTATTCGATTGAAGACCTGGCACAATTGATTCACGATCTGAAAAATTCCAACAAGGACGCCAGAATCAATGTAAAACTGGTATCCCTGGTGGGTGTGGGAACGATTGCTGCCGGGGTAGCCAAAGGACATGCCGATGTCATCCTAATCAGCGGCCACGACGGAGGAACAGGTGCCTCCCCGCAAACAAGCATCAAGCACGCAGGGCTGCCGTGGGAGCTCGGCCTGGCCGAAACCCATCAAACCCTGGTTCTGAACGACCTTCGAAGCCGTGTGACTCTCGAAACCGACGGGCAGATCAAAACTGGCAGAGATATCGTTATCGCTGCCCTGCTGGGTGCAGAGGAGTATGGATTTGGAACCAGTGCCCTGATAACACTGGGATGTATCATGATGCGTGTTTGTCACCTTGATACCTGTCCGGTTGGCATTGCCACTCAAAATCCTGAACTGCGCCATAAGTTCAAGGGGGATCCCCAATACGTAGTAAATTTCATGAAATTTGTAGCACAGGATGTCCGGGAATACATGGCGAAACTTGGTTTCCGGACCATCGATGAAATGATTGGACGATCAGACAAACTGAAACAGCGTAAAGTGGATCACTGGAAAGGAAAACTGCTGGACCTTTCACCGGTTCTCTACAAACCTGAAGCGCCGGAAGGTGTAGGCACAAGGTGCCTGATTAAACAGGATCACGGACTGGAAAATGCACTTGATATACAGACGCTGATGGATGTTTGTGAACCGGCGCTGAACAATAAAAAACCGGTTAAAGCCAAGCTACCGATTAATAACATCAACCGTGTTGTCGGTACGATCATCGGAAGCGAGGTAACCCGCCGCTTCGGACGTAACGGATTGCCGGATGATACGATTCACCTGAAATTCAGAGGATCGGCCGGACAGAGTTTCGGTGCATTCATTCCAAAAGGCATGACCCTGGAGCTGGAAGGTGATGCCAACGATTATTTTGGCAAAGGCCTATCCGGAGGAAAGCTGATTCTCTATCCGAGCGACGGAATAAGTTTTATACCTGAAGAGAATATTATCGTCGGAAATGTCTCTTTCTATGGGGCAACCAGTGGTGAAGCGTATATTCGCGGCATGGCCGGAGAACGATTTTGTGTAAGAAACAGTGGCGTAAAAGCTGTGGTTGAAGCAGTTGGTGACCATGCATGTGAGTATATGACCGGAGGACGTGTCGTTGTTCTCGGGCCAACAGGCCGGAATTTTGGCGCCGGAATGTCGGGTGGAATCGCTTATGTACTTGATATGCATGATCAGTTCGATAGAAACTGCAACAAGGAAATGGTTAGCCTGCAACGACTGGAAGATGAAGAAGAAATCCAGCAAGTAAAACAGATGATTCTCAATCACGGTGAATATACCGATAGTCACCTGGCCTGGAAAGTTTTGGCCAAATGGGATCAGATGGAAGAAAAATTTATTAAAGTGATGCCGGTTGATTATGAACGAATGCTAAAATCGATTGAAAAAGCCAAGCTTAACGGTTCCAGCGGTGAAAATGCAGTTATGGATGCTTTTCTCCAAAACAAAGAAGACAAAGCACGGGCGGCAGGTAATTAGTGGGAGACGTCATGACTAAATATTACCGGAATATTACCGGATGGCAATTGCAGAGTGCAGCAACCCGCATCCTGTATATTCCTTCTGCCAATTGATCAAAAAAATTAAATAAACCATCAGAACTGAATGTAATTATGGGTAAACCAACCGGATTTATGGAGTTTGACCGGAAGACAACTCCATACCGAAAACCAGAAGAACGAATCAACGACTGGGAAGAGCTGAATCTGAAGATGCCGGAAGATGATCTCCAGCAACAAGGTGCTCGCTGCATGGATTGTGGAATTCCATTTTGTCAGACCGGTGCAGACTGGGACGGAAAATCACTTGGATGTCCAATTTACAACCTGATTCCCGAATGGAATGACCTCGTATATCGCGGCAAGTGGAAAGAAGCACTACACCGATTGCATAAAACCAACAATTTCCCCGAGTTTACCGGAAGGGTTTGTCCGGCACCCTGTGAAAGCTCCTGTGTGCTCGGAATAACCGACCCACCGGTTGCTACCAAAAGTATCGAGCAAGCCATTACTGACAAAGGTTTTGAAGAAGGATGGGTGGTTCCTGATCCACCTGATCATCGAACTGGTAAAACAGTAGGGGTTGTGGGATCAGGACCCGCTGGCCTGGCTGCCGCTGCTCAGTTGAATAAAGCCGGCCACAAGGTTACCGTTTATGAGCGGGCTGACCGTATCGGAGGATTACTGACGTACGGTATTCCCAATATGAAACTGGACAAGTCCATCGTTCAGAGAAGGGTTGATCTTATGAAAGCAGAAGGTGTTGAGTTTGTCGTCAACACAGAAATCGGATTTGATATTCCAGCCACTGAACTCAAAGGAAAATTTGACGCCCTGATACTCGCTGGAGGGGCAACCAGGCCCAGAAATCTGGACATTGAAGGCCGGGACCTGGATGGTATTCACTTTGCCATGGATTTTTTACATACTGATACCAAAAGCCTGCTCGATTCCAACCATGAGGACGGGAAATTCATATCAGCGAAAGACAAGCATGTAATCGTAATCGGCGGGGGTGACACCGGAACAGATTGCGTCAGTACATCGATGAGGCACAATTGTAAAAGCCTTACACAGTTTGAGATCCTGCCGAAACCGCCCGAGGAGCGTTCCCGGGACAATCCCTGGCCAGAATGGGCAAATATCTACAAACTGGATTACGGACAGGAAGAAGCCAGGAAAAAATTTGGGGACGATCCTCGCCGATATGAGGTAATGACTAAAAAATTTGTAGGTGACGGGAAAGGAAATGTCAAAGAACTCCATACCGTACAAATCAAATGGGAAGCCGGTAATAACGGACGTATGGCACCGGTAGAAGTGGAAGGGAGTGAAAAAGTCTGGAAAGCCGATCTCGTTCTGTTGGCCATGGGCTTTTTAGGTCCTGAGAACCCTGTTCTGGATCAACTGCAGGTTGAACGCGATGCCAGAAGCAATGCCAAAGCTGAGCACGGCAAATACGATACCAATGTAGAGGGCGTTTTTGCTGCCGGTGATATGCGCAGGGGACAAAGTCTGATTGTATGGGCAATCAATGAAGGCCGGGGGGCAGCTCGTGAATGTGATCGATGGCTGATGGGTAGTACCGAACTTCCGTGAGTTGTACTATTGCATTAAATCGGGACATAGATTGAAATCAACGTGCCTTTGTCCGGCTTACTGGAAATTTCCAGATCTCCTGATAATCCATTTACCCTGTTCCCGATGTTCCATAATCCCAAACCTTCTCCGATTACTTTTTGGGGGTCAAACCCTTTTCCATTATCCTCGATAGTATAGTGTAGTGAATTCTCTTCCAATACGAGCTGAATATCAATCCTGGTACACTCAGAGTGTCTGATCGCATTGTTCAGCGACTCCTGGATAATACGATACATATTCAATTCAATAGCTTCGGGAAGTTGGCAGTCATCCAGATTATGCTGATAATGGATCTCTTCAGAGCGATCCTCGCGGATGTCATCAATCAATGATTCCACAGCCAGTGCGATCCCAAAATCATCTATCACTTTAGGAAGCAGGTTTTGGGATATACTTCTTGTTTCATTAATAGCCTTATTTAACTGATCCAGGCCTTTTCTGAATTGACGCTTCTGATCAATCGGCAATTCGAATAAAAACTCCTCCACATGTTCCAAATACATGCTGGCTGCTGTCAGGTACTGCCCGAGGCTGTCGTGGAGTTCTTTGGCTATTCGTTTGCGCTCCAGCTCCGCACCTTCTATAATCGATCGAATATTTTGTTCTTCTGCTTTTTTCTTTTCAGTTATATCCCGGACGACACTTACCACCTTTTCAATATTTCCCTCTTCATCATAAACCATCGTAATGGTATGTTCAGTACGGAAAATTTCTCCGTTTTTTCTTTTCATGACAAACTCTGTCTGAAAAAATCCATTTTCTTCAAATTCAGCCCTTCCAAGCGTTCCGAATTTCCGATACCTTTCTTCATCTACGTGAAGAATCCTGGTTGACTCGCCAATCAATTCTTCCCGGGTATATCCGAATAATTTCTCTGTTCCAGGATTACACTCAACGATAGTTCTGTTATTCACATTCAGAATAATGACAGCTTCATCAAGGCTTTCAAACGTTTTTTTGAAAAGCTCTTTCGATTCATAGAGTTCAGCCTCGGCTTGTTTGCGTTTTGTAATGTCCTGAACAATTCCAACCATGTTCACCGGATTTCCCTTTTTGTCCGTTTTCAACTCTGCTCTCTCATATACCCAGCGTTCATCACTATCAGAAGCCCTTATGATCTTATATTCTTTTTCAAAAACTTTATTCTCGGCAACGACCTCATCAAAGTAATCTAACATCATTTGCTTATGATCCGGATGAATTGAATCATGCCAATCCTGGATGTTCAAATCATGGTCAGGCTTGAAGCCGAAAATTTTCTTCAGTATTCCAGATGCATTGGCGTTGCCGTTTTCCAGATTGAGACGGTAGCTGCCGATATTTGCAATACGCTGAGATTCATCAAGATCGTATTGCTGCTGTTTCATTCGTTCTTCTATATCACTCATTTAGCCCCGATAGGTTATAGTGAACCTATTTAAAATTAGTTTTCAGAAATTCTAAATAACTGATTTTATTTAAATAACAGCTAAAAATATAGTATAAAACCTTTTACGGTGCTAAACCAGTAAGAAGATTTGATATATGATTTTTCGATCTGCAAACAAGAACCAACTATCCACTATCGTTTGGTTGAAGCATTCAATATGGATCTACATGATATACATACAAAGGATGGACAAAACCGCAATCAGAGTTCATCGATACTGGCCTGAATTTCTACGAAAACACCGGCGATGTCGTCACGCAGTTCTTCCCATCTTTCCTCTTCTGCTTCCTCAAGGTCAGAAAGTTTATCTTCGGTTTCTTCAACTCTTGATTCGATCTCGGCGAGAGTTTCTTCATCTCCGTTAGATTCCTTTATTTCAGAAATCTGCTGTTTAAAATCCTCAATTTGAAACTCCGCAAGTCCGGCGAATTCATCTCTTTGCTCCTGCCAGGTTACGGCCAAATCATCAGCCATCTCCTCTGAAATCTGTTCATCTCCATTTTCGTCATTTTCAGCATCTGCACACGCTGACAGAGTGAAAATCAAGCAAATGGTAAGAAGTGCCTTTAAAAACTTTTTCATTGAACAAATTGTTATGCGTTCTGATTCTAATGCTAATTGTAATATAATAAACAAGATTCAGGCTCAATTGTTCCGGATTTTATCGAATTTAAAGTTTTTAAACTGCTTGAGAACGGTCATTATATATCTGTATAAACTTCAATAATTCTTAACCAAAAATATTGTCACCCTATTTTTGATTTTTCTGAAACTGAGGTTTCTACAGATTTGTTTATTTATCGATTAGAAAGTAGCGAACTTAGATTAAAGAGTGATTCATATGGCCAAGCTAAAGCTCGATCTTCACGAAATATATAATAAGGGCGATCAAATCGAACGGGAGTTGAACAATATTATTGATGAAGCTGTTGAGAAGAAAATAAGAACCGTGGAAATCATCCCAGGAAAAGGGTCCGGCCAGCTGAAAAAACGGGTACTCAAATTTCTTGAACAAAAACATATCAGGGATAAATATCATCGAATTGATAAGGACAGCAAAAACTTTGGGCGCCTGTTTGTTTATTTCAAATTTTAGTCAGACAGGGCCGTTTATTGAGCAGCTGCCATCATCATTTACACTATATATATCGTACGTACCTGTCACACCAGGGGATAAAATCATGGTTGAAAAGAATCTGAATACCGCTGAACTGCATGTACTTGTTCTAAAAATGAACTGTTATGATAATTTTACAAACTGACTGTGAAATAAATTGCTGTTTTGTTCGATATTAATCCTGATCAATGTTAACCGCTTGATATTTAGGGGTTACGATGATATAATGCAGATAGTAATGAGTAAAACGGATGTAATAAAGTATAGACCATCTTGAATTTCAAATATAATTATTCATTAGTTCTATTCCTTCTGGCAATGCTTTTTACATTGTTATGGGTAGGAATTCCGTACCTGTTTTCACCTGATTCCGAATCGGATAAAAGTGAAATTAATGACTCATTTTATACAAGCCCTCACAATCCACTTCCCCATATCAGTGAAGAGATTGCAGGTTTTGATTTGGAAGAACTGGTACGGCCATTTGATTCGCTTGGACCGATTAACAGTATTTTAATCAGTCAGCATGGAGAACTACTTTCCGAGGAGTATTTCAAGGGAATGAACGCCAGACGAGCACATAATATTAAATCTGCTTCAAAGAGTATTCTGTCCATTCTGATCGGTATTGCAATTGAGGAAGGATATCTGGAGGGTGTTGACCAGAAAATTGGTGATTTTTTTCCTGAGTATTTAGATGAACAGGCCGATTCGGCCAAAGCCTCTATCACGATCGATGATCTGCTGACGATGCGAAGCGGGTTGGCTTCAACCAGCCGCGGACATTATGGACGCTGGGTAACCAGCAACAACTGGATACGATATGCGCTGAATCGTCCACTGACAGGTACACCGGGCGTTGACAGAATTTACAGCACAGGAAACACACATCTTCTTTCAGTTATCCTGACACGCGCTTCCGGGATGAGTACACTTGCATTTGCCAACCGTTACCTTTTTCACCCGATGGACATCCAGGTTGCTGGCTGGGACCGTGACCCTCAGGGATATTTTCTGGGTGGCAATAATATGGCCCTGATACCACAGGATATCGACAAGATCGGCCAACTGATGTTGAATATGGGTGTTTACAATGGAGAACGTCTTGTCAGTGGTGATTGGATCATACGGTCTGTGAAACCTGTAACAGGGCGTGGTGAAAGCAATAACTATGGATATTTATGGTTTCGGCGAATGAGCGGAGATTTTCATAAAGTCTATGCCTTTGGGAATGGCGGACAATATCTTATGATTCTTCCGGAATTAGACGCCGTTATCACAGTAACAACACGGAATAGTAACAGTGAATCTACTCGGGGTTATCGAAGTCAGCTTTTCTCGGCACTGGACCGTGATATCATACCCTGGTTGGCAGCCAATTATACTCCTGAAAAGGTTCTCTAAGTTTGATTCTGGCTTCTATAATAATACCTATAGAAATATTAGAGGTTATAACTGCTCCCTTTAACCGTGGCAGGAAGAGGAAATCAAGAGTGGCTCACCACAGGATCCACTCGAATTAACTATCCCCGGCGGTGGCCCCTGGGCGGTATTGGTCTCGGTTATTTGATCCTCGAAACGGTTACAATTACATGCCCGGAATATTTATCATTTCATAGTCAACCATCGCATTGACAATCCCGTTTATGACAAACTGAACGGCAATAACGGCAAGAATCAACCCGAAAATTTTTGTAATGATCTGTTTTCCGGAATCACCAAGGTACTTTACAATGACCTTTGAGTATATCATACAGTAGTAACAGCTTACCGTAGTGATCAGTACAGCGATAAACACCAACCCTGTGTGATAAATAGTCGGTGCCTCACTTGTCAGGATCATCACCGTTGCGATCGAACCTGGCCCACTTATAAATGGAATAGCAAGAGGAATTACAGAAATATCATCGGTAATATCTCCTTCTGGTTTTTTGGGTTCATTTTCATTTTCGGTTTTGGCACTTAACATCTTCATGGCAATGCCGAAAAGAATAATCCCGCCGGCAATACGAAATGCGGCAAGAGTGATCCCAAATAACTGAAAAATTACCCCGCCAAGAAGTGCAAAAACAAAAAATAAGCCTGTTGAGATTTTTGTTGCCCTGCGGGCAGTCGTTTTTTTACGTTCTTCACTCATCCGGGTGGTTAGCGACATAAAAACAAAAGCGGTAGTCAGCGGATTCACGATAACAAAAATTCCTGCTATGGTTATCAAGAGGTAGATCAGTGTTGACTGCAGTAGATCAACAATTTCCATATTCTGTTTTCAGGTTAATTATAAAAAACTTGAAGGTAATGATTAGCATCATGCTTGCCAATACATTTTTCCATAGCTATCTCTGTAGCTTCAGCTAAAGCTTGAAACATAGAACCTTTGATTACATCTTTTTTTTGTATAAAAGGCAACATTTTTTGGATTTTGTCAATTTAATAACATTTGCTCCATGCTAAATATTGATATCATTTTCATTCCTCTTGAGAGGCGAGCCGGATCCGTTGTTCTTATTTCTTGCCTATTTATACTATTTTCGGGCTGTGCCCTGACTACAGACCCGGAAAGATCAGGAGGAGAAATACTGGCCATTCCGGAAGGCTCCTGGTGCCGGTTCACTGTTTCGGGTGATGGCAGGTGGCTGCAATATATGGGAGATGAATCACCTCTTCTAAAGGAAAATCCGCAAAATTCCTCTCACCAGCGGCAAACGTTTTTGATTGATCTCGAAACCGATGAAAATTATTTCGCTGAACCGGACCCGGACGTTCAGGATCTAATTGCTGAAGGGTTTGGGCCCGATGGCCTGGGCTGCTTCAGCCCGGACAATACCACATTATATTTCACAACAGTTGATTGGAGCGATTCCTCTAAACGTGAACAGCATGCCGATACCATTCAGGATGACAGATCTCAATCTCCCGGACTGTCCATACCGGCAAGGCAGAGAAACCGATTTTATTTTGCTGTGGATCTGACAACAAAACCGTTTATCATCTGGGAGACTGACCAGAGAAATTGTGCTGAAAGGCCCGACGCTGTTAAACCAGACATCCGGGTTCAACAGCCGTTCGACAAGCGAGTCGAGATCTATTCAAATGAGGGCCGGCGGCTGGCGCGTCATAGACCCAGAGGCTGGCTTGGCAACAGTATCAGTATTTGGGACCTGGATCACAATCAATGGGAAATGGATTACAATCTATCGCTGGATGGACATTACCTTGCCTACCGGATAAGTGAACGGGGATTGATCGGTTTTTCGGCACCCACCCGCGGGTATGTATTAACCCTGTCACCGGATAACGACCAAGGTCCCGTTTTTTTAGCAGCTTCGGTCTATTCCATGGCATGGGATATCCATAGAAATTTTTATGCCTGTACCAGCCACAGGAGTCACCGAAGAACCATCGTCAGGTGGACACCGTAACTGTAAACGATTGTTATGCGGGACACCGATCGTGTTTTTAAAAAGTCCAGGATTTACCTACATCCGAAAACGGGATGCAACCCCGGTATTCTCCGGGAACCGGATCGTATACGAGTATTTCCCGCCCGACCTCTTCAGAACTGAAATAGGCCCATAACGTCAGGGATTTTAGTGACCTGTAAAAACCAGGCGGTTGTTCTTCCTCTCCTACAGCTGTTCCCCAGACACTTTTCCTGAATTTTCCGGATTCATTTTCATGATCAAGAAGAGATCTCTTTCTGTCTTCGGAATTTAAATTTGCAAATACATCCCCGTATTTATTTTCAGATTCGGCATTGAACTGGTCCAAATCATTTCGTACTTGCTGTTGCGCTTCAACGTCGTAAGATTTGGCAAAAATCAGATCAATAAAAATATCAGCTTTTACATCCAGCCCCCCCGGAGTTTCGGTAGCCGGAATAAGGGTATCGACGAAGGAAGAAATAAATAATGCCTGATCATCATTGAGAAATAACGGCTGCCATCTCAAACGGTCTGTCCTCGCACAGGATTGCAGCAATGATAGCAAAGAAGGACCTGTCAGGGCGACACCGGCCAACAGAGCAGATTTTTTTATTGCATCTCTTCTGTTCATGGTTTCAGAGGTTGTTTTTTTTGAGTTCCGATACAGCATGGTTTGCGGCCCGTGCCGTAAGTGCCATGTAAGTGAGGGACGGGTTTACACAAGATGAGGATGTCATACAGGCGCCATCAGTCACAAAGACATTTTTGCATGCATGAATTTGATTGGTGGCATTTAATACAGAGGATTCGGGATCTTTTCCCATCCTGGCAGTACCCATTTCATGGATTCCGTATCCCATCTCATGGTTATTATCAAAATCAACGATATTTTTTAATCCGGCTCTATCCAGCATTTCTTTAGCGTCTTCCCGTATCTTCCTGTTTAAGGCCAGTTCATTCTCCTTCCACTCCGCATCGATAGCAAGTACAGGCTGACCCCAGTGATCCAGGTTGTCTCTGTCCAGATACACTTGATTTTCATGATAAGGCAGGCATTCAGCAAAACCGGTTATAAAAAATTCCCAGGGACCCGGTTCCATCAAATTGTCTTTAAACTCTCCACCAACATCTTCAACGTTGGCACCTCTCGACCAGTTAGCACGTCCGGCTCCCCCCTGATAACCGAATCCACGTACGAACCTGTCCGATTGGGGCTGACCCTCCAGGTTCACATAACGCGGGATATAGATCCCGTTAGGCCTTCGTCCCTTGTAGTACTGATTCTCAAAATCATCCGACTCGCCAATTGCCCCGATCCTGTAGGTATGATCCATCAGGTTATGTCCCAATTCGCCACTGTCATTTCCGAGTCCATCGGGAAAACGGTCGCAGGTTGAATTTAAAAGGATCTGTGTCGTACTAAGGGCAGAGGCATTACAAAATATGATTCTCGCCCGGTACTCTGTGACTTCATGAGTTTCAGCATCAATGATTCTTACACCTGAAGCTTTCCCTGCCTCTGGATCATACATAATCGATTGCACAATCGAATAGGGCCTGATTGTCATATTGCCGGTCGCATGAGCGGCAGGCAATGTAACCGCGTTACTGCTGAAATACGCACCATACGGGCAACCCCGGTCGCAACGATTTCTAAACTGGCATTGCCCTCTTCCATTCAGCGGTTCGGTAAGGTGTGCCACCCGGCCAATAATCAGGTTTCTTCCGGGAAATTCACTTTCAATTCTGTCCTTGACCTGTTTTTCCAGGCAATTCAGCTCCATGGGTGGCAAAAAGTGGCTATCTGGAAGCTGAGGCAGACAGATTGCCTCACCGCTAATGCCGGCAAATTTTTCTACGTAGGTATACCATGGCTCAAGGTCTTTGTATCGAATCGGCCAGTCAACTCCAAAACCATCTTTTGCATTTGCTTCAAAATCAAGATCAGACCAGCGATAACATTGTCTGCCCCATAGCAGGGAACGTCCGCCCATTTGATGTGCCCTGACCCATAGAAATGGCTTTTTTTCCGTATAGGGATTCTCCTGATCGTTGGCATAAAAATGCTTGTTATTCTCTCCGATAAATCCGGATCGAATGCCTTTATAGTGGATTTCTCTGTCCTCGGGTGTGAGTGACCCTCTCAATTCCTGATCCCAGGGATCATCATTCATAGTGGGGTAATCACTGACATGATTGACAATCCTTCCTCTTTCCAATACAAGTGTTTTAAGTCCGTTTTCGCAGAGCTCCTTGGCAGCCCATCCCCCGCTGATTCCGGATCCGATTACGATCGCATCATAGGTTACATCCTGCTTTGCATCGATATTATAATTGGCCATTCAAAAAAAGAATTAAAAATGATTAGCAGACGGCTTTGCAGATATTCTTTCATTTTACAACAATGACTTACAAGAATATAGAATTTGCTTAATCTGACTCTACTGATATATAATAATTAATTCATTTCTGTATCGCCATAGATTGTTCCCAATTTAAAACCGATTAAATTAGGATTCCGGATCAACCGAGATCATCACTGTTTACTGTTTCGCCTCTTCATTAACTATTATTTCATGCTTTTGCATATGCGGAACCAATTTAAAAACCAAACAATGGGAAAAGAACGTTGTAGATGTAAATTGTAATGCCTTATATTTGAGTCCTGATTTTTTGATGAATTATTTGACATATTTTAGAGGGGTATGTTGTTTTAAAGAACTTTAAGTCTTTTGCCTCGGTGGCGGAATTGGTAGACGCGTTGGACTTAAAATCCAATTCGGGTCGAAACCCGAGTGCCGGTTCGAGTCCGGCCCGAGGTACTTAGACCAAGCTGTAAAGTGTTATAAAACAACGCTTTACGGCTTTTTTATTTTATACTG
>SLOU01000109.1 GCA_007132385.1 Balneolaceae bacterium | reverse complement strand
TCGGTTACCTGTTGTTTTGAAGAGTATCCAAGATACCCATTTTGGTTATTTTAGGTGTCCGAGTTTTGGGGACCACTCCACTTTTTTTGGGGTTGTGAATATTAAATCAAATTTTTGCGTCCTTAAGTAATTTGCAAATTGGCAAACTAGTCGTCTATAGGAATTTTTGATCCATATTCTTTCAACCACATTTTAAAGGATTTTAATTCCGGATTTAACTCTTTGGAAAAATTCACATCACGGGTTGAATTACAGACTTCGTCAAAATCGCGATAGAACTGAAACATGTTTCCCAAATCATCCGCTCCGGGAAAACCGAGGCCTCTGAATTGTTCAGGAGACATTTCATTATAGTAAACATCTTCTCCAAGAGCATCGGACAAAGCTTCGGCCATTTCCTTGCAGGTCAACTGATCTCCGGCCACACCAATCGTTTTGCCGATCATTTTTTTTCCTTTCTTGAAGATACCGTATGCACATTTACCTATATCATCGGCCGAAATTCCAGCCATTTTTTTGTCACCCATTGGGAATGAGATCGCCAATTTACCGTTATCATCTCTTTTTGGGCCGAGACCGAAATGAATCATATTATCCCAGTAAAAAGAAACATGGAAAAAGGTGGTTGGCACTTTTTCCGAAATAAAAAATTGATTGGCTTCCCCTTTGGCATCGAAATGAGGCACTTTGTATTTGTCCTGAAGAGTTGGCATTTGATCGCTATTCAGCGGTACCCATTTACGGGTATCTTCGAGGGTTGACCAGACGACATGTTCCACGCCTTCCTGTTTTGCAGCTTTAGCCAAATCACGCGCTTGCTTTAATTCCGTTTCGGGTGAAAAGTGATCCCAGAAAAACGTCACAAAATACGCTCCATAAGCACCTTTCAATGCTTTTTTGATACTCTGAAAATCATCAATATCAGCCGCTACGACTTCTGCTCCCGATTGGTCAAGTTTTTTTGCTTTGTCTGAAGAAGGATCCCTGGTTACTGCCCGCACTGAAAATTCACTGTTTTTATCATTCAGAATTGCATGGGCAAGTCCTCCGCCCTGCGATCCAGTAGCTCCAAATACAACAATAATTTTCTTGTCAGCCATAATCTTGAACTTTAAATGTTTAATGTTGAATTAAATATAACTATTCTTCGGCTTCTTTCTCAACATTTTGGAGAAAAGAATTCATTCCTTTTTCTGCATCTTTTAACGTAAACTGTGCAGAGTTATATTCGACTATTCGAAGATATAGTAAAATCTGGAATAGCAGGATCTTTCAGGCAGTTTAAATTTTTTTTTAAATTCAATTGACAGGAATTTATATGAATGATATTGAGTGAGAAAAAGTTAAGGTTAAATGTGTGTGTTTTCAGAAAGTGTTGTTCGGGTATGATTTATTTCAATTGTATCTGATTGTCATAAAATCGAAAATGGAATAATAAAAAATGAATACTGTATCAAAATTTCTCGACATATGTACAACAGCATCGATAGTTTTATTGCTTGCACTTCCGGTAAATGCCCAGGAAGTGGATTTGCAAATCGGTGATGCGGCTCCGGAATTTGAAGCTCTTGCCGACGACGGCGACGTCTGGAATAGTGCTGATCATATCGGTGAAAAACTGCTTGTTGTCTATTTTTACCCTGCAGCCATGACCGGCGGCTGTACAGACCAAGCATGCAGTTTTCGTGATAACCGGACCAAACTGACCGAGTTGGGGGCAGAGGTAGTAGGGATAAGCGGTGATAGTATCCGAAACCTTGAGATCTTCAAACGGACGAACAATCTCAATTTCCCATTATTGTCGGATCCGGAAGGTGAAATTGCCAGTGCTTTCGGAGTACCGGTTCGCGATGGTGGTACAATTACACGGGTTGTGGATGGAGAAGAAGTTGAACTCGAGCGGCAGGTAACAACCGCACGCTGGACGTTTATCATAGGCCATGACGGGAATGTCCTGTACAAAGATACCGATGTAGATGCGGCCGGTGATAGCGATGCTGTCATCCGGGCAATTGAGCAACTGGCCACAACGAACTGAAATAAAGCCGGAAAAGTAATTTTTGCATGTAGACCTTGAGTATTGTACAATCCAACATCAGTAGTACCAATCATTAAAATTAATTAGACAAGAGGTTAATTATGGCTGACGATAGTGTATATAAGATCATAGAACTGGTAGGAACAAGCAGTGATTCCTGGGAAAAAGCTGCAGAAAATGCTGTCAACAAAGCGTCCAAATCATTACGTGATCTTCGCATTGCCGAAGTAAAATCCTTTGATTTGAAACTCAATGACGGAAAGGTGGAAGCTTATCGTGTGCGAATGAATGTTTCTTTTAAGTACAAAGGAGAGTGAGTAATCGTAAGTTGTTTTTGTCATTGTTAAACAGAAAAAATAAAAATGTCGGATCAGGAATTTGAATTAAGCGCACACAATATAACAGTTCAGAAAATAATCAGGAACCCTTCTCCGGCCTGTTTTTATGAAGAGGCTATTAAGTATGACCCAGGAGCTGCAATAACGGATAATGGAGCCCTTGTTGTCCGGTCTGGCAAGCGAACAGGACGAAGTCCGGCCGATAAACGGGTGGTGAAAACTGACAATTTGAGTGAAGACATCTGGTGGGGAGATATCAATATTCCGTTAGATGTTCATACGTTTAATATCAACCATCAGCGAGCCGTTGACTATCTGAATACTCTCGACCGGATTTATGTGATTGACGGATTTGCAGGTTGGGATCCGGAGTACCGACTGAAGGTTCGAATTATCGCTGAGCGGCCATATCATGGCTTGTTTATGCATAACATGCTGATACGCCCAACATCCGGGGAGCTTGAAAGTTTTGGAGAACCTGATTTTGTAGTGTATAACGCTGGAAAATTTCCTGCGAATCAATTCACTGAAGGGATGACATCTGACGCAAGTGTGGATGTGAATTTCGAATCCAATAAAATGGTTATTTTGGGAACGGAGTATGCAGGTGAAATGAAGAAAGGCGTCTTTACCGTCATGAATTACCTGATGCCGAAGAAAGATGTTCTCTCGATGCATTGTTCGGCGAATGAAGGGGATGGTCCGGACGATGTCGCGCTGTTTTTTGGCCTTTCGGGCACCGGAAAAACGACCCTTTCTGCTGATAGTCAGCGACAACTGATTGGCGATGATGAACACTGTTGGAGTAATAAAGGTGTTTTTAATATTGAGGGAGGTTGTTACGCCAAATGTATTCACCTTTCCGAAGAGAATGAACCGGAAATCTACAACGCCATCAAGTTTGGTACGGTTCTCGAAAATGTCATCTATGATCCGGATACTCGTACCGTCGATTATGATGACACAAGTATCACGCAAAATACCCGGGCTTCCTATCCGATTGAATACATAGCAAATGCTAAAATTCCATGTGATGGGGGGCATCCGAAGAATATCATTTTTTTGACTTTTGATGCATTTGGGGTCGTTCCACCTGTGAGCAAATTAACTCCTGAGCAGGCTATGTATCACTTTATCAGTGGATACACGGCAAAAGTAGCCGGAACGGAAATGGGCGTGACCGAGCCAAAAGCAACTTTTTCAGCTTGTTTCGGCGCAGCATTTCTCGTCTGGCCGCCCAGCAAATATGCGGAAATGCTGGCTGAAAAAATGCGTGAACACAATTCGAAAGCCTGGCTGGTTAATACCGGGCTAACCGGCGGCCCGCATGGTACCGGAAAACGAATCGACCTGAAAAGTACCCGGGCAATTATCGATGCGATCCACGCCGGTTCCTTGCAGGATGTAACGGTCAAAGAGGACAAGGTCTTCGGTTTTGAAATTCCAACGGAATGTCCGGAGGTGCCTTCCGGGATTCTTTTGCCCCGCGAAACGTGGGACGATCCTGCCGCTTACGATCAGCAGGCGAAAAAGCTGGGCGGGCTTTTCAATAAGAATTTTGAAAAATTTAAACCGGAAAGCAGTCAGGCGATCATTGATGCAGGGCCGAACGTGTAGCATATCGGAATTTTGCCAAATCATACAGCTAAATGCTTTAGTACCTTTTCCATATTGGGTGCGTTGTATCGGTTTTTTTCAGCCATGAAATTTTCGGAAGCTTTTCATTGGCGCCGGTTACCAGGTAGCCTCCTGTACGTAATCGTGGTTGAAGATGTTCGAGGAAGCCCAGTTGTTTTTTTCGGGTGAAATAGGTAAAAACCAGATTCCTGCAAAATATCAGGTCGAATAAACGGTCAGGTTGTGCATTCTTGATATCCCGCTGTTCGAATTCAATCTGATTTTTCAGATCATCGCGGATCAGATACCTGTCTGATTGATCATTCGCAGGCCGGAAAAACTCCTTCCGTTCTTGATCCGTAAGTTCTTTTAAGGCCCCGGCAGGATAGCAGCCGGATTTCGCTCTTTCCAGAACGTCCGAATTTCGATCTGTGGCTAAAATAGCGACATTGTCCGTTCGGGTCAGCTCTTCGGGTAATTGGTTCAGGATAATCGCAATGCTGTACGGTTCCTCACCATTGCAACATCCGGCCGACCAGATGTTTAAGGATTGTTCAGGGCCGGTTCGACCCGAATCGGGCCTTAAGGAACCATCACATAGCAATGAGTAGAGAATCTCATCCCTCAGATAATCCCAAACCCTACGATCCCGGAAAAATTTACTGATGGTAATATCGCACAATTTATCGAGGTATTCCCACTCGACGGGGTTGTTTTTCAGGTACGACTTATACTCTTCATAACCTCCGGTCAAGCCAAGTTCCTGCATCCGGCTTTGAATACGCCGCAAGACTTGTCTGCGGGGCTTTCGGAATCCCGCCCACCTGTATTCCATCTGTGGTAAAGCCCATTGGAGAAATTTGCTGCCTCTGTTACTGGCCATAGGCATCTATAATTTCCATATGTAGTTGTATGTACGCAGTTTATAAGGTGATATTCATCCAGGAGATGTTGGTACTTACCTCTGCTCATCTTTTCTAAGCATGTTTTTCTCATAATGATTTCAAGAAATAATTTAACAGATTGAACCTTTACTGCAAAAAGTTCAGAATTATTTGGTTCTGTGCCGGACACTCTCTAACAATGCAATCATTTTCCTTAAACTGAAAAACCGGGCTGGATCTCTTTCTGTTATGAACAATATCATTCTTCTGTGCTTCTTTTTATCTTGGTACTATGTCCGATTCCAAAGAATCCAGCAAACCGTCTAAACCGGTCAATAAAGATCCTGAAAAAACCGGGTCTGTAAACCCGAATTATCGCAGAGTGGAGAACACCACAAGGTCTGTGGATGAGTACATTGACGGTATTCAAAATGGGAATAAAACCCTGCTTTCAAGAGCAATTACCCTTATTGAAAGCAATAATCCTGATCACCAGAAAGCAGGTGAGGAGATTCTTGAGGCGTGTCTGCCCGCTTCGGGACGATCTGTACGAGTCGGGGTTACCGGGGTACCGGGTGTGGGCAAGAGCACTTTCATTGAATCGATGGGACGACTTCTGCTGGAACAAAAGCGTAAACTGGCTGTGCTGGCGATTGATCCAAGCAGCAGCCGGACGAAAGGAAGTATCCTGGGGGATAAGACGCGGATGCAGACACTCTCGATCCATGATCATGCTTTCATACGTCCTTCTCCGGCATCGGGTACTCTCGGGGGGGTAGCCCGTAAAACCCGCGAGACGATGTTGCTATGCGAGGCGGCCGGGTATGATACGATCTTTATTGAAACGGTTGGGGTGGGCCAGTCGGAGACTGCCGTCCATTCGATGGTCGATTTCTTTCTCTTGTTGATGCTGGCCGGTGCCGGAGACGAACTTCAGGGGATTAAACGTGGAATCATGGAGATGGCTGACCTGATTGCAATCAATAAATCAGAAAAGGAAAATATTAAAGCTGCTGAACGGGCGAAAAGAGAATATGAAAACGCACTTGCCCTTATGCCGGAGACATCCTCGGGCTGGGAAACACCGGTCCACACCTGTTCGGCCATCGAAAAGACCGGGTTAGATATCATCTGGAAAGAGATTGAACACTACCTGGATCAAACGAAAAAGAGCAGTTATTTCAAACAACGCAGACAGGAGCAGCTATCCCAATGGATGAATGAAACAATCGATCAAGAGCTTAAATCGAGGTTTTACCATCACCCTGCAATCAAGGCCAAATTCCAGCATTACGAAAAAAAAGTCAGACAGGGGAATATGAGCCCGTTTCGGGCAGCAAGCAGGTTACTGGCGTTGCCGGAGAAACGAACAGGATTTCACGATGAAGAAGTTGACGACCGGAAATGACGAGTGGTGAGAAGGTTTTTTACTTTTGTCTTTAGCATTTTCACTTTCATATCAATTCAGTTCATCTCCAGATCAGTTTTACCGGTACTGAATCCTACTTCCTCTTCCTCCATTTTGCCGCTTCCAAAGAGCTCTTCCATTTCGGCACGCAGCTTCTGGATCGAAAGGCCGCTGGTGAGGTTGCCATTTTGGGCTACGGAGATCCGCCCGGTCTCTTCCGAAACAACGATGACAAAGACGTTGTTGGTTTCGCTAATTCCAACGGCAGCACGATGACGGGTACCAAAAACCGAAGAAATATTGGGATTTTGAGAGAT
>SLOU01000052.1 GCA_007132385.1 Balneolaceae bacterium | reverse complement strand
TCGACAGCAGCTCTCAAGGTGATAAAAAATCGAGAGGAAAAAGTACCTCCGGAAAACAAAAACGATTTAGAAAAAGAAAGAATTATAAAGGCAAAAGCTCTGGTAACTACCGAAGCCGAACCCGGAAAGACAGTGATCGTGATCGCAGTACAAGATCAGATGACAATAATAAACGACGAAAAAAGAAAAACAAGGATGAAGACTCATCACGGAAACCGAGACCCATTACACCAAGAACTCCCTTTGATGACTTCGATCGTTTCTAATAATGAATCACAATTTTGAGTAATCAAAATGAATCCAAAGCCGTCGATTCAGATTTAATTCGACGGCTTTATTTTTTTGTAAAACCTTATCGTTGGTACGTAGTATTGGCGCTCGTACTGACGTTAACAGCATCTTTTTTAAGCACGGTTCGTCCAAAACTCACCCAGGTTGCTGTTGACGATTATATCGCTCCGGGCGACTTTCAGGGATTGCTGTGGATTGTTGCACTTCTTGTAGCTGCTTTGATCGGGGAATTCTTAATCCTTGTAGTCAACACATATTTGACACGATGGTTTGGACAAGGTGCTCTCTATAATCTTCGCAATGCTGTTTTTAAGAAAATTCAGTCGTTGCACATCCAGTTTTTTGATAAAAATCCTATCGGGCGGCTTATTACCAGAACCACCAGTGATATAGAGGCCCTGAGTGAACTTTTATCGGACGGAGTGGTAAATATGGCCGGGGATATGTTCCGGATTATTTTTATTCTGTTCTTCATGCTCTCGATGAGCCTGGAATTAACGCTGATCGCTATACTGGTACTGCCAGTTCTTTTTTATGCTACTTTTTTATTCAAGGCAAAGGTTCGTGTTTCTTTTCTGGATGTCAGAGATCAAATTGCCAGACTTAACTCATTTGTGCAGGAGCATATCAATGGCATGGCTATTGTTCAACTCTTCAACAGGGAGAAAAAAGAGCAGAACAAATTTGAAGACATTAATGCCGAACATCGTCATGCCCATGTCAAAACGATTTTTTACTTTGCCATCTTCTGGCCAGTGGTGGAGGTTCTTGCCAGCCTTGCCATGGCACTGGTTGTATGGTATGGTGGGGCAAGAGCATTAATGGATCAGGTTACATTTGGGGTTCTTTTGGCATTTATCCAATATGTCAGACAGTTTTTCAACCCGATACGGGGTTTAAGTGAAAAGTACAATACGTTACAATCGGCTCTTGCATCCTCTGAACGTATTTTTGATGTTCTTGACACAGAAAATGAAGTGGTAGAAATAGAAAATCCGAAACAGATAAAAGAACCCGAAGGTCAGATAGAATTCGACAGAGTCTGGTTCAAATACAATGAAGATGAGGGAAATGTACTCAAAGATATCAGTTTCAGGGTGGAACCCGGTGAACATGTTGCAATCGTGGGCGCTACTGGTGCGGGAAAAACCACGATTATTAATCTTCTTTTAAGATATTACGACATTCAGCATGGGAAGATCAGGCTTGATGGTGTGGATATCCGGGAATTAGAATTAAAAAACCTTCGCAAAAGATTTGGCCTGGTGTTACAAGACAATGCACTGTTTACAGGAAGTATATTGGAGAACATCAATCTGGGTGACAAGCGTATCACCCGGGATCAGGTCTTTGAGGCAGCCAGGGAGGTCGAAGCTGACCAATTTATTAGAAAACTGCCCGGTCAATATGATTATATGCTGAGAGAACGCGGTGCATCGTTATCTATGGGACAAAGGCAACTCATCTGCTTTGTAAGGGCAATGGTATTCGATCCGAAAATTCTGATCCTGGATGAGGCAACATCCAGTGTGGACACAGAAACTGAACAGCTGGTAACCCGGGCTTGTGAAAAAATGATGAAAGGACGGACGTCGATTATTATTGCTCACAGATTGTCTACAATCCGAGGAGCAGATAAAATAATTGTTTTGCACAAAGGAGAATTACGTGAAATGGGGCCGCACAAGAATTTGTTAAAGAAAAAAGATGGAATTTATCGTAAACTATATGAATTACAGTACAAGGAACAACAGTTACAGTCTAAAAAATCACTGGTATAATTAACATGGTATCAAATAAAACCAATATGGAGGATTATGAAATGGCTGAAGTAAATAAGTCAAAACAAGAATTGAAAGATGCTCTTGATGAGAAAAAAGAAAAACTGGAAGCAACCTACACGGAACTAATTGACAAATTGCGAGCTGAAAAAGAACGGCTTGAATTTGATATGAAACACGAATATCGTAATGCACGCAGGTATGTGAGAGCGAATCCGGAACAAGGTGTAAGTATCGCATTCATTAGTGGCTTGGCGATCGGTATAATTCTTGGTAAAATCAGTCAAAGATAACACACCCAACATAAAAGCATTTATAGGTAAAATTCACACCGAAGGTAAAAAGCAGGTACATGTCACTGGCTCTGTCGTTGAATACCGAGCATCTCCGGACTTATTGTGTTTGCAGTTATAAAACGAAATTTAAAAACTAAATACTCTGTATTTAATATGAATGACAATATTAACCAGGATGAATTGAATAAGCTTTTTGAGCGGCTGGATTTGCTCAGGAGGTATCTTTGACTATGACAAACGAAAAATAAATATCATAGAGCTGCAGGAACAGGTACAAGCGCCTGATTTTTGGGATGATCCCGATAAGGCCAAGCAGGTAATGCGACGTCTGGATAGTGAAAAGAGCTTGGTTGAAAGCTGGGACGAGCTAAATGAACTGCGAAGCAGCATTCAGGTCTATCAGCAGTTTCAGCAAGAAGGAGAGGATGTCGCTGACGAAATTAATAAGGAAGCTGTTCAGTTCCGAAAAAAACTTAAAGTACTGGAACTGAAAAATATGTTAACCGGTGATGATGATCACCGTGATGCCATTGTAACATTCAATCCCGGAGCAGGAGGAACCGAGAGTCAGGACTGGGCACAAATGCTGTTTCGAATGTATTCGCGATGGGCCGAACAAAACAATTATACCGTATCGATCATTGAACTGCAGCATGGAGATGTTGCCGGTATTAAAAGTGCTACCCTGGAAATAAACGGTCCGAATGCGTACGGTTATCTAAAGGCAGAAAGCGGTGTTCACCGTCTGGTACGAATATCCCCATTCGACAGTAACTCCAGAAGGCATACGTCCTTCTGTTCGGTATTTGTTTCACCTCTAATCGATGATACAATTGAAATAGATATTTCTGAAAGTGATGTAGAACTACAGCGCTTTCATGCCAGTGGAGCCGGTGGCCAAAATGTAAACAAGGTCGAAACCGGTGTAAGACTGATCTGGGAAGGTATTTTATCTGACGGTACCAGTGAACGGGTTGTAGCGGAGTGTCAGCAGGAGCGTTCACAAATGCAGAACCGTGAAAAAGCGATGATCATGCTTAAATCAAAAATTTATGAGCTTGAAAAAAACATTAAAGAACGTGAAATGCAAAAGCTACAGGACTCAAAATCCAAAATTGAATGGGGTTCTCAAATCCGCTCGTATGTATTTCACCCGTATAATATGATAAAAGATCACCGAACTGAATTTGAAACTTCCGATGTTGATGGTGTGATGGATGGTGATCTGAATGAATTTATCAAATCATTTTTAATGGCTCAGGCTGGACAGGAAATCTGAGGTTATGGGTATGATTAAAGTGGGAGTTACAGGTGGAATTGGAAGTGGAAAAAGTACGGTATGTCATGTGTGGGAAGAACTTGGGGCTTTTGTTGTCTACGCCGATGAACTTGCCAAAAAACTGATGGCAGAAGATGAGCAACTCAAAAAACAGATTATATCATCATTTGGTAAAGAGTCGTATCATGCGGATGGATCATTAAATCGTGCTTTTTTGGCCCGGGAAGCGTTTCAAAAAGGAAGAACGGAGAGGCTGAACCGAATTGTTCATCCCGCGGTCAGCCTGAAAGTAGAAGAGCTTGCCGAGTACGCTGAATCACAGGGAGTTCAGTTGTTTGCAGAAGAAGCTGCTTTGCTTTTAAAAAAGGGCAGACCAGAGTTTTTTGATGTGATTGTTTTGGTAACTGCGGATGCCGAGAAACGCATACAAAGGGTCCAAAACAGGGATAACATATCCACCGATGAGGTCGTATCCCGAATGGAACATCAGCAGAACTTTGAAGAACTGATTTCATTGTGTGATTATGTAATCCATAATAATACAACACTGGATGATCTTCAGGAAAAAGCGGCTGAACTCTACCAAAAAATTCTCAGAGTACACATTTCTCAATACACATAGTCAATTCTCATTCCCTCTTGAATATCATGCCGGAGTGTATAACCGGCATTGGTTTCCACGACATATTTTGCCGGTTGTTCCGATTCAATATTCCGGTCCGAGTAGGGGCGTGTATTGGTGTGTATTCGAATGATCTCACCATCTGCATCTGCAAAAATTATATCAAGTGCGAGGGGAGTATTGGCCATCCAGAAACTGCGTGGTTCTTCATCGTCAAATATGAAAAGCATACCATTGTCCGCCGGCATATCATGAACATCCATCAGCCCGGCAGAGCGGGATGCATCGGTGTCGGCAACGGCTGCTTCAATCGTTGTAACCGTATCCGTTTCACCGGAAATGAAATAAATGGTTGCACGGTAATCAAGGGTTCGGCTACTATTTTCACCCCTGGATTCAGTTTCTTCTTCGCATGCAATTAATCCAATGGACAAAATCAGGGCAAACATTGCAGTGATGGATCGGTATACAGACATAACTAAAATTTTAAGTCTTATTGGTACGTAAAGTTGAAATTTGAATATATGAATATGTTGTAAATGTAACAGACTCTCCCAAGTTGTTATTGTCGGTGATTCACATTATTTTAACGTACTATAGTGAGCGCCGGGAGGCTCTCACTTTTTTTTGTACCTGTAATCGAATAAGACTGTGAATGAGAAGCAAATTAATATTATTAAAGAATTAGCGAAACCTATTGTTGAGCAAGAAGATATGTTTCTACTAGATGTGGAAATAAAGAACCCGGGTAAAACCGAGCTATGGGTGTATGTCGATTCGGAGGAGGATGATATAAGCGTAACATCCTGCTCAAAAATCAGTCGTGAATTGGAATTCGTACTTGATGCATATGATCTTATTAACTCACACTACACGTTAAATGTTTCTTCTCCCGGGCTAAGCAGGCCGTTAACCGATCACAGGCAATACCGGAAAAACATGGGGAGAAGGGCGAAGATCAAGTTCAAAGATGAGGATGGATATCAAAAATTGGAAGGAATACTGAGGAATATTTCGCAAATGGATATCGTTCTGGAAACAGAAAATAATGATAGCCAAACTATTTTGCTTGATTCAATAGTAGAAACCAGGATTATACCTGATTTATAAGCTTAAATGTTATCTATATTATTACCTTTTAAACAGGACTTAACAGATGCAAAATGACGTTTCAAAACTAATAATTCAGTCCTTTGCTGAAATAGCCAAAGACAAGGGTATTGACAAGGATCTGTTGCTGACGATACTGGAAGATGTTTTCAGGACAATGATCCGGAAAAAGTATGAAGATGATGAAGCGTTCGAGGTGATCTTGAATCCAGACAGGGGTGAAATTCAAATTCTCCATATCCGTGAGGTGGTGCCAAAGGAAGAATTGACAAATCCTGTTACTGAAATTGCCCTTGAAGAGGCTAAGAAACATGATCCGGATCTGGAACTCTACGATGAATTTGCCCAGGAAATATCAATCACAGATTTTGGCCGGCGGGCTGTGACGATGGCACGTCAGCAACTTGCTCAGCGTATTCGTGAAATTGAAAAAGACAATATATTTGAAGAATACTCCGACAGGGTCGGAGAGATTGTCCTGGGGGATGTTTACCAGGTGAGAAGCCGGGATATCCTGGTAAATCATAATGGCGTGGAACTGGTCTTGCCTAAAAGTGAACAGATCTATAAAGACCGGTATCGAAAAGGTGATACCATACGGGCTGTGGTTTCGGAAGTCAGAAGATATAATGGCAATCCATCGGTCATTATTTCCAGGACATCGTCACTTTTTCTTGAGAGACTTTTTGAGAATGAAATCCCGGAAGTCTTTGATGGAATTATAGATATTGTGAAAATTGCAAGAGAACCCGGTGATCGTTCTAAAGTAGCAGTTGTTTCACATGATGAGAGAGTAGATCCGGTAGGTGCCTGTGTGGGAATGAAAGGAGTTCGGATTCATGCTATTGTCCGTGAATTACAAAATGAAAATATTGACGTTATTAATTATACGGATGATAAATTTGAATTTATCAAACGATCACTTCAACCGGCACAGGTGCTGAAGGTGGAGTTGAGTGAAGATGGAAAACATGCAAACGTACTGGTTCCGGCCGATGAAGTTTCAAAAGCGATCGGTAAAGGAGGGGTGAATATCCGGCTGGCTTCAAAACTTACGGATTGTGAAATTGATGTATATCGTGAGGTTGACGAGGAGGATGATATTGATTTAAGTGAATTCGAGGTCGATTTTGGCCCTGAAATAATTCGTATGCTTCATGAAATCGGTTGTGATACAGCCCGCGCCGTCCTTGAATTGGATGAAGATGAAATTGTAAGCCGGACCCAGGG
>SLOU01000224.1 GCA_007132385.1 Balneolaceae bacterium | reverse complement strand
GTCCGTTATTTCATCATTTAAATATTCAAATTCAAGCTGTTCACCATTTAAAATGGGAGAGAAAACACCCGTAGCGCCATCGTCCCGGGACCTATGAATAGCCCAGTCGTCAAGTGCAGATGCCATTCCGTCCAGGTGAAAGATCACAATTGGTTTATCGCCAACTGTATCATGCAATACTTTTTTATCACGGGTGATGCTGTACGTGTACCCTTTCACCTCCTGTTCGGTTCTCACTCCAATTACTTTTTCCATTGGTCTTATCTTGTCAGGTATTTCTTCACGAAGCAAAAAAGGGGAGTTGTTAATGTCGTCATAGCCGGCATAAGGATTATTACCATAATTACGTCTGTGTCCGGTTTCCCGCGAGAGCACCTTGGCATCCGGGTAAGCTTTCCTGAACTGGTCAAACGAGATGAGCTGACTCGGCAGAATCGACAAAAAATCGCCGGTATAGTCACCTACAAGCGCTTCACCTGAAAACTGTTGCCACAGGCTCTCCGTTTGTCGATCGTACATTATCATATCTGAATGTCTGAGCAAGCCGGAAACGCCAAACTCCAGAGCTTCACCATCGTGACGGCTGTCAAAAACAATGGCGGAATAACAAAGCGGACAAAAGGTAACAGCTACAGGTATACCGCCAATTTGATCATTTGCAATTTCATGCCACATCAGGATCTGAATCGGATAGGCCCGGGCTTCGCCATCGATAACAAGAGAAATAACCGGTTCGCGGCCCTGAAGCCATTCAGCCGCCTCATTTTGTGTCACGAACTTCGGATTATCGATGGAGGGGATCCCATCTTTACCCGGTCCCCCATCGATCAGTTCACTCAGGTCAATACTGCGTTTTTCCAGGTTGGTTTCGAAACCAGGAAGTGTCTGAGCACCTGCAGTGCATGCAGATAGTTTAATAGCAAGTATGATAAATAAATAAAGCAACGATGGATATCCGGTAGTTTTCATAGTATCGGTTTTTTCTTTTAAGAAAATGATCAAACCTTTGATAACCATAACAATTTTATAACAAGTTGATACTCATTTTTTTCTGAGTCCTGTTTTTCATATTGTTTTAAGCACTTTAAAATTTACTTTCCGAATGCACTTATGAATTCTATAATGGCACCCATTGAAGAAATTGATGAGTTGAAGTTTCAACAGATTTCAAAACTTTGAATAAGATTGTCAATCTCAAATGAATGGAAATGACATTTATAAAAACAATTTCACCAGACAATGCAGATGATGAGCTGAAAAAGGTTTATGATGATCTGGTTGAGAAAAGAGGGAAAATCGCGGAAGTCCATAAAATTCAAAGTCTGAATCCGGAGGCTCTTACTGCTCATATGGACCTATACATGACGATCATGTTTGGCGAATCACCACTAAAACGTTATCAGCGGGAGATGCTGGGCGTGGTGGTGTCTGTTGTTAATCGATGTGAATATTGCATCAAACATCATGAACAGGCTTTGCTTGCATACTGGAAAGATAAAGGGAAAACAAGTCAATTGATATCGGATCGATCTCAGATCGATCTGTCTGAAGCTGAGCGGGTGCTTTGTGATCTGGCAGTTAAACTGACACAGAATGAAAACCCGGATTATTCCGGCGATATTGCGCAACTTCAAAAATCCGGTTTATCTGATCGTGCGGTACTGGATGCCGTTCAGGTGATTGCTTATTTCAATTTTGTGAACCGGTTGGTTCTCGGACTGGGTGTGGAGTTTTCAAAGAAAGAAATGAAAGGGTATAAGTATTAATTTTCAAACTGTTAATATCGTTTGTGTGCTGATAACATTCAGGAGCGTTTGTTGAACCGGTCCATGGAATTGCCTTCATCTTATTGAAGAATACTAAGGAGATGCGATACATATAAACAACTTCTTTTTGGCTCAATCAGCCCTGTCAAGGAGAGCCGTCCACCGTTATAGAAGAACTTTCTGATAATAGATGACATAACCACCTGCAACGATCAGCAGCCATCCGGTTACCATTTCCATATGAGGCAGAATTTTTCTCAGGTATTTCATCAGAAAATCCCTGGCAAGAACAGACAAGAGAATGGCACCTATCATCATCAAACTCATTCCGGAGAAATAAGCAGCAAAATACCCGGCGCCGGTCCAGGCTGACGGTGCCGCTATAGCCTGGGTGGCAACTACCAGAAAAAGCGGAAAGAGGCAACCGAGGGCGCCAATGGCATAGGCTACTCCAAATACAAATGCTTCTGCAATTTCCGATTTGGGCGTAACATGATTCACATTCAGCGTAAAGGAGAAACTTTTACCCGATGCCATAAGAATACCGATGATGATCAGTATGCCTCCCATACCGATGGTGATCCACATCATGTAACTTTTAAGCAGTTGTGCAGCCGAAACAATCAGTACAGCAGCAATGGCATAAATTACCAGAATACCCGCAATACTCAGTAACGCAAGTTTCAGGCCCTTAAATATCCGGGTGGTTATACCCGGGTCACTACCGCCGGATCTTGAGATGAAAGCGACAATATATCCGGGCAGCAGTGCCACGGCACATGGTGCCAGAAATGCAAATACACCCTGAATAAATGAGAAATAGTAAAATTCCATCCGAAAGGATTAGTTAGTCCAGCAATTCGGTGAACAGCTCCCGGTACTCATCAGCTGTAATCGCTTGACCGGGTTTTTTGAAAGCGATATATCCATCGCGATCAACACCTACTGTAGTGGCTTGACCTGAAACTCCGAAATCAATCATGATTTGGGGTAATCCCTCGGTACTCGGGAACGTAAATCCTTTCTCTTCGGCTAGTTCCCGAATTACATCCTCGGTATCAGTGGGATCGATGCTGATGGCCACCAGTGTGAGATTATCTTTATATTCCGGATACACTTCCGAAAGCGCTGGCCAGTTTCTGGCACACGTAGGACACCAGGACGCTGTAAAGTAGACTACAACCGGCTTGCCTTCTTCAAGTGATCTTTCGAGGCTGATAGATTCTCCATCCACGGATGTGACTTCAAAATTCGGTGCTCTTTCACCAACGGCTTCTTCTTGGGATTGATCAGAATCAGTGTCGGCAGAACAAGAAGCAAGAGTAAATATTAAAACAGTGAAAAAGATCTTAATTGTGCCTTTCATTCGGTTCATTATTCTGTAATTACGTTCATTGTCATAATTGAAATCGAAGTAGCAAACTATCTATTGGATGGCCCGTAAGTATCCCGAATCTGTAACAGATCATAGATATTTTGTAAATAAATAATAACGAAAGGTGCAAATCAGAGACCGTTAGAGGGGATCGCGACCCTGAATGTTGTACCTTTATTCTCTGCACTGTTTACTTTGATTTCTGCCCCGTGTAAATGAAAGATTTTTTGAGCAATAGCCAGGCCGAGTCCGGCCCCCTGATTTATCGAACGGCTTTTATCGGCTTGATAAAAACGGTCGAATATATAGGGTAGATCCTCTTCAGGAATACCGTCTCCCGTATCTGATATTTCAAGTACAAAATCTTTTCCGCTTTGTATGGATGAAACCGTGACCTTGCCATCTTCTGGAGTGTGCTGAATAGCATTATCGATCAGGTTTGTGAGAGCCCGGTTCATTAAACTGATGTCAGCTTCAATAAGTGAATTCGGATTTTCCGGAAAACGTGCTTCAAGTTCGATACCTTTTTTTTCAGCTATAGGTTTCAACTGATTGACCAAATCCTGGATCAGTTCGGCCATGGATATATCAGCAAGATTGGGAGTAACTTCTTCAGCATCCAGCTTGCTGAGTTCAAAGAGATCGTCTATCAGTCGATTAAGTTTCTGGGTATTAGTTAGAACAATCCGGAAATAGTTGTTTAATTCATCTTTAGTCAGAGAATTTCCTTTCATTTGAATTGTTTCGAGGTATCCCTGGATAGAAGCGATAGGACTTCTGAGATCGTGTGAAACGTTTGCTACAAGCTCTCGTCGCAAACGATCAGTTTTTTGAATCTCTTTCATATTTTCGACAAGAGTATCAGCCATGCGATTAAAACAGGTGGAGAGCTCGGAAAGCTCATCATTGCCTTCGACATCAATCCTTTCATAAAGTTGACCACGTTCGAAGCCGGTAACCGATTTTTTGATTTTTTCAAGCCTGGAAGTGAGATTGGAGAATACGAAAAGACCAGTAACCAGACTGATCAGCAACACGACACCCATCAAAATCAATGCACCCCGGAGTATATAGCTGTCTGATATCATGGCTGTGGCCTGCGTGTATTGATCCCCCTCCAAAACAACATAGAGATAACATCCGGTTGAACCCATAATACTCACATTGGCTGCACTGAACGGTTTTTTCAGTTCCGGATTAAGTGGATCACTGGCCAGGATCGGAAGTGGACTGCCCTGTATAAACTCATCCAAAGGGCGGATGTCTACAACTTTGCGGTTAAGCTCGATTTTTTCTTTGGTCGCAGGAATCACACTTTTAACCATACCCTGGCTGTCGAGCAGGTAGAAATCGAACTGAGGATTCTTTCCGCTTAACTCAGCCAGTTTTGTTTCAATGGCTTCCTGGTCGAACGATTCGGCGAGCATCGGCTGAAATTCCTTGGCAAGTACGGATGCCAGATCCTGATTGGTTCTTTGAATCGCTTCCCGGGCAATATCCGTGGATGCCTGCATGGTAATAAATACTACCAGCACGCCAAACAGTACCAGGATAGCTGAAAAGATAACTGCTATTTTCAAATAAAAACTACGCATGTTGCCGGCTCTCCTCGCTGTCGGCAAAACGATATCCAACTCCCCAAACTGTACGAATGTAATGTGGGTCGGATGGGTCGGTTTCAATTTTGCTTCTCAAGCGGTTGATGTGTGAATTTACGGTGTGACTGTAACCTTCAAAATTATATCCCCAAATATAGTTCAACAGTTCATCACGACTATAGGCTTTACCAGGATTTGAAAAGAAAAGAAGCAGTAGATCATACTCTTTGCTTGTTAATTCAATACTTTCCCCGGCAAGTGTGACCTTACGTTTGGAAGTATCCAAAGCCAAATCGTCAAATTTCAGGACTTTTTTAACCTTCTCAGAATTCATATTCACATGCACTCTCCTGAAAATAGCCTTAACCCTTGCAATCAATTCACGAATACTGAAGGGCTTGGTCATATAATCGTCCGCTCCAATTTCAAGTCCTAAAACTTTATCAACCTCTTCGGCTTTTGCCGTAAGCATTAGAATGGGTGTCGTTTGATTCTTTTTCCGGAGGGATTTACAAACATCAAACCCATCCATTTTAGGTAACATAACGTCCAAAATTACCAAATCGGGTTGCTGATTATGAAAAAGATCAAGTGCAGCGAATCCGTCCTGAGCGGTAAAAATGTTATATCCCTGATCGGACAAGTTAATCTTCAGCAGATTCAGAAGATCCGTGTTATCTTCAACAATCAATATATTTTTTTCGGATTCCGTCATGGTCAATTTTGTACGGGCTCACAATGCATATATCATAAAATTTCAATTTTAGCGACTTAAAAATCATCACACTTTCATAACAAATCTCCGGAATGGATGCTCAACTCAACTACTGTGTAGTTTCCCCACCACAACTACTGCCTGCACCAGCCGTACACCCGTAACAGTGCTGATTAATCATAATTTCACGTTGGTTCAATTTTTTTTCATCCCAGTCACGTATGTGCTGCGGGGCACCGTGGTTGGTTTCAATTTTCAGCATTTGATTGAAATCACAATCGTAAATTGTGCCATCCCACCCAATGGAGATCGTATTCCTGCACATCACTCCTTCGGCTGCCGAAGGGTTAAATGAAGTAATCAATTTTTCCATATACTCTTCAAAATTTCCACTTTCCAGCAAGAAGTTTAAAAAACGACTGATTGGCAGGTTTGTGATGGTATAAAGATGATTAAAGACGATACCATGATCCCTTTTTAATGCTTTTTTGAAATCTTTCTCAAGCTCTTCCTGGGATCCGGGTAAAAATGCACCGACAGGATTATAGACCAGATTCAGTTCAAGTCCGGTATCCTCTTTTCCATAACCCAGTTCGTTTAAGAGTTTTAAAACTTTTACCGATTTATCATAGGTTCCTTCACCTCTTTGGTTGTCCGTCCTTCTTTTGTTATAGAATGGCAGGGAACAGGTGATTTCAGCTTTTCGTTCAGTTAAAAACGCGGGCAAATCCTCAAATTTTCTTGTATCAAGGATGGTCAGGTTGGATCTGACAATGACATGTTTACCAAGCTTGTGGACTTCATCGACAAACCATCTGAAGTGCGGATTCATTTCTGGGGCTCCGCCTGTGAGATCGACCGTTTCAATCTCACTATTTTTGAGAGCATCCAGGCATTGTTCAAGCGTCTCCTTTGTCATAATTTCTTTCCGGTCCGGCCCGGCATCCACATGACAATGTTTACAGGTCATGTTACACATATAACCGAGATTTATCTGGAAAATTTCAATACCTGTCGGTTTAAGCGGCATCAACCCAATTGCATCGAGTTTTTCCTCAAAGCCAGAAAGGGATCTGATTTTATCACTGTGGTTGTTCAGTATGTCAAGTTGATGCTCCGGGTTGGATAATTTATTCGATTGTGCTAAAAGTGACTTCATG
>SLOU01000055.1 GCA_007132385.1 Balneolaceae bacterium | reverse complement strand
CGTTTCGACCCGTTCCACTCCCCCACTGATACCACCCTGCCATACTACCCATCCGGTCGACGGACGGCTTACATCCAGTCCGGCCAGTCCACGAAACCCGCGGACACGGCTATCTATATCCCAGGATGGGTCTTCGTATCGGTAATCATCATTTTCAAAGTAACTGCTCAGGTTGAGTTTCCAACCATGCAGCGATGTTTCCAATCCGGTAAGCCAGCGAAACACGTTATTGTTCTGGACCGCTTCCGGTGAAATTGCCAGCACAATCCCCGGGATTTCTTCCCTCCGGTCGGAATACCATATGTTAGTGTGAATGAGCCCGTTCGGCAACTTGTAGCCGCCTTCCACCATCAGGTGACCCGTCCGTCCGGCGTTATGGTTCCGCTTTTCTGTTTCTCCGGTTGCCTGGTTTATAAAACTGAAATTATTTTCGGCCGTGCGGTAGATCCCCCGGACCGAAGCAGACCATCGATTGTTGCTGTAACCGGCACGAATGCGGCTCTGCCAGGTGTCAAATGCTCCGGTTGACTGATCCAGATTCAGTTTGTTTTCATGTCCGTAATGATTCGAAGAGAGCCAGACCGTACCTCCCAGACTACCGCCTCCAAACGCGCTGCTGGGGGTGCCGGGACTCACCTCCACTGAGTTGAACAGACCCATAGGGATCATGGAAATATCTGCCTGTCCAAGTGACAGGCTGTTGACCGGAAATCCTCCCCACAATACCCGGGTCTGATTGGAAGAGAGTCCGCGCTGTGTGAGGGAGGCCAATCCCCCGGGACCGTTGTCTCGGATGAAGAGACTGGATCGGGTTGCCAGCAGGTTCGATAATGCACCGGTGCCGTACCTTTCCAGATCCAGAGAATCCATTACTTGTACATCTACCGGCTGATAGTGCAGCGGTTTTAGGATGCGCGTTGAACGGATGGTGATCTCGTCAAGGTATAGCGTATCGGAGGTGGGGAAATGTTCGATAGCAGCTTTCGTATCAATGATTTGAGTATGTTCAATTGCCGCAGGAGATATGGAACGACTGCATACCTGAAACCCGGCCTCGGGAAATTCTGATTCCGGGTCACACATGGAAGCTGCAACACTTGCAACGGGTAAAATAATGACAAAAAAAAGTGCAGTGATAACAAACCTGTTGATCCGCAGAACGTTAACCGGCACAAAAAGGTGTGAAAAAGATGGGAGATAATCCATGATTCAATATACTTGCGTGCCTTTAACCCGAAGGCACGACCGTTCGGCATCTGGCAGGTCTCCTGGCTCACCCCGCGTCAGGCAACCTTCCCATTCTCTCCGCATCTGATGATATGGTGCGAGAACAGTGGCCAGGTGAGGCTTGACGCATCTTTCGTCCACATATAGCGGACGAATGAGGCTTACAGTTGCGGGTACAGCTCCCGGATTTCACGGGATTCCCATTTTAATCTTCCATATAGAAGAACCGAACACCCTGTTAGCATGTTACTGCAAAAGAAAAGATATTATCGAATTAATTGCAAAAAAAATTTATCTGGCGCGCAGGTTACATATATACATTGAAAAACAGAGCTTTACAGCCCTTGCATCATAAAGATTCAATTCTCATATTGTTGAAGAATTCTTCTTGTTTCATGTGTTTATAATATATAATTCATAAGGTCAAATGAAGCACACATGACAAAATAGTCATGCGACTGTGTGTCGGGTTGCCGTCATGGGCATTTCATGTGAGTATTTCAATTTGGGTATTAACTGTTTAGATTCAACCTTTCTGTAAAGACAAACTGTTTTCTATTTATAACACCAGTCAGCTCTGTATAATAACAATGTGCTGACATCATCGTGAATTAAACATATGGAAATATCAAGATATAAACTCAAACCTGAATTTGCGGATTTCATTGAAACCAACAAGACGAGCGGCATATTTGAAAGTGGGTTGCCTGATACCATTGTCGTTCACTACACAGCAGGAGGCAGTGCATCATCGGCTATAAATTCGTTCCGGGATCCCGATGTCAAGGCCTCTGTCCATGTTGTTGTAGATTTTGATGGCACACTGACGCAAATGATACCATTCAATAAAACTGCCTGGCATGCTGGGAAAAGCGCCTGGCTCGATCGCACCAGCCTGAACAAATACTCAATTGGAATTGAAATCGTCAATGCCGGTAAATTGGAGGAGAGCGGAAATAGTTGGCATTCCTGGTTTGGCAAAACCTATCCGGCAGAAGAAGTGGTCCAAGCGGCACATCGCAACGAATCGGCTCCATCCAGTTGGCATCGATATACCGAGGAGCAGATTACGGCTGTCTTTGATCTTTGCAAAGCATTAATAAAAAAACATGAGATCCGTTATATTCTTGGCCACGAAGAAATTTCACCTGGACGAAAAATCGATCCTGGACCTGCCTTCCCACTGGATAAATTAAGAGACAATCTCCTCTATAACGACCGAATGAATGAGGAAGATCCTGGTGATGAGGATGTTGTTAAGGGTGTTGTCAATGCCTCGTCACTCAATATTCGCTCCGGTCCGGGTGCAAATCATAAAACCATTGCCAATCCCCTCTCTCGCAACACAGAAGTGGTCATTTTGGATGAACGGAACGGCTGGTACCAGGTGGAATCAAAAGTGAATGGTTGGGTTTCTAAGAAGTTTATTAAATCAACGTGGCAAGGGTAGGTTGAGCAGATGCCGGATGTTACCGCGATTCTTCAAGCAACTTGTCCACTTTGGCAGCCCAAATAAAATCATTTTCGCTAAGCGCGTCGATTGCGTGGGTAAAGACTATTACTTTGACTTTGCCCCAGGTCAGTAGAATTTCCGGATGATGGCCTTCAACTTCGGACATTTCACCGATTTTAACAGTGAAATCCAGTGCCTGTCGAAAATTTTTGAACCGCCAGCTTTTTTCAAGTTGATGATCGTCAACCAGTGTCCAACCGTCGGAAAGCTCATTAAAATACCGGTGAAGCTTTTCGCCTTCAATCGGTGGTGTATCCGGGTTGCATGTACTGCATTTACGATCTGTAAAGTTAAATTCGTTCATTTTCATTCGTATCCATACTTTTAATAGTACCCATTATTTATAAATTGATTCTGGTTTGTTCAGAGTCTGCTGTTTGACCGGATCACTATTCTCACATGGTACTGGTAACGTTTGGTCCGGCCAATTCATTCTCTGAAAAACTACCCGAGTAGTTAATTTATAATTAGTTACGACTGTTGTTTCCATATCATTTTATCATTATTGTTCTTGATTGTGCGCCTTTTAACGTCATTTCAATAGACAGGGAATAACGATAAGATTATGAAAGTAAAAGAAATGTAACCACTTTATGATTCATCTAGTTCTTGTTGCGGTATATCTGTTCATTGGAATCTTTTTTCAGAGAATAAAAGATTTTCCGCCGAACAGTTATATCGTACTCAACCAGTTTGTGATTTATGTTTCTCTGCCCGCTATAGCGCTGATTCACATTCCGAATATCACGCTGCGTTCCGATCTTCTTTTTGCTTTAATGACCGCCTGGCTGGTATTGCTTCTCGCCGTCATCATCATCCCCTTGCTCGGGAAATTCTTTGACTGGGAGCGAGGTACTGTTGGGTGTCTTATTCTGACTGCCGGATTTTGCAATACCTCATTTGTCGGTTTCCCTGTCGTGGAGGCGCTGTATGGACCGGAAGCCCTCCAAATCGGCCTCATAGTAGATCAACCCGGATCATTTGTCGCAATTTCTAGCATGGGTATTGTGATAGCGTCGGTCTATTCTGCCGGAAAAACTCGCAAAAGACAGATACTGAAGCAGGTCCTCTATTTTCCTCCTTTTATCGCGTTTGTCATTGCCCTGATTATGAACTTCGCGAATGTCCAGGCAACCGGATATCTGCTCGGAGTTCTGGAACGGCTGGCCGCCACCCTTGCCCCGGTTGCTTTGATATCCGTGGGACTGCAGTTGAAAATAAATATGACCGGACAAAGCCTGATACCCCTGATTTTCGGATTAGGATACAAGCTGTTTATTGCTCCTCTTTTTCTGTTTGTATTATATATTTTGCTGTTAAGCGGAAGCGGACTGGAGGTCATTGTCAGCATTATGATGGCGGCCATGGCCCCCATGGTCACCGGTGCGATTCTGGCCGGGACTTACGGGCTCAATCCCCGACTTGCCTCCATTATGGTTGGAATCGGTATCCCTCTATCTTTCCTAACGCTTGCGTTATGGTACTTTTTCCTGGAATGGTGGTTGTAACGACGCTGAAAGAAACCATCAACACTGTCACATAACCGTATTCGGCAGAAAGGTGTTCGAAAAGATCAAAAAGTTTACATCCCAAGACCAGTAGTTGCGGTAAATGTGAAAAAATAACAGATTTCTGTGTAACAAATATGCTCGAAATGCATCATTTATATATGATTACCAATAATATACAGATAAAACAGGATATAACATGCTTCATTTTGGAAATCAAAGAATAGGTAGAAGTGATAGAATTTGCGAAAAATTAATTTTTTGCTATTTGCGCAAGATCATGTTCTACTACATATTGGCAATTTTAAATGGCCAGGTGGCTGATTCGATATCGAAACTTTCTTGAAGATTGAGTTATAAACATGTAGCCAAGAGCATATTATATAATGACATAACAATCCTGTAAATCGCACTGCCGGTAACATTAAGATGAATCGAATAGCCATTGATAAAGCCAATAAAATCCTGACGGAACATATCTCTCAAGTGCGTACGGTAACGGAATGGGCGCAAATGATGGGGTACGCACCTCAGGTGTTTACCCGAATATATCGTAATTATTACCGAAAAAAACCCATTGAAGAAATCACCGAAATCCGTATGGGAAAGCTGGTGGAATTACTCCGTTCCGGTAAAGAATATTATAATTATGAATTAGCTTATCTGGTAGGTCTGAGGGATGAAAAAGATCTCTGTAGTTTTATCAATTATCACAGGGGGTGCTCACCTACGATATTTAAAATGAATCTTAAAAATAGTAAAAATGGAGTTGTCAGGGGTCTGCCGGAGTTAAGTTGAATCTATGGTTAATAATTACTTGGGCGATCAGTACTATCAGATGAACTATTCAATCTCTTGCACCAGAAAATGCGGTAGCTCCTCAAAAAATGCCGGCTGATTTCAACAGTTTCGGAAAATTTGGGATTGTTCGACCAAATAGGTATACCCGTTAAGCTGCAAATCCATGGTGCTCAGAATTTCTGTGATCCATTCCCGGAATAGTCATGACCCGTGACAAACAAATGGAAGACTGATATTTGGAGACAAAAATTTATGATAAAAATTCGGAATAAAAATTAACGAACGATAATGCTTGACGACGTGATAGATTCTATAGAATATGATAGACACTCAATTATCAAGAATATATTCTATGATAGACAAGGCACTTGAAACTATAAGGAATGAGTTAAATGCTCATTACAGACAGAAATACGGTCTGGATGAAGACAAAGCGGTTATTGCAAATTTGATCAGTCAGGAAGGTAGTATTGCGGCAGGTGAAGCCAACAAAGTGGTCATTACATTGATCAACATCGAGCAGGAGACGACATTGCGAAATCAGCGCAGTATACGGCAGGAGGGAGACGATTACTACAAATATCACAATTCGGTTTCAATCAATTTTTACATAGTAGTTGCTGCCTATTTTAGTGACCAGAATTATCTCGAAGCAATGAGGTTCATTTCTTCGGTGATTTTGTTTTTTCAGAATAAAAAAGTTTTTGATCATGAAAATACGCCAAAGCTGGATAAAAGTATTGACAAACTTACCCTGGAAATGTTCAACCTGGATCTGAATCATCTCAGCAATTTTTGGAGTTTTATTGGTGCCAAATATCTGCCTTCGCTTATTTTTAAAGTGCGGATGCTAACCTATGCTGATGAAACAGTTGTAAGCTTGCAAAAGGGCATTTCAGGCTTATCATCTGAAGACGTGTAAAATTGGTGTTATGGAATACAGAACGTTTCTTCGGATCACAGTCAGTCACGATTACTATACTTCAGGAGTAGGGGCATCACTTGAATTGAACGGCATTGATTCAACCCGTAAAATAGCAGATAATTTTGATCTCAGATTAAAGCAGAAAGCCAATGTACTCACAGTTTATGCACCTGGCTCACAGTTTGATAACGGATTCCCGGAATTGATGCATGCCGGGGTGCTTAGATTTAAGCTGAAAATTAACGACACCGGATTTTTTAACTATACAGAACCCGATTGGAAGCCCGGGAAAAAATTGACTTACACCCATGTCGGGGAGGTAAACTTGTATGGAACCGAGGAAATTCGTATTCAAAAGGAGCATCATATATCTCCTTTTCCTGAATTGGTTAAAAGTCTAAGCAGTGGTGCTACCTCCACAATGTTGGCGTCAATTGAAAACATTATCACGCCGGACGGAGAAAAATTCAACTACGATGAACCAGACCGTCTGCTCTGGTTGAATAACCGTAATTTACTTGATGAAGGTTTATATACAATCAATGGAGGTCCTCTTGAAGGACGCTATTATAAATTGAATGAAACCGTATGGAGTTATCCTTCCGGAATTGTAGAAGTGCCGGTAGCGCAGATGTGTAACGCCTATCGGGATCATCAAGAAGCTAATCCATTAGACTTGACAT
>SLOU01000284.1 GCA_007132385.1 Balneolaceae bacterium | reverse complement strand
CATTCCGAATATAGGGTATAATGTTTACTCAAAATCAGACGAAACGCTTACGTATGCCAACTCCCACAGAATCACGTTTTACAGAAACATTGAAAATGATGAGACACGGGAACCGGAAAGGATAACCTGGGAATTCTTTGAGAATGAAGAATTATCGAATACCAAAAATCCAGACCATCGCCTTTTGACCAGGACCGTATATGATCCGAACACGAATGAAGAGTATGTAACTGAAATCAGAAGTGGAGTCACAAGATTCCACCTGAGATATTACGATCAGCCGGGCAGAAACCTTGATGACAATATGGCTACCCCCGGTGCATCAGAATCCAGCTTGCAGAATGTAAGACAAATTTATCTTGAGCTTGAACTTCAGAGCGCAGAACCGATCTACACCAGGGGCAATTCTGATGGCCGCTATATACGCTCTGTATATGAAAAACGATATTCACCAAGAAATCTCGAATAGGAATCAAAATTAACTTTAAGGTGATTTAAATGGGACGAGCAATGCTAATTATGTGCGCAGGTGTCCTGATTGCAGTAGGATTTATAAATATTTCTACTTCCAAACAGGGAAAAATGCTTACCGAAAAAACGGTCAACTATGCTGATTATATCATGGCAAAAAATGCTGCACATACCGCTATTCAAATGGCCATGCAGGAAATTAACAAAGATGAAAATAATGCATGGGTCAATGCACATAATATAAATGAACCGGGATGGTCAACCTGGGTACCACAAAATATCGAAAGAGATGTCGAATTGTATATCGACTATACCCCGAGTGGGAATTTTTGGGATCCCGATGATCTCAGGCTGATTTCGAACGCGAAATATAAAGACATTTCCGTCCAGGTGATCAGTCAATACCTGAAAGAACCGTTCAGCTCACTGGTTCCCGATTTTGTAGGATCCATTGCCCTTCCAACAGGATTCAATTCCTTCAACTTTGACGGAAATGCCCATAATATTAAAGGTACGGCTCCGAGCGGAACTCAATGCGAAGATAAACCGGCTATTGTCACCAACTCCCAGGAAACCAAGGATAAGCTGCCAGGCGGGTTAAATATGGAAGGTGACATAACTGTTGATGAAAGTTTAAGTTATGAACCTACCGATGAATTGATTGAACGGCTTTATAACTCCGGAAATGCAACCCTGGTTGACAAGAATTGGGGAGACCCGCTGGGAACAGCAGACAATCCGGGTGTCTTTTTCATTGAAGACGGGGTTAAATTGACTGGCCAGCAGTCGGAAGGATATGGCATACTTGTCATCAGGGGTGGCGGCCATATGGAATATGAAGGCGAGTTAGAAGTTGCCGGAAATTTTGAATTCAATGGCCTGGTGATATTTGAAAATGCCGCCGATTTTGACGGAAGAGGAACTCCCACGATTAACGGGTCCGTTTTGGTTGGAAATACCTCCGACTATGAGCATGGTGACAATAGTATTGATATCAGTATTGGTGGCAATATCAACATCAACTACGACTGCAGGGGTGAAGATTACGCCAAACAAGCCGCAGCTTTGGCCGTAGAACAGTACAAGTACACCCGAATCGTAACCAGCGAGGGAGCCAATTACAGCTTTAATGAATTGTAAGCTGTAAAAGATAGGATTTGATTTCCAACCTGACTGTTTGGATACTATCCCGTCCTGGAATAAGTTTGACGCAAACTTGAATTATTACAGGCCGGGACAACTATCGCAAAAAAAAAGCCTCACTTTTCACGATGAGACTTTTAATTGGCGATTACGATTATGTTGACCGTCTGTCTTTATTGATGTATGGTAATATTCAATCCGGGTACGATCTCTTCCCCGGTATTGTCACGGGGTAAACTTCTCTTGGATGATATAATTTTGATCTCTTCTCTCGTCAATCGGTGCCTTTTTTCGGTTTTATGTTTTTTCACTTTGATATCTACGAACCGCCTTATTTCTCTCTGACTCCTCTCTGATACATTCCCAATAACACCGCAGATAGTACAGTTGCCTTGATGAAACGAATTCTCATTTCTGACACCTCCCGATGTTACTATCTCCATTTTTTTTGGTATTTGTTTTTGATTTTATCTCACTACCATATTATGATAATTTCTAATTATTAGAAAGTTCTAATAAAAGAATACGCAGAACCGCCTACTATGAAACCTCAGCTGCATTCAATAGAGACTGTTTTTACAAATATTAAATTTGAAGGGTAAAAAAAAAGCCTCGGCAGTTTTGCCGAAGCTTTCGGGAAATCGATACGTAATTTTACCTAATATCCGGACATAAAGGTCATCGAAAAACCGGGTCTCAGAGCATCATTGAGAGCGGATTTTCCAGCATCTGTCTCAAAGTGTTCAAAAAGGCCGCAGCCTTGGCTCCATCCACTATTCTGTGATCGCTTGACAGTGTTACTTTCATGCGTTTTCCCGGAACCACTTCCCCATTCTCGACAACAGGCACTTCACGAATCGCACCCACAGCAAGAATACATGCATTTGGCGGGTTGATAATGGCTGTAAATTCTTCAATACCAAACATCCCGAGATTGCTAATTGTAAAGGTACTGCCTTCCATCTGATCAGGTTGTAGCTTTCTTTCTCGTGCAAGGCCGGCCAGCTCACGGGTTTCGGATGAAATCGCCTGCAGGTTCTTTTTATCGGCATGACGCAATACCGGGGTCATCAAACCCTCGTCAATCGCCACTGCCACTGCAATATTTACATCACCATGACGGCGGATTTTATCTTCCAGCCAGGAACTGTTCACATCGGGATGTCGCCGCAGGGCGTGAGCGCATGCTTTAACCACGATATCATTAAAACTGATTTTCACATCACTTATCTCATTCAGTTCCGCCCTGGCTTTTACGGCGCTTTTCATATCGATGTCGATCGTTTCATAAAAATGCGGGCTGGAAAACTTGCTTTCAGATAACCGCTTTGCAATCGTCTTGCGCATCTGGGAGACTTTGATCTCTTCGCTTTCCTCAGAAGCATATGTTGCAATGCCGGTTGAGGGTGATTTTGCCGGTTCTTTAAAGTTTTCGATATCTTTTTTGATAATTCTTCCTTCCGGACCAGATCCTTCCACCTGGCTCAATTTAATTCCACGGTCTTCAGCCATTTTTTTAGCTAACGGTGACGCCTTGATGCGGCCATCATCTTCAACATCACGATCCCCTTCAGCCGGTGATCCGTTATCCTTCAGGTCACTTAAAATCGGGTCATATCCCTCACCCTCACCCTCTTCCTTAACTTTATCTTTATCTTTCCCGGCTTTGTTTTTGCTCTCTTTACCGGAAGCTTCTTCTTTTACATCTTCTTTTTCTGCGGAAGAAGATTCTGATCCGGTATTCTCCAGAATTTCACTTATATCTTCACCTTCTTCGCCAATCACAGCCATAATCCCCCCAAGCGGAACACTTTCACCTTCATCAACCAGGATCTTGAGGATCGTACCGGAATCAAACACTTCCACTTCCATGGTTGCCTTGTCAGTTTCCACCTCAGCGATTACATCGCCCGATTCCACTTTGTCACCTTCCTTGACATTCCATTTGGCAAGGACACCTTCTTCCATCGTGTCACTTAACTTGGGCATTTCAATTTTTTCGGCCATAATCGTTTATTGATTCTTTCTTTAGAGTTCTAAGGTCAGATATTTTAAAATTTTATACACCGTTGAATTCGGATAAAGATAAATTGATAACTTGACATTATGAATTGTAGGTAACCGTTTTGACAGCTTCTATCACGTTCTTCGCGCTGGGCAGCCAAAGGTCAAACAGGTTTTTGGCAAACGGAGCATTAACATCAGGCAGAGTCACGCGTGCCACAGGTGCATCCAGATAGTCAAAAGCATCGCGGTGAATCAGATATCCGATCTCGGCTGCCACTCCGCCAAACGGGTGGGCTTCATCAACCACCACGCACCGGTTAGTTTTTTTAACAGACGAAATAATAGTTTCGATATCCAATGGCTTAACCGTACGAATATCGATCAACTCTACATCAACGTCATCCTTCTCGAGCTGAGCTGCCGCCTGTTTTGCTACATGATACATTTTACCATGAGCTACAACCGTAACATCCGAACCTTCACGCTTCACTTTCGCCTTGCCGATCGGAATCAGAAAGTCTTCATCATCCGGCACCTCTCCTTTCAGGCCATACATCTGCTCGGATTCCATAAATATAACCGGATCGTCATCCCGGATAGCAGACTTTAATAATCCTTTCACATCTGCAGGTTCTGACGGTTGAATTACTTTAAGGCCCGGAAAATGTGCATACATCGAATCGTAAGCAACCGAATGTGTAGCACCAAGCTGACCGGCCGAACCATTTGGCCCACGGAAAACGATCGGCACTTTTACCTGGCCACCGAGCATATAACGTACTTTGGTAGCGTGGTTAATAATTTGATCAGCAGCAAGTACTGCAAAATTAAAGGTCATAAATTCAACAACCGGCCGTAAACCATTCATCGCAGCCCCTACCCCGATACCTGCAAAACCAAGCTCAGAAATAGGAGTATCAATCATACGTCTAAATCCGTATTTATCGAGCAAGCCTTCGGTTGCTTTATAAGCTCCGTTATATTCAGCAACCTCTTCACCCATTACAAATACATTTTCATCGCGCTCCATCTCCTCATCAAGCGCCTCACGTACTGCTTGTCTAAACTGTAATTCAGCCATATTAATTATCTGAAATTATTTTTTAAATGTTTCAACGACCTTAAGCCTAAAATTCATTCATAACATAAGTAGTTGTAAAAAAGGTCAGATTACTTGTGAAATGTGGCTTCTTCTTCCACAAACATATCTTCATAAAGTGCCTCAGGTTCCGGCGGATCGGCGTTCTCAGCAAATTCAATCGCTTCAAGCACCTTGTTTTCCACATTTTCTTCTATTTCTTCCAGCTTTTTTTGAGAAATCGCTTTGTTTTCGAAAATATAGGTTTTAAGTCTTTCAATCGGGTCAACTTTCTGATACTCTTCGAGCTCCTCTTTCGTCCTGTACTTTTGAGGATCCGACATGGAATGACCTCTGTAACGATAAGTCCGGATCTCTATAAACCAGGGCATACTGTCTTCCCGAACTTCTTCAGCAATTTCTTTCATTTTCTCGTATACGGTCAGTACATCCATACCGTTCAGAACAACTTTTTTCATACCGTAAGCATCCGCCCTGTCAACGATTTCACCTACACTATGCCGCTCAACAGAAGTTCCCATCGCATATCCATTGTTTTCCACTACGAAAAGGCAAGGCAGTTTCCAGAGCTGACACATATTCATGACTTCATGCAAAACGCCCTGATGCACGGCACCATCTCCCAGAAAACATGCCGTAATCCTGCCGTTATCTTTATATTTATTGGCAAAGGCGATTCCACTTCCCAGAGGTATATGCCCTCCGACAATTCCAAAACCACCCCAAAAATGATTTTTGACATTGGCAAAATGCATGGATCCCCCCTTGCCTTTGGAGCATCCGGCTGTTTTCCCATACAGTTCAGACATTCCGGCTTTCGGAGTAACTCCCCTTACCAATCCCCAGCCATGGTCCCGATAAGCGGTAATAATATCGTCGTTATCATTCAGAGCGAAGACCGTACCGGTTGAAATCGCTTCCTGACCTATATAAAGATGCAGGAAACCCCCAAACTTTCCCTTTTGATACATCTGCATAGCCCTTTCTTCAAAACGACGTTGCAGATACATCTGCTCGTACATATCCACCAGGTTCTGTTTGGTCAGACCAAGCTGTTTGTACGTTTTCTTTGTCGGTTCAGGCAGTTTTACCGTTTTATCTATTTTACCGTTTTTATTCTTATTGAGGCCGATCGGTGTAAACACAGCCTCTTCTTGCTTATTTGCCATAGCGTTCGTTTGCCTGTCAAGTTAGAATATCATTTGTTAAACAGTTCAGGAAGATACCTAAAATTTCAAAAGATTACATTTCAGGAATTACGAATCCTTATAACTTATTATTTATCAATTCTTTAGCTTTATCAAAAGCTTCATTTAATTTTTCAGGATACCGTCCACCGGCTGTAGCGAGGTTGGGTTGACCGCCGCCGCCGCCTCCAAGCAACCGGCCCAAATCACCCACAAGGTCACCAGCACGTATACCTTTTTCAATCAGATCTTTCGACACAGCAGCCATTAAATATACTTTTCCTTCTCCACCATCTTTGGAAGCCAAAAGGGTAACTGTGGAAGCGGTCCCTTTTTTCAAAGCTTCATATCCCATTTGCTTTAATGTGTCCATATCCGCACCATCCACCTCCCCGGTGATCAGTCCGGCCGGACCAATCTCCACCCGCTTTTGCAGTAACTCGTCGAGACGTCCGGAGGCCTGTTGCTGTTCCATACGTTCGAGTTCTTTCTCCAGCTCTTTTTTTTGTTTGATCAGGGATTCAATCTGTTTAAAAGGATTCCCCTGGGCTTCGAGTAGTTTCCTGATTTTGTATAGCTGTTGTTTCTCATCTCGAAGATATTGATCCACACTTTTGCCAACAACAGCTTCAACTCTGCGTATACCGGCGGCAACCGAGGTTTCACCGGTAAACCGGAAATAACCTATCTGTCCGGTAGCTCCAACATGAGTTCCACCGCAAAGTTCAACCGAATACGTCTCATCAAAACTGATTATTCGCACTCGATCGCCGTATTTCTCACCAAAAAGCATCATTGCTCCCCGCTTTTCAGCATCACCGATCGGCACATCACGCTCTTCCTGCTTCTGAATATTTTCCTGGATCTTCTCGTTTACACGAGCTTCTATCCGGTTTAATTCGGACAGGGCCACAGCCTCAAAATGCGAAAAATCAAACCGCAGTCGATCCGGTGCTACAAGAGACCCTTTTTGATTGACATGATCTCCAAGAGTTTCTCTCAGAGCAGCATGCATCAGGTGTGTAGCCGTATGATGCTTTTCAATCTCATGCCGTCGTTCCCGGTCGACCGTGGCAACCCACTTTGCTTTTGGATTTGACGGCAACCGGTTCGTGATATGCAGAAAACCTTCCCTGCCTGTAAGAACATTCAGGACACGAATTTCTTCCTCTCCGGACTTTAAAACTCCGGTGTCAGCAATTTGCCCACCACTTTCGGCATAAAACGGAGAGCGGGTAAGCAGAACAACGTTCTGTTCTCCCTCCCTGGCATATGCCCGTACTTCGGTTTCTGTTTCCAGCTCATCATACCCCACAAACTCAAATTCACCGGTTTTTTTAACAACATTCCACAGCCTGGTACCCACCTCCTCCATTCCAAACTTTCCGGAAGCTCTCCCCCGGGCTTTTTGCTCTTCCATCAGCTCGTCAAACCGTCTGATATCTACTTCAACTCCTCTTTCACGGGCCATCAACTCGGTCAGATCGATCGGAAAACCATAAGTATCATGCAGTTTAAAGGCATCTTCCCCGGAGACCTTTTCGCTTCCATCAATCATCTGGTTGAATAGTTCGATGCCCTGGCCCAAGGTCTTCAGAAAACTTTCTTCCTCAGATTTCACCACCCGTACCACATAGTCGAGCTGTTCCTGCAGTTCCGGAAATACATGGTCAAACTGATCTGCCAGAACTGGCACCAGTTTATAGAAAAACGGTTGCTTGAACTCCAGGCGGTCCCAGCCATATCGCACTGCTCTCCTCAAAATCCTGCGAATCACGTAACCTCGGCCTTCATTCGAGGGTGAAGCACCGTCGGCTATTGCAAAACTCACCGCCCGAATGTGATCGGCTATCACACGCATCGAAATATCGATATCGGGATCATCGCCGTAGATTCTGTCTGACAACTCCGAAATTCGATTTAAAAGCGGCTTGAAAATGTCGGTATCATAATTCGACTTCACTCCCTGCAATACTGCACAAATTCGCTCAAAACCCATGCCTGTATCCACATGCCGGGCTGGAAGCTTATCAAGCGAACCGTCCTTTTGCCTGTTAAACTGAATAAAAACCAAATTCCATATTTCCATCACACGGGGATCGTCCCGGTTCACAATCGAAGCCCCATCCACTTTTTTTCGTTCCTCATCCGGTCGCAGATCGATATGAACTTCAGAACAGGGTCCGCACGGCCCCGTCTCTCCCATTTCCCAGAAGTTATCTTTTTTACCAAATTTCAGGATATTTTCAGGGTTTATATCTGTTTCGCTTTCCCAAAGTTCAGCCGACTCCCTGTCTTCAGGAAGGCCATCCTCTTTATCACCGGCAAATACGGTGGCATAAAGCCTGTCGGGTTCCAGCCCCCATCGGCCGACCAGCAATTCCCAGGCCCAACCGATCGCTTCCTTTTTAAAATAATCACCAAACGACCAGTTACCGAGCATTTCAAACAGGGTATGGTGATAGGTATCATGGCCCACTTCATCCAGATCATTGTGCTTCCCGCTTACCCGGATACATTTTTGGGTATCAGCGGCTCTTTTCCATACCTTCCCTTCAGTTTTAAAACCTTCTTGCGCACCAAGAAAAATAGGCTTAAACTGATTCATTCCGGCATTTGTAAACAGCAATGTCGGGTCATCCTTCGGCACAACCGGGGCACTTTTCACAATCAGATGCTCCTTTTCTCTGAAAAAATCAAAAAAATCCTGTCTGATTTCGTCGCTGCTTCTGCTTTTCATCACGAGTTGCTTATATAGCCTCCAGTCGATTAAATGTCTAATAAATGATAAGTTTTAAAATAGTAATTTTTGTAGTGAACAGCAGATAATGTTCAAATTTCAACATAAACCTATGTATACCTTTTTGATGATGGACAAGATGTCATTTTTCTGGGAAGGACCCCGGTTCCAACAAACCGGAATTCTTATGATCCAATTCAGGTTTCAGGGTAATAGATGAAACAGATTATTTATGATATCAGAGATCTGATTAAGGCAACTTTTACTAAAGCTGTCGATGATGACATCATGACCCAGGGTGCGGCTATCGCTTTTTACACAATTTTTTCCGTTGCCCCGCTCTTCATACTGATTATCTCTCTGTCCGGTATTTTCTTTTCAGAGCAGATGATTACTGAGCAATTCCGGGAAACTCTTAATGAACTGGTCGGTGAAGAGATGACCCTTACCCTGATAGAATTTGCATCCGACCGGTCGATGGATCAAGCCAGTACCATTACCTCAATTATTGCAACCGGCATCATTATATTTGGAGCAACAACAGTCATCAATCAATTAAAGCTGACCTTAAATAAAATATGGAATGTTAAAGACGTTAAGATCAATTCGATATGGAAGTTTTTGCTGAACCGGATGCTTTCATTTGGTATGGTAATCATCTTCAGCTTCCTGCTTTTGACATCCCTTCTTGCAGAAGCCCTGATAGGATTGATTTCTGCACTTTTTGCGGAGATCATACCCGGAATAGAACTTGATTACTACCTCTATCTGAGTCAAATAACCACGGTTGGTTTTGCCGTGATTTTTTTTACACTCATATTCAAAATACTACCCGATGTACATGCCAGATGGAAAGATATTTTTGTCGGGGCTATCGTCACCACGCTGCTGTTTCTTCTCGGCAAATATCTGATCACCCTGTTCTTTTCGGCAACCGGCATTCAGGCAACCTATCGTGCAGCCGGAACCCTGGTCATTTTTGTCATATGGGTCTACTATAATATTCAGACTATACTGCTCGGAGCCGTCTTCACACAGGTATACACTGAAAAATTTGGCGGACGAATATTGCCTTATAAATTTGTTGAACTGAAACAGATGACAGGTATTGGGCAATAATTAACCAAATTGCCTGGGTTTTGCCACCTGCACGGTTTTTAAACCGGCACACGAATTAATACACTTCTTCAAAGGTCCTTGCCGACGGTTTTACAGCTCTACGGAATGAACTGCTCTCCATTGAGTACACATTGTCGGGAAGTTTCTTCCTGATTTCCACATAACCGGTGTATCCCTGATGAATGAGTTCTTTGTAAATTCCCTCCTGCATTCCTTTTAATCCACAGATATAGATGAGTGTGTTTGGTTGATCCAGAATTGGCCTTAGCAGCTCTTTTTCATCTTCGAGTTTCGACTGAACATAATGCTTGGTGCCGTCCGGCCTTCGATCTTCCCGTGAAATACATTTGAGATAGTGGAAATTCGGGTAGTTTTCATCCATCTCCTCAAAATAGTCCGAATAAAGCAGGTCGGTTCGGTAAGGACATCCGAATATCAACACACATTCTTTTTCAAGTCCTGTATCCTCAAAAAGTTCCTGGATCATACCCCTGAACGGTGCGATACCGGTTCCTGTCGCGAAAAAAATATAGTTGAAATCTTCCGCATTTTCCGGCAACAGAAAGCGCCTGCCACTGGGGCCGGTAACTTTTACAGGATCACCGGGCTTCAGATCAGCAAGGTAATTGGAAGCAACGCCTAAATAAATTTTCTCTTTGTACTCATCGATTGTTCGTTTTACCGTGGTTGATACCAGGTGTTTTTTACCTCCTTCACCCTTCGTCGGCGATGCAATCGAATATAGCCTGAGCTTGTGCGGCCGCCCTCGCTCGTCTTCACCCGGTGGAAGCACTCCAAGTGACTGGCCGATTCTGACACGATCAACCAGATCCGTTCCTGATATATCAAATGTGATATGTCGAACAAAATTGGGGCTCGACTCACTGGTTACAATTCGATTTTCAACCACTTTCACCTCTACCGGGTTGCGTGGGGTGTAAATGTTCAGCTCAACTTCCGGGAGCTTGATTTCAGCCATAGCAGAACTTTATCTTTTTGTTGATTTTTACCAATCCGGCTCAAGATCTAAAGTGCCTTGATAAGAAACAAATTTACAGTGGAAATTCCATCAGTTCACCAAACAGCCCTGTTTCTTCAACCTGGGTCCGGGAGTGACTGGCCATTAATACAATAGCTCCGCGCTTGATCGCTTTTTCCAGTAGTGTAATGGTCTTTTGGGTAGCAGTTGTATCAAGCCCTCTGAGGGGTTCATCGAGGATAAGGATTTCCGGGTCAGTAATCATGGCTGCGGCAATCTGGGTTTTCTTCTTCATCCCGGTTGAATAGGTGCCGATTTCATCATCCCTGGCCTCATCCAATTCCAGGTGATCCAGTAGACTGTGTATTCTGTTTACGGCTTTTTCATTCCACTGCTCCCTTGACCTCAACACCCATTCCAGCAATTCGGCTGCAGACAGGTGCAGGGGCAATCCCTCTTCATCATGAACCAGGCCTACATGCTCCAGGTAATCATACGGTTTTTCGTGGATATTCAGTTTACCATAATGTATTGAACCTTCGGTTGGAAATGTATTGACCGACAACAATTTCAAAAATGTCGTTTTTCCAGATCCGTTTGGCCCTGAAAGCAATACACCGTCACCTGGCCCAAATGTGCGATTCACCCCGCTAAATACCGTTTTCCCGGCTCTGTATCGCTTGGTTACGCCCTTAACTTCCAGTATTTTTTTTTGATCATCTACCATTTTAATTCACGTATTTTCTTTCGTATCTGAAACTGATGAATATGGAGAGAATTCCACCTGCCATCAGAAAGATCAACAAGGTAAATCCGATATCCTCCCATTGAATGACAGCAAAGAGCCAGCGCATCACAAGCATGCTGAATGCCAGGGGCAGTACCCACCGTACCTGTGCCCAGAAACGGCTGAAAATCCAGTGCAACGGTGAATCGAGATTACGCAACCACCACTTTGGAGCAACCGCTTCGTTCATTGTGAGCATCAAAAGTCCGTGATGAGCAACTGCAAATAACGCCCAGCATGCAATAAGCAAGGTTCTGCCGACATCCTGATAGGCAAGTACCCAAATAAGCAGATGTCCTACGGCAATAAAGCGGCCGGCCGGCATTTTCCGGTCCATCTGTGTCATAAATGCCCAGCCATGCGCTTTCCAACGACCAGGGATCCACCAAAGCTGATCTACCTTAACAGCCTCTCTACTCGCCTGAGCACCTGAAGAAACCCCGAAAAACTCTCCAAAAAATGCATTCGTTTCATAAAAATGCCGGTCTGCCTGGCCACGTTTACGTGCCGAGCTTTTCATACCCCATAGAAAAAGCAGCAGACCGATTGCAGACTCTGCAACAACCCCTCCAATGCTGAAAGCGAAAGCTCCGATGACTACCGCAAGCATTCCGGTCAGAGCAATAACGACCGAGGCAATCAGGCTGGGTATGGATCCGGGGTCCATCGGGTATTTGGCCATATCCGCCATTCGTTTTCTCACCTTCCGGCCCTTTACCCCTTCCTGCCATTGCTGGGACTCTCTTCCGATAGATAAATATCTGGAAGCCGAAAACAGATAGATTCCGATCATAAAAAACATTCCGTACGTCAGCAGGACAAATTGTCCAACCATCTCGTTTGTTATCCCCAGGCTGTCGGCCAGTGCCGTTACCAGGACAACGGCACCGGCTGCCAGTAGAACAGACCGGTGATGTTCCAAATAACGATGGAATAACTGCTTCCTGGAAAGATTTGCAATCTGCCACAATTTGCTGTTACGGTCCGGAAAGCTGATATATGGAAGTATAAAAGCAAATACACCCGAAAGGGTAAACAACAGGTATCGCATCAGAACCGTGCGTTGTTCGAGTGAATACCCATGAACGATTGAGATAAAAAGCACGGCAAGTATCAGGACCGGTGCCCACATAAGCAGCCGGTCGGCTATGCCTGATTTCCTGATAGTTATATTTGCAGGTTGGTTCATTGTCGGGCAAATATAAGAGGATCAATGCAGATTCTATAACCAGCAGAACAGATTTCACAGTATCTCAGTTAGATTTCATATGAAAGTTAAATCGAAAGCCCTGCAAGTAGATCCAATGCCAATACTTCCATTGAATTTTATATATTTTATCCCCAAAAAAGTGGTTTCATAAAAATACGAGCTTCATCAAGAGTTCAGATAAATTTCTTTACATTACATATATGTTATCACGTTGTTAACTGATTCATTCGATATTTTTAAAAAGATCCGTATAAATATAGAATACGAGGTTAAAGCTTGTATTTGACGATCTATTCAATTTCTGTTGAATGATTCTTCAAAAAAGAGAACAAAATCATTAAAGCCATTTGAAACATGAAATTTTACGTATGCATCAAACAGGTACCCGACGTAAATGCCCCCCTGCAAATAAGGGACGGCGAGTTGCTGCAGGATCGTGACCGAATGATCCTGAATGCATATGATGCCTCTGCTGTTGAAGAGTCGCTTGTATTGACTGAAGAACATGGTGGGAAAGTGGAAGTAGTGATGGTTGGTCCTGATAAAGCACGAGAAACACTTAGAAAGGCTCTTGCCATGGGTGCCGACAATGGAACCATGATTCTTACAGACCGGCCCGATTTGGACTCAACAGCCTACTCCCGGATACTGGCTGCTTTTTTCAAGGATAAGGACTATGATTTTATTTGCTGCGGGAAACAGGCACAGGACACCGATGCCGGCCTCACTGGCAGTATGCTGGCTGAACAACTGGAACTTCCGTACGTATCCAATGCCGTTGGGCTGAATTATGAAAACGAGAAACTGATCGTGAGAAGACAGGGAGATGCCGGACAGGAAATCATTGAACTTCCCTCTCCCGGGCTTGTCACCTGTTCTAACGATATGAATGAACCCCGTATTCCAAACCTGAAGGGAATCATGCAATCGAAAAAAAAGCCGGTCGATTCCATTACCCCCGAAGATCTCGGCATTGATATCGGTTCAATTGAACTGAGCACCAATATTCTGGGTTTTGAGGAAATGCCTGAACGTGAGACAGGGAAAAAGTTCGAAGGAGATCCGGATGAAATAGCCAGGGAAGTCGCCCGGCTTCTCGATCAGGAAGCCGGTTTAGTTTGAAAATAACGGGCTTTGGCGTCATTACAGTCAGATCGTCTCCAGGCCGGATTAATCCTGAAAAAATTTGAAAAATCAATCTGAAGGGTAATACAGAGTATGAATACGATATTAACATATATTTCGGTATCGGACGGCAAGATAAAGCGATCATCGCTTGAAGTTCTTTCAAAGTGCCGGCTGGAAGCAGAAAAAAACGGGCTGAAAACCGCTGCCTTGATCGTTGATGAAAACGCCTCTTCGTTGGCCGAAAAAGTACGGCCATACGGCCCCTCCGAAGTGTATATTGTTGAAGGTTCTGAATTTAAAAATCACCTGAATTCACCGGTTCTGAAAGCCGTAAGCGGTGCAATGAATACCATTCAACCAAAAGTAATGGCATTCGCATCCACAGAAAATTCCAAAGACATCCTGGGGGCGCTCGCGGCCAATCAAAATGCTCCCGCCCTGCCTGATATGTCTGAATTCGAACTCACAGATAAGGGCGTTAAAGGCAAACGGCCTGTCATGGCAGCCAAGATTATATCACGGGTGGAGGCTGTGGGAGATCCGGTTATTATCTCGGTTCGTTCAGGCTCTTACGACCTGATTGAATCTCCGTCTGAACCGCAGATCAAAAAACTGGATTTTACTGTCACTGAAAAGGAGATCAAAACCACGATTCGTGAAATACTGACTGCTGCGGGCGACAAAGTCGATCTTTCGGAAGCGCAAACCATCGTGGCAGCCGGCCGAGGTGTCCGGGATGAGGAAGGCCGAAAACTAATCGATGAACTTGCAACCGTATTGAATGCCGGCATCGGGGCTTCTCGTGCACTAACCGAATCAGGTGTATACGATCCAAGTCTGCAAATCGGTCAAACCGGCAAAGTGGTCTCTCCACAGCTTTATATCGCTGTCGGTATTTCCGGAGCGATACAGCACACGGCCGGGATGGCAAACAGCAAAGTGATCGTCGCTGTCAACAAGGATCCCGATGCCCCGATTTTTGATATAACCGATTACGGTATTGTTGGTGATCTCTATAAAGTACTGCCTCCGTTCATCGAAGAACTCAAAAAACTGAAATCAAATTAACATGTCCTTGTAAGACTCATCAATCAAGACGAAAGAGATGGATGAAAAATTCGATTGCATCATTGTCGGCGCCGGCGTAGCCGGACTTACAGCTGCTATGATACTTGCCCGCAATAACATGAAATTCCTGCTCATCGAAAAAGGTGAATTTCCAGGATCAAAAAACGTTTCTGGCGGGGTCATTTGGGGGGAAGACCTTTCGCGACTGGTTCCGGAGTACTGGCACGAAACCGACGGAGGCTGGGACCGATATATCAACCACCGGCGGCTAACCTTTATCGATGAGCAATCCTCCTTCTCTATCGATTTTAAATCGGATCACTTTAATACCCCGCCATATGCAGGTATAGTCGTCCTGCGATCCAAGTTTGACCGCTGGCTGGCCGGTAAAGTGGAAGAAGCCATTGCCGAAAGTGATTTTGCAATGGATTCATTTATAGCTACCAATATCCTGGTCGAAGAGATCCTTATGGAAAAGGACAAAGCAGTTGGTATCCGTACCGGGGATGAAAAATTTTATGCCGACAGTATCATCCTGGCTGAAGGGGTGAACAACCTTCTGACCCGCCAGGCAGGCCTCCAGAACGACTATGTACCTGCAGATCATATCCTTACCGGTGTAAAGGAAATCATACGCTATGATCAAAATGTGCTGGAAGATCGGTTTCAGCTGAACGGATTGAGCGGTATGTCGAACGAATACGTCGGTTTTGCCACTCGGGGTGTTGAGGGAGGCGGTTTTTTGTATACCAATCGCGACACAATCTCTATCGGGCTGGTACTCGGCTTGAAAGATTTACGAAAAAAAGGGCTGAAACCTCATGATATCCTGAGTGATTTTAAAGCCCATCCGGTGATAAAAGATACGATCCGCGGAGGTGAAGTTGTCGAATATTCCGCACATGTGGTCTCTTCGGGCGACAAACGTATAATGCCAAAAAAGCTATATAAAGACGGATTGCTTGTATGCGGTGAAGCAGCCAATCTATTGATGAACGCCGGCAAGGCGATTCAGGGTATGGATTATGCGATGCGGTCCGGAATCCTTGCAGCCGAGTCGGCTATCAAGGCCAGAGATGCCGGAGATTTCAGCAGCCATATAATGAAAGGTTACCAGGATGCGTTGAACAATAGCTATGTGATGCAGGATATCAACAATTTTCAGGATGCCGTCCACCTGCTTCACAATCCGGTGATGTATCAGAAAATGCCAAACCTGATTAATCACTTTGGGCGAAATTTTTTCACCATCAGGAACGAACCAACCAAAAAAGCGCATGCGATGTTCAGGGAATCCGTCAGTGAACACGCTTCCTGGATGGATCTCATTAAAATCGGAATTAAAGGAGCACGCTCATTATGAAACGACTGAATCTGACAGAACGTCTGGGCCTTATCAGTTATCGGAACCAGTCAAAATCGGATATTAAACCGCATATACGGGTTGAAACCGATATCTGCAACTCCGTTTGTCCCCATAAATGTACCACTTACGTCTGTCCGGCCAACTGCTATACCATGGATGAAGAGGGAAAGGTACATTTTCAGGTAGAAGATTGCATAGAGTGTGGAACATGTATGTATGCCTGCGACCAGGGAGCAGTAACCTGGGAATTTCCGGACCCGGAAATCGGTCGCGGAATAACCTGGAACTACGGATAAAAATCCAGATTGCATCTGATATTTTACCGTGAAGCTGTAAAGTGCAAGGAACGTTCCACTGGCAAGTTCGTTAAATGGCAGTAATGTTTTTTATTCTTATAACTTGACGATTATTTAAAAAAAAGAAGTTCTTGAGGGTATACACATGATAAACTTTGAACTAACTGAAGATCAGCAGATGATCCGTGATTCTGCACGAGAATTTGTAAAACGACATGTCGCTCCCGACGTAATCTCCAGAGATTCAAAAAAAGAATTTCCACGTAACTTAGTCCAAAAGCTTGCCGAACAGGGCCTGATGGGCATCTACCATGAGGAAGCCTACGGAGGAGGTGGCTTCGATACAGTGAGCTTTTGCCTAGTTATTGAAGAAATTGCTCGCTGGGATGCATCACTTGCTCTTACAGTAGCCTCTCACACATCCCTCGGGGCCGGGCATATCGCTCTTGCCGGTACACATGAGCAAAAGGAAAAATACCTGGCACCCCTGACATCCGGAGAAAAACTAGCCGGCTGGTGTCTTACCGAACCTGGTTCAGGCAGTGATGCTTCCGGTTTGAAAACAACGGCAGTCCGAAAGGAGGACAAGTGGATTCTGAACGGTACGAAAATTTTTATCACCCAGGGTTCAGTCGGTGATATTTATGTAGTGTTAGCCAAAACCGACCCGGACAAAGGCACAAAAGGGATTACCGGCTATATTGTAGAAAAAAACTGGAAGGGCGTAAACCCCGGCGAACCGATTCATAAACTGGGCATGAATTCTTCAGATACCACTGAAATCGTATTTGAAAACGTCGAAGTTCCACTTGAAAACCAGCTCGGTGAACAAGGAAAAGGATTCATCGACACTATGAAAGTTCTTGACGGCGGACGAATAGGCATAGGGGCTCTTTCTGTCGGAATCGCGCGAGGAGCTTTTGAAGAGAGCATGAAATATTCCCAGGAACGCCAACAATTTGGCCGTCCCGTTGGAAACTTTCAGGCTGTTGAACATAAACTCGTGCAAATGGCAACGGAAATTGACGCTGCACGCATTCTCGTACACCGGGCAGCATTGCTCAAAGACCGGAACAGCCCCTACACCAAGGAAGCCTCCATGGCCAAGCTTTTCGCTTCCGAATTGGCTGTAAAAGCCGCTGATGAAGCTGTCCAGATCCATGGGGGTTATGGATACACCAAGGAATACCACGTCGAGCGCTTCCTGCGCGATGCCAAACTGATGACAATCGGTGAAGGAACTTCCGAAATTCAGAAAATGATTATAGCCCGTGAACTTCGCAAAGAGTTCGGATATTGACTTTCAGGTTTAATGTCGCTTTTGAAATTCATCAAATCGTATGGGCCTTCGCATTATCGAGTGAAAGTCCATCCCCATCGGGTGTAGTCGGCAATTCCTGATCATATTCATCAAGTGTAAATTCATCCACAAGAACGACATCCATTCGCGCTTCCTCGGTCTGACGAACTCTCGCAGCTTCATCTTTCGTGATGACTCCTTTCTGTACAGCGTCATCTAGTTGTTTAAAAGCAGGCCCTTTTCTAAGCTCACCCTCTTTTGTTGCCTTATAGAGCTTCTTATAGATTTCGGCGGATTCCGTAACCATTTTCAATCCGTATTCGTGCTTGCCAACCGCTTCTTCCCTGCTAAACGGAATGTATATTCCATCACTCATCCGGTCTCTTTGTTCCCCGATTGTCTGCATTGCCTGTGCAATTTTGTGCCCGTGATAATCAGAAGGAGGTTTGCCTATGCGGTTGATTCGAGAGCAAACGGCAACCGGCCCCCGGAAAAACCAGCTTAGCCCGGGTACCTGAATCTCCTGATAGATTTCATCAAACGCCTGCTGTATGCGGCCAAAAGCGTGTTCCATAGCCCACTCAAAATAGACCTGGTCTTCGGTTTTGTGATCTTCCGTCTCGTAACGCTTGAGTGTCGCAGCGGCCAGATACATCCAGCTAAAGATATCGGCATACCGGCCAGCTATTTTTTCCTTCATCTTGAGTGCACCCCCATAGGAGCCGAGGGCGATATCGGCCATAAATGCAAAATTGGCCGATGCCCAGGCCAGGCGTCTCGCATATTTCTTACTGTGACCGCTTACGGGAGAGCCAGCCAGGTACCCCCGGGTCAGGCTCAAAACAAAAGCTCGGGTTCCATTCTGGAATACATGACCCATATGTTTCCAGAAGTTTTCGTCGAATTGTTGTACATCATTCCGCATTAAAGCGTCAATTTCATTATATGCATACGGGTGGCAGCGGATGGCTCCCTGGCCAAAAATCATCAGAGAACGGGTCAGGATATTTGCACCTTCGACCGTTATGGCTATCGGTGTGGCGATATAAGTATGGGCAAATATATTTCGAGGCCCCCTTGAAATTCCTGCTCCTCCCACAATATCCATTGCGTCGTTAATAATCTCACGACCGAGTTCAGTAAAATTATATTTGGCCATTGCAGTCACCACCGCCGGTTTTGCTCCTTTATCCAAGGCACCACACGTATACCGGCGTGCGGCCTCCATCAGGTAGGTGTACCCTCCAATACGGGCCATTGGTTCTTCAATCCCTTCAAATTTACCGATGTTAATACCGAACTGCTTACGAACAGCGGTATATGCTCCAATGGTTCTGGCTGCAAGTTTTGCCCCGCCTGAAGCCTGTGCCGGAAGTGATATCCCCCGACCCACCGCCAGTGATTCCATCAGCATACGCCATCCTTTCCCGGCCCCTTCCAGGCCGCCTATAATGGCATCAATCGGTACAACCACATCCTTTCCTCGCGTCGGGCAGTTATAGAAAGGTACACCCAGCGGATCGTGCCGTTTTCCAAGATCCACACCTTTAGTATCGGCCGGCACGAGGGCGCAGGTAATCCCAAGGTCCTCCCCTTTGCCGAGCAGGTTTTGCGGATCTTTTAACTTGAAAGCCAGTCCGATAACCGTAGATATCGCAGCCAGTGTAATATAACGTTTGTCCCAGTTCAGCTTCAGATACAAATTACCGTCTTCGGCCTGGAATACATCGCCGGTAGATTGCATGGCGCCAGCATCAGAACCCGCATTAGGCTCGGTAAGAGCAAAACACGGAATCTCCTCCCCTTTTGCAAGCCTCGGAAGATAATGATCCTTTTGTTCTTCCGTCCCGTAATGTATTAACAGTTCAGCCGGCCCCAGCGAATTCGGTACCATCACTGTCGTTGCCAAAGGCCCGCATCGTGATGCGAGTTTCGCTACTATTGCACTGTGCGCATTGGCTGAAAAACCATACCCTCCGTACTCTTCGGGGATAATGAGTCCAAAGAAACGCTTCTTGCATAAATATTCCCATGTTTTTTGACTAAATCCTTTACGCCTGAAAATATCCCAATCGCTGACCATTGAACAGAGTTCCTCCACAGGGCCATCCAGAAAAGCTTTTTCCTTGTCAGTTAGCTCCGGGTAGTTTTCATCCAGAATTTTTTCCAGATCCGGGTTTCCAGAGAAAAGCTCCCCCTCGATCCATACCGTGCCAGCTTCAATCGCTGTCTGTTCGGTTTGCGATATCACCGGGAGAATCTCAAGTGCATCCAAAAGTTTCATGATCGGCCCGGACAAAACGATTCGACGCAGGGGTTTGACGTTAAACACGATCGCCAGTGCAATAAAAATTCCAAAAACCCATCCGGAAGCTGCCAGTCCCCACAAACCGATCAATCCAGCCAAAGCCCACAGCCATAGAGGTACATTTCGGTAACCGAACAATAATACAATAAAAACTGTACTGACGATGGAGATCCAAGCCGGTACACCTGCAAAGAATCCGAAATTTTGAGTTAATAGTTCCATATCCTGACCTCAACTGTTTATTTTATTCGTAAGAAGCGGCTGATGACCGGTTCAATTGGATACCATTTGTAATTTGATTAACGGCATGGGTAATAAAATCGTTTTTCGGTACTCTGGTATCGAGCCTTTTATTCAGTATTACGGATGTCACTCCGTGCAGTTGAGCCCAGATCGCATATGCAGATGTCAACGGTTCCGGTTCCAGAAAATAATCTTTCTCATTTCCCTCACGAATAACAGAAGCCAGCATTTCATATCCAAGCCGTGCCTTGCGGAATTTTTCTTTCGGATACCGGGGCATCTCTTCCGGGCGCACCATAAAGATCACTTCATATTCCTGAGGCCGATCCAGTCCAAATGCAATATAACTGCGTGCAATTTTTTCGATTTTCTGCAACGGTTCACAGTCCAGATCTGCAATTCTTCGGATCGATCGATTCAGTTCCCCGATTCCTTCTTCAATGAGTGAATATATCAGATGATCCTTATTTTTAAAATGCAGATAGATACTGGTTGCCGATACATCAATTTCCCTGGCAATTTTCCTCATCGACAGACTGTCGAAACCTTCATCCAGAAGCATCCTCCGGCCGGCTTCCAAAATTTGTACTCTGAGTGACATAGGCCATGGTTAACACTGTTAATCTACAACTGTTATTTAACCAAAAAGCGCCCAATTGTCAACCATCTTCCGATGATACAGGTATACTCAGAAACTAAAAGAAAGATACTTTATCGGTTTCCCCTTTCCGCGGTGAATTTCCTCAAATCTTGTAGATATGGTTAACTCTGGATCGCCGGGTGCTTCTTCATAAATATCGGCAACTACCCGAACAACCTGAATTTGCTCTTTACCCAATACATCGAGGGTGTACCGGAAAAGTATATCACAGTCCGTCTTCAGGTGAACCAGCCCATCGGGCTTTAAAAGCCGCTTATACATCTGTAGAAAAAAAGGAGATGTGAGCCGACGTTTGGCATGTCGCCTTTTCGGATAAGGATCCGGAAAGGTTATCCAGATTTCATCTGCTTCATTTTCATCGAAGTATTGATCAACTTCCTCAATTCTGGCGCGAAAAAAAAGCACCTGCCCGGCGTCTTCCCGTGCGGCTTTTCTGGCACCTCGCCAGAGTCGATCGGCCTTAATATCCACACCCAGGTAATTTTTCCCGGGAAATTGATTGGAGAGTTTTATTGTATAATCTCCACGGCCACATCCCAGTTCCAATACCAATGGATCATCATTTCCAAAAATTTCGTGCCACCGGCCTGAGGGATTCTCTATATTCCCGGAAACGAAATCCGTGAATTCCAGTACATTATCCATACTCCGGATCTCTGTCCACCGTTCCCGTTTTTTCTTGGCCATGTAACGTTTTAAAGAAAAGTCGGGTTATGCAAAGTAATCCGGCTCATTGCCTTTAAGCCATTTGATATTGCAGCCAAT
>SLOU01000010.1 GCA_007132385.1 Balneolaceae bacterium | reverse complement strand
TGCTGCACAGAGGCACGGAGAAGTATGCCAATATCATCACCGACGAAGCCCACCGTTTCCGCACGGAAACAACCATCACCTATGAAAAATTGGCTGAGATCTGCCGGGGCAAGCGGGTAATTCTGGTCACCGCAACCCCCTATAACAATACGCCGAAGGATATCCTGGGAAACGCTATTACGGTGGATGCGAATATGTGGATATCGCTGAAGATCTGGCCCGGGAACGTGCCAAAAAACTTTTTAATGCCGATTATGTCAATGTCCAGCCTCATTCCGGTGCCTCAGCCAATGCAGCGATTTATCTTTCATTTATGAAACCGGGGGATACCCTGCTTGGCCTGGACCTCTCGCACGGTGGCCACCTCACCCATGGCTCGCCGGTCAACTTTTCAGGAATAACATACAAGGCTGAATTTTACGGTGTTGAAAAGGAAACAGGACACATTGATATGAACAGGGTTCGTGATAAGGCCTTAAAGGTAAAACCTAAACTGATTTCAATCGGTGCCAGTGCCTATCCGAGAGACCTTGATTATCATGCATTCCGGAATATTGCTGATGAAGTCGATGCAAACCTGTGGATGGATATGGCTCATACAGCCGGGCTCATAGCTGCAGGTCTGCTGAACGATCCGTTACCCGTTTGCCATGTTGTTTCCACTACGACACACAAAACACTTCGCGGTCCAAGAGGTGGAATGATCCTTGTCGGCAACGACGGTGAAAATAATCTGGGAGTAGTGGCAAGAAAGTCGGGGCGAACCAAAACATGGAGTGAGGTTATCGACTCAGCCGTATTTCCAGGCTCGCAAGGCGGCCCATTGATGCACGTAATTGCAGCCAAAGCGGTAGCCTTTGGAGAAGCACTACAGGATGATTTCAAATTGTACCAAAAACAGGTGCAAGCCAACGCACAAGCTCTCGCAGAGGCTCTTCTTGAGAAAGGGTATCATCTGGTAAGCGGCGGAACCGATAATCACCTGATCCTTGTCGATTTGCGAAATAAAGGCTTAACCGGAAAAGATGCCGAAGAAGCACTTGACCGGGCTGGAATTACCGCAAATAAAAATATGGTTCCTTTCGACGACCAAAGCCCGTTTGTCACCTCAGGTATTCGTATTGGTACACCTGCAATGACAACCCGTGGGTTCGGGACAGATGAATTTAACAGAGTAGCAGAACTTATCGACACCGTTGTGCAAAACCACCAAAATGAAACGGTCATCACCCGCGTTCGAAGTGAAGTGAAAAGTATGTGTGAAGAATTTCCCTTATATGATTTTGTAACTCCTTAAAAGCCCGTATCATTTGTAGATTTGTTATTCGTATATTCAACTCTGCCGAATAAAGATCAGTACGATACTCTACATTAGATGATACTTAAACTGGAACCGGTAATTGTTTACTCTCCACTGAAACTACATGAGTCAGGAATCTGAAAAACGCGGGATAATGGGGTCGATCCTCCCTAGAGCCAAAGCTCCAAAAGTAGATCCAACTTCAAGCATGTCGTTTCTCGATCACCTTGAGGAGTTGCGCTGGAGAATTTTCAAGGGGCTTGGCGGGCTGGTTTTTGGAATGGTAATTGCTTTTATTTTTGCCGATTTCATCCTTCAAGAAGTGATCCTGGGGCCGGCAAAATCCGATTTTTTTATGTATCAGATCATGCCTATCAATGCGATTGATCTGGAATTATTGAGCCGCCGCTTGCCCGGCCAGTTTTTCACCTACTGGGGAAGCCTGATTATTGCCGGTGGGATTATCGGATCACCTATCATGTTCTACCAGTTATACGCTTTTATTGAACCGGCACTGGAGTCGAGAGAAAAAATTAAATCCTATCTGAATGTACTGTTCGTCAGTACCTTCTTTTTGCTGGGAGTTTCTTTCGGCTACTTTATCCTGGTTCCTTTTGCCGTTCAGTTTTTCACACAGTTTGTAATCTCGGATGTCATTGTAAACCAGTTTGACATCACCGAATATTTCTCTTCCGTAGCTTTATGGGTTCTGGCCTGTGGAATCCTGTTTCAGATTCCAGTTGTCAGTTATTATTTGTCAAAAGCCGGAATGTTAACACCTGAATTTCTCAGGCAATACCGCAGGCATTCAATCATCGGTTTTTTGTTAGTGGCAGCATTTCTGACACCACCAGATCCGGTATCCCAATTAATGATCTGTGTGCCCCTGATTCTGTTGTACCAGTTTGCCATTTTTGTGAGTCGCATTGCCGTACGGCAACGCAAACGGGCAATGGATCGAGCATTTTCTGACAATGGTAATAGTTGACAAGATTTTACGTTATTTGCCTATAACAAAGTTGGCAATTACAGTTTGACATAGATCGTTGATCGAAATGAAACAACACTTCCTGTGAAGTGATTTCAAACAAAACCAACTTAATGTTACCTTTGGCCCTGGAAGAACTAAAAATAATGTTGAATTAACATAACCTATGAAAATAGCATCTTTAAAAAGTATATTTACAATACTCTCATTTGCATTAGTTCTGGCAAGCTGCAGTGAGACAACAGATCCATTTTTCCAGCAAATAGATTTTTCCACCGTCCCCGCCCCCATGGACTTTTCTGAATATGAACGGTTCGAAACTGAACGTGGAGTTGGATATTATATTTTAAAAGAAGGGTCCGGTCAAATAACGGTACAGCCATATCGTGACGGCCTTCGCCTTTTCTTCACCTTGCGTACTGAGGACGGGGAAATTCTGCAATCGACCTATGCAAATGGACGCCAGGCTCCTGAGGAAAGAGGTGTCGAATCTTTTAATACCCAGGGAGCTCGCGATGGAGTTATCGGAATGAAAACCGGAGAAACGAGGGTGCTCGTGGTGCCACCTGAGCTTGGCTTTGGAAATACAACACAGAACGACCAGTTCTACCAGTACAGGGAAGACACCCTTATTTATGAAATTGAGTTACTCAGAATCCTGGATTAAGAATCAGGTTTCAACTCATTCATACATGTACTGCAAACGATCCTAATTACACGTTTTCCATATCATAACAGGTTTTGATCCATTCTGTTTAGATCCTTCCCGGGAATTCATTTTTCGAAAACAGGAATTGTACCGGATCTGATCACTCAGGATATATATTCTCTTTTTACACGTCCTGTGATCCTGCACAAAATCTCGTGTGTAATAGATCCGGCTGATTCTGCCCACTTGTTGGCTCTCCAGCCGTTCCCTCCCATCAAGGTAACCTCACTTCCTTCTTCAATCTTCCTGTTCCCGGAAAACACCATGCAGTAATCCATTGTGATATTGCCCACAACCGGGTACATCTCTTGATCGATAGCCACCAAAAGTCGATTTGTTAAAACTTTTGGAACACCATCGGCATACCCGACCGGCAGTGTAACCAGGAACCCGTCTGCGGGAGCCTTCCAGCTTCCAGTGTAGCTTACAGCATTTCCCTTACTGATCTTGCGCACCGATACCGCCCGGGTTTTCCACTCCATTGCCGGCTGTAAAGCTTCAGACTGCAGGCGGCCTGATGTATATCCTGAAAGGCCAATTCCAATCCGAATTTTATCAAAGTGATTCACTTGCTTACTATAGTGTACAACCGCAGCCGTATTGCTCATATGCAACGGGATATCCGGCGCAAAAGAATCACAAAGCCTGTGAAACTGCTCATTCTGATTTATGACTGCCACTGAACCTGGTTCATCTGCCATCGGATAGTGAGAATAGATACCGCGACAGTTCAATCCCCGCTTTTTATGTTCTTTCATCTTCCACGATAGCTGCTCCACTTGCTCCGGAAAAATTCCGAGCCTTCGCATACCGGTATCCATGTTTACCTGGTAGTTAACGGAATCCGGCAGCAAGTCAAAATGATTCAAGGCGCCAATCGTTGCTTCAAGATTGTATTGGCGATACACCTGTGCTGTCTCAGAATCCGGCATCCCAAAAACAAGCACTGGCTTCTGTATGCCCGATTTCCTCAATTCAACCGCCTCATCAACCGAGGCCACCGCAAATGTTTCTATTTCGGGCTCAAGCCTGTTCGCCACTGGAACCGCTCCATGTCCATATGCATTTGCCTTCACTACAGCAATAGCCCGGTTCACTCCTGCCTTTTTTTTCAGAAATGAAAGATTCTCACTCATTTTAACCAAATCGACTTCTGCAGTGGAATTTGCATAGAGATTTCCCGGCGGTGAATGGTCTTCTCTTTTTATCCGTTTTTCCACTAAAATAGCTTTTTACGCTTGTGATTTTTTAATATGACTCCGGCTGCATTGTATCCCGCAGCTCCGAAGACTCCGCCACCCGGATGACAGGATGCACTGGAAAGATATAGATTTTTTATAGGGGTCTCATATCGGCTCATCTCCGGCAACGGGCGAAACATAAACATCTGGTCAAAATTCATTTCTACATGCATCACATTTCCCCTGAGAAGACCGTGCTTTCTCTCTATATCCAGCGGCGACTGAATATACCAGTCGATAAGTTTTCCTTCCATATTTGGGGCATAGCGAGTAACCACATCATAAATTTTATGTGCTTCCCGCTCACGGATATCATCCCAGGCTAACCCTCCTGAAAGTTCATACGGATGCCATTGAGCCCAGGCAAACAGAGTATGTTTCCCGTCTTTAGCAACTTCCGGATCAATTTTGGAAAAAGTCATGGCCAACACAGCAGGATTCTCAGGCGGACGTTTTTTTTGATAGTCTCCAATCGCATCATACATATATTGAACCGACGGTGCCAGCAACTGCATCCCGTTATGAATCTCCGGGTCGTCTGGAGCGGCATCATACTCCGGCAGTTCTTCTACTGCACAACGTATTACCATTCCGAATCCGTTGCCAACCTGGATATTTTCCACACGTTTGAAAAGATGATCTCCCAAATTCTTCCGGCCTACCATCTTTAACATTGTCGTTTGTACATGTGCATTCGACACGATAAGGTCACCTTCATAATAGTCATTGTTTTCAGTTAATACCCCTCTGGCTCTGCCGTTTTCAATTTCAATTGAACGTACCGGTCGATTTGTTTTAATCTCTCCGCCATATCGACGTATCATTTCAGCCATTGCCCGGGTGAGGCCGCCACTGCCACCCCTGGGATGCTTTGCACCGCTTTGATGAAGCATCGACTGCCAGCCGGCAAAATCACCTGTAGCAGGCATATCAGGTGTTGGCCCAGACTGTGCAGCAAACCATATCAGGGCCGCTTTCAGATAAGGGCTTTCGAAAGCATCATCCACAACTTTACCATAACTCGACAATATTTTTTGAATACCGGCCGTCTGCTCCCCTTTCCGGAACATGGATCCATCACGGAATTGGCCTTTCATCATTTCTGTCACCAGGTTTTTTCCACTTGGTGGTACCAAGAAAGCTTTTAAAACTCCCTGGTTGATCCGTGACCAAAATTTTACAAATTCCCTGTAATTTTCGGCATCCTCCGGGGCTACTCTACGGATCGAATCCACTGTTTTTTCCAAATCTTTGTAGAAATGGATGACGCCTTTTCGATCAGGTAACGGGTACGACATCATCGGATCCATTTCAATATAATCAAGGCCGTATTTTTCCAGCTCAAGTTCCTCCAAAATTCCAGTCTGATGAATCATTATATGTACCGATGAACCCACATCAATTCTGAATCCATGCGGGTTTTCCTCTGAACAAAACATCGTTTCGGTACAAACGGCACCTCCAATGTTCTCCCTTCTCTCCAAAACCAACACCTTATAGCCCGCTTTGGCCAGATAACAACCTGTCACGAGTCCATTATGGCCTGAACCGATAATAATCGTATCGTATTTGGGCATGTGATTAATTTGAATCTTTTCTTATGTTTTACCGAATAATAAACCAAAGGGTATATCAACAAATATCAGCCCGTAATATAAACATAAGCATCTTGATAGATGAATTTTCTTAAGACCTTTCTTGCTTCTATACTAGGAACGATTCTTGGAATATCTTTCCTGTTCCTGGTTTTATTTGTCGTTATCATAAGTTCATCCGGAGAACCCGAACCCTATATTCGATCTGGCACCGTATTGACTATCAACCTCACAGGTGATATCCCGGCACGTGAAACACATGATCCGTTCGGTGAACTCTTCCGAACCGGCGATCAGGACAAAGTTTCTCTGCAAACATTGAAAAACAACCTGGAAAAAGCAGCAAGTGATGACCGGATTGAAGGGATCTGGATCAGACTCAACAGGCTTTCCACTTCATGGGCAAACCTGGAAACCGCTTACCAGTACCTGGAGGATTTCAAAGAGGAAAGCGGAAAATTTCTCTATGTCAGTACCGATGATCTGGGCATGAATGAAAGTGCCTATTTTCTTGCCAGCCTGGCTGATTCAGTGTTCTCTCCACCGGAAACCATGTTTGAATTCAACGGCTTCGTTGTTCAAACCTCATACTTCCGGGATATGCTCGATAAAATCGGTATTGAACCGGAAATTGTTCGCGTTGGCGAATATAAATCTGCCGTGGAACCATTCTTGCAAAATGAAAGCTCACCAGAGAATGAAGAACAAATTATGGCAATACTTGATAACGCCATGGAAACGTTCCTTGCCGCTGTCCAAAAAAAATCAAACCTGTCTGAAGATGAAATTCACAGCCTGATGAACCAAATCCATGAAAACAATCTCGATATGGCTATCGAAAATGGATTGATTGA
>SLOU01000252.1 GCA_007132385.1 Balneolaceae bacterium | reverse complement strand
CAACGCTGAATCGGGGTATTTTTGTTGGTAAATGTACGGGCCGATCTGTTACGTTCTCAATGGCTATTTTTTCAGTTTCCAACGAAATGGTTGAGAAATTTTTGGCTATAAGCGAATATTGTTTTGAGCTGATTGAGAATTAGCGGTTTGGTTTTGAGTATACTTCAGGGCTGGTAAAATCGTTTAAATAAAAAATCATCTGCATATTTTATGTCGCTTAAAAAAACAATTCAGTTTAAAGACCGGTTGGTCAAGGGGGTCTCTGTTCGTGGTGATTTTAAAATAGCGGTTGTCAAGACCACAGATGTCTTGAGATCAGCCCGGAAACGCCATCAACTTTCCCTGTTAAATTCTGTACTTTTAGGACGTACTCTGACAGCTTCCATGCTTCTTGCCTCGGAACTGAAAGGGGAGGAAAGATTGTCATTGAAACTGGAAGGCAACGGTCCTGTAAAAATGCTGATTGCGGAAGCGAATCGAGCCGGTGAAATCAGGGGTTATTCCAAAAATCCATCTGCGGAACTCGATTATAGCCAACCCGGGATATCTATAGGTGATGGGCTCGGAACTGGTTTGCTCACAGTATCAAAAACGCTGTATAACGAAGCGGAACCGCAGAAAAGTACGATTCAACTTCATAAAGGGGATGTTATCAGCGATGTAGCACACTACCTGGCTCAGTCGGAGCAGATTCCTTCAGCCATATTGTTGAGTGTTAAAATTGACAAGAACGGAGAAATTATGCAGGCCGGAGGTGTAATGCTGCAGCGGCTGCCGGACGCTTCGGAAGATGTGATTGGCGAACTTCAGGACAAGTTGATGCAACTTGATGAAATCGCAGAAATGCTTGAACGTGGTATTTACATCGACCAAATAATGGATGAAGTTGCAAAACCGCACAAGGTAAAATTCCTGGAACGCCAGCCGATTCATTTCTTTTGTCGGTGTAACCGTCAGAGGTTTATTTCAGCCCTTTCGATGCTCAGTTACAACGATCTTAAGGAGCTTGAAGGAGAAAACCAGGAGATGGTTTGCCACTATTGCAATAATACGATCAGTGTGAGCAAAAACGAAATCCACGAACTGGTTGCCTCGGCTCAAGCCAGGATGAATTAATCAACAAAAGCATCCCTTGAAATTCAACGGTATTGCAATCCGGGGTCTTGGCAAAAATTATTCACTCGGCAGGAAATTAAACTGCAAAAGAAGCACCGCAGCCGCAGTTGTCGCTGGCATTGGGATTATCAAACGTGAAACCCCGGGCGTCGAGCCCGTCGGGATAGTCGATTACGATCCCTTCCAGATACATCAGGTGCCTTGGGTCGATCACAATATCAAGGCCCTCTGACTCAAAGAGTTGGTCTTCATCATTTTTAAAATCAAAACCGAGCTTATAGTTCAGGCCGGCACAACCGCCGCCTTCAACTGCAACACGAAGGAAAAGGTGATCGTCGATCTTCTCATTCTCACGTATTTTCTTTACCTGTTTTGCAGCCCGTGAGGTTAAATTCACGGGATCGCCGGTATGGGTGTGTTCATGAGGTAATTCTTGCTGAACCGGATCCTCCTGATGATCCTCTTCATCTACATCAATCAGTGATGCAATAACATCGTCCAGCTTTTCTTCAGTTTTGGCCATGATACTTCTTGCTACTATTTGGTTCTGTGTGAAAACGTAAAATACTCAACATTATCGCGATAAGACAAACTGAGAATACCTGCGCTGACCAGGTTTACCAGTATTTTTGAAGAGCGAAATGTTGTCACATTAACTAAGTGTGCGTATCTGTCAACGGTAATTTCACCATATTCATTCAAAAACCTGAACAGTTTCCGCTCCCGGTCTCCATATTCAAAGGTAACTCCTTCACCTTTAGTTTCGTTTTTGAGAATTTCAATCATCTCATCGCTCGCCAATACACTTTCATCATTTCGTCTGACAAATACAAGCCGCTTTTTCTTACCGGCAATATACACCGGTTTTATTTCTGCTTCCGGTACACGAATAGCCATAACATCCGCATCTTCACAATGGATCAGTTCAATGGTAATGTCCACAGCCGGTTTACAAATGTCATGAGCTGCTTTCAGGAGCAAATATTCTTCCTCAAAATATGCCTGAATTCCGTGGATTGATTTATCATCATTCACACCGATCAGAATGGTACCGCCATCGCTATTGGAAAAGGCAGCAATTTCTCTTGCAATTTTTCTGGCAGATGGTGTGGTTTTTTTAAACTCGAGATAATTGCTCTCCCCGGTCTGAATGAGGTTTTTGAGATCACGAGGTCTCATAGATGAGATTGTGATAGGGCCGTCCGAATAATTCATCGCTGCTCTGAATTTTTATCTTCTTTGTATAAATAAATTGAGCTGAAAATGATTAAAGTAATATAAGAGGATACCATGACTTTCTGTAACCAAACAGATTAAATCATGATCTCTTCTTTAGGATTACGTGTCATGAGCTCATATAGTGCATCACTCGGATTAATATTTTCAAATAACACCTTGTGAACCGCCCTGGTAATCGGCATATCCACACCGTTGTTTTGAGCCCACTGATAGACCGACTTTGTTGTCTTAACCCCTTCGGCCACCATATTCATTCCTTCAATAATTTCATCAAGTTTTTCACCTTTCCCGATTCGATAACCCACATGCCGGTTTCTACTATGTTTGCTTGTACAAGTAACAATCAAATCTCCCATTCCGGTCAGACCGGAAAACGTGTCCTGACTGGCCCCCAAAAGCATGCCCATTCGTTTCATTTCGTGCAACCCCCTTGTAATAAGAGCCGCTTTGGCGTTGTCACCCAACTCGGCACCGTCTACAATTCCTGCCGCAATCGCCATAATATTTTTAACAGACCCCCCTATCTCCACCCCGATAATATCCTGATTCAGATAAACCCGGAACATAGGGGTTAAAAACGTTTCCTGAATGATTCTTGCAACCCTTTTCGAGTAAGCGGAAGCTACAACCGTGGTCGGTTTGAAAGCCCCTACCTCTTCGGCATGGCTTGGGCCGTAAAGCACACCGATCTGATCTTCAATTATCACTCCTTCCAGAACATCTACAAGTACTTGTGACATAGTCATAAAGGTACCCTGCTCAATTCCTTTGGAAACGGTAACGATCAGTTCAGATCTTGTGAGATGCGGTTTGATTTTAGCGGCTACTTCCCGTACAGTATGCGACGGGGTTGCAATCACTACCATCTCGGAATCCGCAAGTGCTTCTTTATACTTTGTTGTACATACAATATCTTTTGAAAGTTGAACTTCCTTCAGATAGGACGGGTTACGGTTTTCACGGTTAATAGACTCTGCAATTTCTTTTTCTCTAGCCCAAAGAGTAATTTTAAAGCCGCTTTTCGCCAGGATAACCGCCAGGGCTGTCCCAAAGCTCCCTGCACCAATAATACTGATCGATTTCATGCCGGATGTTTGTCTTCGTTAATTTTGCCTTTTGCCGGTTTGAAGGAGGAGATTCTGTTCTCAGTTCCATTCAGGAGTCTCCGGATATTTCCATGATGCTTGGCTATGATCGCTACGGCAAGAATTGAGGTAAAAATCACAACACTTGTATCAATAGACATCTCAAAATAACCTATCAACACAAATTGCGATATAGGGTATATCGCTACACTGCATATTGTTCCGAGTGATACATAGCGGGTTGATAAAATAATTGTGATAAAGACAACAATAGCTATGGAAATGGAGATGGGTTCGATTCCATAAAGCATTCCTGCTGCAGTCGCGGCCCCTTTTCCTCCGTTAAAAGAGGCATAGACAGGGAACATATGTCCGGCTACGGCAAAAATTCCGCAGGATATTTTCAAGAATGAATCCAGGTCCCAGGCTCCGGGATATACAGGTCCGGATCCGATGGCATACGCAATCTGGCTGATCACAGCCGTGCAAAGCAGTCCTTTAGAGAAATCGAAGAGAAGGACGATAACACCAGCTTTCCAGCCCAGAACCCTGAAGGTATTTGTAGCACCTGCATTTCCGCTGCCGTAGTCTCTGATATCGATACTTTTATATATCTTTCCAGCCCAAAGTGAACTGGGGATAGACCCGATCAGGTAGGATAATATAAGTACGGTAGCTAAAGCAAGCATTGGAAGCGATTCCAGTCTTGTAAAAATTAAATGTACAGCTCAGGTAATGAAATCGGTATTACTCATCAAGAGTGAAAACCCGAAAAAAACCGGCTATCTAAACATGACGTTCAGCATGGTAGGAAGAACGCACAAGAGGCCCGCTTTCTACATGTTCGAGCCCCAGTTCCTCACCAATTTTTTTGTACTCGCCAAACTGATCCGGATGAATCCATTCCACAACAGGATGGTGCAGTTTTGTTGGCTGCATATATTGACCGATAGTCAGCACATCCACCCGGTGATCAACACAGTCTTTCATAACCTCAATTACTTCTTCACGGGTTTCTCCAAACCCAACCATGATCCCTGTTTTGGTTCTAAGTCCTTTCTTTTTGCAACGCAAAAGCAATTCCAGCGAACGTTCATAGGTTGCTTGCGGCCGGACGCTTCGATAAAGCCGGGGAACGGTTTCAAGATTATGGCTAAGCACATCTGGGGGTGTGTCTATGACAATCTCAAGAGCTTCCCATACTCCCCGAAAGTCGGGTATAAGGGATTCTATTGTTACACCTGGTATTGTCTCTCTGAGCATTTTGTGGCATTCCGCAAAAATAGGTGCCCCACCATCTTTTCGCTCATCCCTGTTGACCGAAGTCAGTACAACATGTTTCAAATCCATTTTTTTTGCTGCATCGGTAACCCTTCGAGGCTCGTCCCAGTCGAGCCCTTGATCCGGCCGGCCGGTTTTAACAGCACAAAATGAACAGGACCGGGTACAAACATCACCCAAAATCATAAATGTAGCTGTACCTGCTCCCCAGCATTCCCCCATATTGGGACAGCGGGCTTCCGAACACACTGTGTTCAAATTGTGTTTTCGGATCGTCTCAGACACTTCCTTGAATTTTTCACCCGAGGGGAGTTTTACCCTCAGCCATTCCGGTCTTCGTCGTCCCGGTGAGCCTTTTTGAACAACTTCCAATTCTTTAATCATAAATCTGCCTCGCCTGTTACTCCGGTCTGCTCAAGTTTGTCTTCTGAAGATACGAAAAAAGCTTTTCGCTTTCAGAGTGTTTACCATTCTCTGCAAATTCGATATCAAACAAATCGGCAAAATGTACTAAAATGCGTTTCTTTACATCATCCATGTCAACCTGGTATCCGGTACAGTCCGACAGGTTTGTTACACGTTTGTTGGGGATTCCGCATGGTACAATATGATCAAAATAACTCAAATCGGTATTTATGTTCATTGCAAAACCGTGCATGGTCACCCACCGGGAACATCGGATACCCATGGCACAAATTTTTTGGCTTCCCACCCAGACACCGGTCAACCCTTCGATTCGTCCGGCCTCCACATCAAATTCACTGCATACCCGGATAATGATCTCTTCAAGTGTTCTGAGGTATTTGTGGACATCGGTGAAGTAACGATCCAGGTCCAGAATGGGATACCCTACAATCTGACCTGGGCCATGATAGGTTATATCACCTCCCCGGTCACTCTCAATAAATTCTGCTTCGATCTCTTTCAGTTCTGTCAACCCTTTCAACAAATGCTTCACATCCCCGCTTTTGCCGAGAGTATACACGTGAGGATGTTCAACAAAGAGCAGTACATCATTGCATTCAGATTTACTGAACGTCTGTTCTGGACGTGTTCGTAATTTTTCATCGATCAGGCGTTTCTGCAATTTTTTCTGCAGTTCCCATACCTCACCATATGAAGACAAACCAAGATCATATATTTCAACTTTGTTCATTGCTTTGGAGTCAATATGATAACCCGATCTGCCCCGGCCTTCAACAGGCCGGATTGATTCGGATCCCGTTTCTTAATCACCAGAAAACAACATTCGGATATCTGATTTCTTGTCCTGGCCCTGCGGGTCTTTTATAACCAAAACGAAATCCGGCAAGTACTAAGTGTATAACTCCGGAATGTCATTTTTTCTTCGGTTTGGATCCGAGGTGAACTCCTTCACCATAAGCTTCAGCCACTGCTTCCATGACAGCTTCGCTCATAGTCGGGTGCGGATGAACGGCATTGATAATTTCGTGACCTGTAGTCTCCAAATCCCGGGCAACAACAGCTTCAGCAATCAACTCGGTGACGTGGGAACCGATCATATGGCAACCAAGCCATTCACCGTATTTTGCATCGAAAATTACTTTTACAAAACCTTCTTCATGGCCATAAGCCGATGCCTTTCCGCTTGCAGAAAACGGGAATTTGCCGACCATAACATCATAACCTTCATCTTTGGCCTGTTTTTCCGTATATCCTACAGAAGCGATTTGAGGCTCACAGTATGTACAACCCGGTATGTTATTATAATTTATCGGATGGGGTTTTTCACCTGCCAATCGTTCCACACAGACAATTGCCTCATGTGAAGCTTTATGTGCCAACCAGGGGCCACCCGCCACATCCCCGACTGCAAAAATATTATCTGCCGTTGTCTGGTAAGTCTCCTTGTCAATTTTGATGGCATCTTTTTCATGTTCCACACCCGCTTTGTCTAGTCCGATCTCTTCCACATTTCCGACCACTCCAACGGCAGATAAAACGACATCCGCTTCAACAACTTCGGTCTCTTTTTTGGTTTTTATCGTAACCTTAACACCGTTTCCTTTTTTCTCGACTTTTT
>SLOU01000221.1 GCA_007132385.1 Balneolaceae bacterium | reverse complement strand
TAAGCAATAATCATTCCGATCAACAATCCAGCCACTAAAGAAAGCAGAAACATTGATGTAGACTCCACTCCCGATTCGGATTCGTCTGTTAAACCAGGATTTGACGACTCGCTTCCGTATTGAATTCCGGTACCAAAACCATGATCAATTCCGGAAAATGAAACTTTTGCCTGAACAATCCCTCCTTCTTCAAGATATACCGATTCAAAAATCTCTTTGGTTCGTGGCGGCAGGCATGATCTGTCATCGCATACCTGGTATCGAACCGCCAGCCTGACCTCATGATCAAACTGAAGCTGCAGATCCGGATTCGGAAGAACCGGAATTATAAATTGGGCCTGCCGCGAATGCCAACCCAATTCCCTGTCAAAATTAGGGTCGTACTCAATATCAGCTTCCGATTCGCGGATATCACCGGCTATAATTACATTACTGCCGATCGATGAAAAACGAGTTGGTATCGGGCCGGCGTCAGGCTCATTATGTATGGAATAAAGGTGCCAGTTATCATCGATTTGAGCTTCGATGAGTATCTCATTGGTCTGACCGGATTTCAGCGTATCCGTATTGAGTGAAAATGATACGGGATCGAGCATCTGCCCATAAACAAAAAATGGGGATAGCACCCATAACAGGATGATCCCCATTTTCATACTCCTTACACTCTGAGCTGATTTACAAGTACGGCTCATATCATGTTATCTCATTGAACAACCGACGGGTCATTCATCTTTGACTACCCAAACTTTTAACTGAGGTTTTAGCTCACCAACAAGCTGAATCGTTGCTGTATACTCACCCAGTGATTTCACTTCCTGATCGAGTATAATCTTTTTTCTGTCGATGAGTATATCTCTTTCTTCAAGAGCTTCAGCAATCTGACTTGTGGTAATTGTCCCGTGAATTTTGTCATCTTCGCCGGTAGTAACCGGTATTGTAACCGATGTTTTTTCAATCTTGTCTGCAAGTTCTTTTGCATTTTCAATTGTCATTTCGGCACGAAGCTCGGCCTGACGCTTCATCATTTCAATTTGTCGAAGTGCACCTTCGGTAGCCAAAACAGCTTTTTTCTGCGGAATCAGATAATTCCGGCCGTAACCCGGTTTTACATCAACAACTTCCCCGGTAGTACCGAGATGCTCTACATCTTCTTTTAAAATCAGTTTCATGGCATTAATCGTTTGAATACAATAATTTTCAGATATCTTACAGTTAAATAACTTGCATACTTACGCCTGTGCGGTTCATTTACACTGAATTATCGCACGTTTTCAGCAACGTACGGAATAAGAGCCATAAACCTGGCCCGCCTCACAGCCTTGGATAACTGACGTTGAAATTTGGCACTGGTCCCGGTTACCCTTCTGGGTAGTATTTTCCCCTGGTCATTAATAAATCGCTCCAGGGTTTCCGTATCCTTGTAATCAATATATTCAAACCCTGCCTTGGTAAAACGGCATTCTTTGGTCTTCAGATGACCTTTCTTGGGGTGCGATGGATTGTTAATCATAATTTACTTACCGACTATTTATTTAATCTTCTTCTTCAGTTTGTTCTTCTTCAACCGGTTCAAAAACAGAAGGAAGTTCACCCTTCTGTTTTTTGTCATAATATCTAAGCATTTTCGGATCATACCTCAGTGTCAGGTACCGAAGAAGATCTTCATTAATTCTCAGGTTTCTTTCAATCGTTGGTATGACCTCTGAAGCTGCCTTAAAATACATATTCACAAAGTAGCCATTACTTTTACCGTTGATATCATAGGCAAGCTTCCTGAGTCCCCATTCGTCAAGATCAACGATTTCTCCATCATTATCTTCGATCAATTTATTTATCTGACCGGCAATTTCGGAGAACTTTTCATCATCCAGAACAGGATTAATGATATAGGTTAACTCGTAAAAATTCTTTTTCATATCGATTTCTTTGGTTGTCTTCCGGTGAAAACAGTCATCTTGATGCTGATTTTCAACATCGATGACAGAGTCTTGTAATTTAAGGAAAGATTGATCTTAATTCAATTTCTATCTGTCTTCCTTTCGCATTAAATAGTGTCGCGTTTGAAAGAAGGCCGACAGGGATAATCTGATCACTGAATAGAATTAGAATATTCAGGGAGTGACCAAAGATGCCGAGCCGGCTGCTGGATAGTATGTATGCAATAGTTCTATCAGGCTGCCGGCTGGTAAAACCGGCTCAATTCCGTAATAAACCGTCAATATACCGAGTAATACCAATGAATATTTATAGATAGATCCGGGTTGAATCAAATCATATTCCTTATGAGCATCCCGGAAATACAGATAAATCATCGGCCTCAGGTAATAGTAAACACTTGCTACACTTGCGAGCACACCAATAACAGCCAGGGTTACCATACCGGCATTTACGGCAGCCGCAAAAACATAGTATTTACCCAAAAACCCGACAAATGGTGGTATTCCAGCCAGGGAGAAAAGAAAAATCGACAAAATGACTCCCATAACCGGTTGTTTGTAACCCAGCCCGGCGTAATTATGAACATCGGAGAAGTCGAGTGCATGATTTCTTTCGTAATAGGCGATCACACCAAACGCACCGATATTCATCACCGTATAGGCAAAAAGATAGTAGAGTACACCCGTATAACCGGCAGCCGTTCCTGCTGCCAGACCCACAAGCAGATAACCGGCATGTGCAATGCTTGAATAGGCAAGCATACGCTTCATATTATCCTGAACAAGTGCGATCAGGTTTCCGATTATCATTGTCAAAACCGAGATAACCGCAATCACGTGTGTCCATCTTTCTCCTTCAAGTTCAGGCATCATCCGGGAAAGGACCAGGATAAATGCAACAAATGCAGCAGCCTTTGAAGCTGTAGCAAAATACGCCGTCAACGTAGTAGGAGTACCCTGGTAAACATCAGGTGTCCACATATGAAACGGAACCGCAGAAATTTTGAAGAAAAGTCCAACCAACAGTAAAGCTCCCCCCGCCATGAACAACAAACCTCCATCCGCAACCGAAGCAATCGCTGAATAATTGGTTGCACCTGTTGCCCCATAGATAAGCGCAATACCATACAGCAAAAATCCGGTTGAAAATGCCCCCAATAAAAAATACTTGAGAGCCGCTTCTGCCCCCGTCTTTTCTTCTTTGATCAGTCCGGCAAGCACATACAAACAGATAGACATCGTTTCCAGACCGACGAATAGTAAAATAAGGTCATTTGACACTGCCAATCCAATCATACCGGTTGAGGCAAATAAGACCATGGCATATACCTCACCAAAATGATGACCGATTGCCTGTAGATAATCCCTGGATATGAGAACACAGAAAAGGGTGCCGGTGACGACCAAAAACGTTCCGAAAGCAGCTGTTCCGCCATAGGCTACCATATCATAAAAACTGGTACCGGTCGGTCCGAAAAGATCACGAATCGAAAAACCGAAGGCAACAAGAAGCGAAACAACCGTAACATAAAAAATCGTATTGATTTTGGTCCGGTACGCAGATTGCATCAATACCACTAATCCTGCTACAGCAGTGATAGTGGCAGGTATAAATGTATTCAGATCGTAGAAATAATCCATTCCTTTCTATTTGTAAAGCTTCTCAATCGCTTGCGCAAGTTTGATATCTTTTTCAGTTACTTTGTCCCCGGCATCATGTGTCGTCAGTGAAACCTTGACGCTGTTATAGACATTAAATATCTCGGGGTGATGCATCTGCTCCTCAGCCATAAATCCGATCTGAACAATAAAGCCCAGGGCTTGCCGAAAATCATCAAATGAATAACTGCGGTGAATTTTATTGTCTTTTGACTCCCAGCCACGGAGATTACTATCCAATTCCTGCCTGATTTTCTGCTCGCTTAATGGTTCCATATCGAATACCTCTGATTCTCTTTGTATACCAATTCAATTTTTGATTCATCTTCATTGAGATCATAAAAACGGGCTGTCCATTCCGGAACATCGGCCTTGCGCGATTCCTCAAGGATGGCAATGCTCTTTGTTTCTGTAACATCAATAAAGTTATCAACCCACACCTCAGAATACCGGGTAAAATCCTCTGACCGGATTCCTATCCAAACCATAAATAGTACCAGCGGGACCAAAAGTCCAATCTCCCTGAAATTCAAATCTTTCAGTCGATTGTTTTCTTCATGCTTGATCGGTCCGAACATGACCCTCTGATACATCCAGAGCATATATACCGCTGCCAGAATGACTCCCAGCGCTCCGATCACGGCATACATATGGTTATCATACAGCTCTGAAAAGAATGCTCCGTTCAAAATCAAAAACTCACCGATAAATCCATTCAAACCCGGTAAACCGATCGACGATAGGGTTGCAATCATAAACATGACGGCAAATACCGGCACTACGGTCGCAATTCCCCCAAAATCTTCAATCATTCGACTGTGTCTTCTGTCATAGATCATCCCCACTATCAGGAAGAGTGCTCCTGTTGAAAGGCCGTGGTTAATCATCTGGATAATGGCTCCCTGCACAGCTATGGTATTCAGTGCAAAAATACCCAATACAACAAACCCGAGGTGACTGACCGACGAATAGGCAACCAGCTTTTTTACATCTTTCTGAACCATTGCAACAAGGGCTCCATAGATAATCCCGATGACAGCAAGACCGGCAAGCCAGGGTGCAAACTCCATAAACGCATTCGGAAAGACAGGCATGCAAAATCGAACCAGCCCATATGTTCCAACCTTCAGCATAATTGCAGCCAGTACAACGGAACCGGCTGTCGGTGCCTCGGTATGTGCGTATGGAAGCCATGTATGAAACGGGAACAACGGCACTTTAATACAAAATGCCAGGGCAAATGCCAGGAACATATATGTTTGTTCAACAAGCCCGATTTGGTATTCGGGGCTGGCGATAAACCGCCAGTCGGCTGTAAAAGCGAACTCTGCATGTGCAGCACCCGCATGATAACCAAGATAAATCAATGCCACCAGCATGATCAGCGAACCGACCAGCGTGTAGATAAAGAATTTGACAGTGGCCCGGATCCGGTCGGCCCCTCCCCAAATGCCTATCAGAAAATACATCGGTATCAGGGAAAGTTCGAAAAATACATAAAACACAACCAGGTCGAGCGATGCAAACACACCGAGCGATGCCGTCTGAAGCAGCAGAAGCATGGAATAATACCCTTTCAGGTGCCTTATGATAGAATCCCATGAAGAAAGTATCACAATAGGCCCAAAAAGTGTGGTAAGCATGAACAATAACAAACTCAATCCATCGAGTCCGACAAGGTATTTGATATCAAATCCGGGTAAAATCACAGATCCTTCGGTCAGATACTGTGGAGTATGGGAATTGGCAATGTCAAAACCAAACATCAACGGCAATGCAAGCAGAAAAGTTACTGAGGTAGCTGCAAGGCTCACCCATTTTATAGTCTCGTCCCTTTTTGAAAGCAAGACAGCTAAAATCGCCAGAAGCGGAAGATAAATTACAAGGTTTAAAAGCAGGTCCATTTCTTCTTTATCTATCAGATATCTTTAAAAAATCATCATTGCAAATACGATAATTACACCGATCACAAGAAACAGGGCATAATTCGAAGTAACACCTGTCTGAATGTATCGCAGCAGGCTGCCAAACAATCTTACGGTTCCGGCTACGCCATTTACAAAGCCGTCGATAAATTTCATATCCCCCACAGCCAACACCCGGTCCGAAAACCGGTATATCGGACTGACAACCACTCCTTCATAGAGTTCGTCCAAACTGTACTTATCCTTCCAGACTTCGTACAGAACACCGAACCGGTCTGAAATAGCCCGGTCCGATTTCTCCTGCTGCCCGTCAGCGTACATTTTATACGCCAGGTAAACAGCACCTGCGGCAATACCCACGGCAAGCGCCATCAAAACCCATTCAAGTGCCTTGCCCATAACAATCGGATAGTCGGCTGCGATCGTGTCGAGCCAGGGGTGTAGCAGGTTTACATTCGCCGGCTGACCCGTAAAGGTCTCCACAATAAAATTGGGAATTCCCAAAAAACCGCCTGCAACCGATGCTACCGCAAGCACCCAAAGCGGGATAGTCATCGTTGACGGACTTTCGTGCAGAAATTTTTCCGCTCCGGCAGCTTCCCTGATTTTTTCAGGCAGTTTAAAAGTTCCATGAAATGTCCCAAAGGTTAGTCTGAACATATAAAAAGCAGTCAGAAATGCTGTAATTATTCCCACACCCCATAATATAAAGTACATGGCACCTGCAAATTCACCATAACCGGCACTGAAGGCATGCATCAGTATTTCGTCCTTGGAGAAAAATCCGGCCAGGGGAGGAATACCCGCAATTGCGATCGTTGCAATTAAAAACGTTTTATATGTCGAAGGCATATATTCTTTAAGCCCTCCCATATTTCTCATATCCTGCGGATCAAAATGTACATCCTTTCCCTCTTCATGCAATCCATGTTCAGCATGTTCCATAGCGTGAATCACGGATCCGGAACCCAGAAAAAGACAGGCCTTGAAAAATGCGTGTGTAACAACATGAAACATGGCAGCCGTGAAACCGCCTGCCCCCAGGGCCAGGAACATATACCCAAGCTGTGATACGGTAGAATAAGCCAAAACACGTTTGATATCATGCTGGGTCAGAGCTATTGTCGCAGCCACAATAGCCGTCAGCCCTCCGATCACCGCTACAATTAACATCACCTCGGGCGAAAGTATATACATCTCGGAAAACCGGGTAATCAAATAGATACCTGAAGTTACCATCGTTGCAGCATGAATAAGTGCAGAAACCGACGTCGGACCAGCCATCGCATCCGGTAGCCAGACAAAAAGTGGAATCTGGGCACTTTTACCCGTTGCACCGATAAACATTAAAAGACAAATCCAGAAAAGGTAATCACCGGAAAAAG
>SLOU01000112.1 GCA_007132385.1 Balneolaceae bacterium | reverse complement strand
GATGAAGGAAGTGATCAAGGAGATTCAAAAAGACCTGAAAGACGGAAAGGAAGGTAGTGAAGTATATAGCAAACACGAAGATGTATTCGGAAAATTTGCCGCTTATATGCTTAGTGTCGCTTCCACGTCCGGTAACATGGCATTGGTATTTGAGAGTACGGCCAAATTTTTGGAACGCGATGCCGAGTTCAAAAAAAACATGCGTCGTTCACTTATGATGCCCACAGTAACAGTGGTTGCAGTAATCGCAACAGTCCTGTTTTATGTGGGGTACATTTTTCCGGCTCAGGCGGAAATGTTTGTCGAGTTTAATATCCAGCTTCCGCCGATGACGGCTGCCACACTTGATTGGAGTTATTGGCTTCAGGACAACTGGATCGTCATAACATTGATCCATATTTTACCGTTTGTTGGACTTTTTCTGATGGTCAGAAATGAAAAGGGTAAACTGCTATTCGACAGATATATTATTAAGATGCCGATCATGGGTGACCTTCTTCACAAAACAAGTATCGAAATTTTCGCACGTGTTTTTTACACGCTTTACAGCGGTTCAGGCCAAAATATCGAGGTGATTCGTGTTGCAGCGGAAGCCTGCCGTAACACTTATATGGAAAAGCAGATCAAGGAACACGCTATAAAGAATATGTTGAAGGAGGGAGTCGGCCTGGTTGAAGGCCTGGAAGCTACAGGGGTCTTTACAAAAACAGCGATCGGCCGGTTTAGATTGGGGGCAGAATCGGGTGCTCTGCGTGAAAATGCCAAACAACTCGCCGAGTATTACGAAATTCAAACTTCCTATAAAATGGAGTCGGTTATCGACCAGATTAATCTGTTTATCAACCTTTTTATTATGATAGCACTGATTGCGATTACGGTTGTTTCGTCCGAAGCGGCACTGATTCAGCCAGCATAGTAAGGTTTGATTCAATATTTTTTCAAAAAGAAAATTCTGACTTTCCGGTATAGAGGTGGTTTTATCGGAAAATCAGAATTTTTATTATGCATTCGGTTTGATAGCACAGTTATCAATCCCGAATCTTGATTTGACAAGCTCTACCGGTTTACTATAAGAGTCATATGAAGCATTATTCTATGAGTCTATGATGCGTTAAAAGAAATTTTATGACCGATATGATAATCAAATTTTGATTTAACCTGACTCTTATAGATTTTACTAAATTAAGTTATTACCCAGTGACATCTACATGAACTTCTTTTCATGAGTAAGGTAAACACACGAAGACATATCGGAGATTTGCTCCTTCACAGGGGCATCATTACCGAAGAGCAGCTGCAAATGGCGCTTTCCATCCTTGATAAAGAGCCGGAGAACTCTAACCGAAGGCTCGGCCAGATCCTCTACCAGGATCTGAAGCTTGAGCGCCACAAGATTATGAAGGAGATCGCTGCGATTTATGCCTTCGATGAAGTTTTCCCCGGCAAAGATCAGCTTCCGGATGAAAAAGTGAGTGAAGTCAAGGATTTTGTCGATGACCTGCCCCAGGAAATAATTGACGATCTTGTCTATCACAAAGCGGTTCCGATTCACAAGACCAATTCGACACTTACCATTGCTGCTGCGGATCCTGCCGACCCGACCCTCTCTACTATTATCTCCAAACTGAATTTTAAACAGTTTGAGATCGCCTATTGCCGCTATGAACTTGTCGAGGATATTCTCAACAAGGTGTACGAGCAGAAAAATGAATTTCTCGACCTGCTCGAGGAGATCGATTATGAACAAGCCGATATCCAGGAAGGCGATGAAATACCAGATGAAGAGGAAATCGATGCGGAGATCAATCAAAGCATGCTCAATTCTCTCATTGAGGGAATGCTCGTTGAAGCGGTTCGTCAGGGGGTCAGTGACGCCCATATCATTCCAAGCGGCCCGACTACTACGGATATTCGATTCCGGTTGGATGGCAAGCTTCATCTTTGGTACCAGCAAAAGAATGTGAAACCCGAAGCGATTGCCGCAGTTGTTAAGGACAAGACCCGGAATGTTGACCGTTTCGAACGCGACAGTTCTCAGGATGGGTTTATTCAGCGTTCAGTCGACAATCATAACATCCGATACCGGGTGTCGATCATGCCGATGGTTGGAGCTCAGTTCGAGCGCAAGTTCGAATCAATCGTTATCCGGATATTGGACGACCGTAAAGTCATAACTGATCTGGATGTGCTGGGTTTACAGAAACAGGCTAAGTCGGACTTTGTCAGAGCTATTGAAAAACCTTCCGGTATTGTAATCATTACCGGGCCGACAGGCAGCGGTAAGTCGACGACACTGGTTGCCGCTCTTTACTATGTCTTGGATCCGACGAAAAACGTACTGACCGTCGAAGAACCGGTGGAATATCTGATCCAGGGTGCACGACAGCTCAAAATCAGCCATAACATGACATTTGACAATGCAATCCGTGGTATCCTGCGTCACGACCCGGATATTGTACTTGTCGGGGAGATCCGGGATTTAATGACTGCTGAAATCGCCATTAAGCTTGCAAATACAGGTCACCTGACATTTTCTACACTTCATACCAACGATGCCCCCAGTGCTGTTTCCAGGCTCTATAAGATGGGTGTGGAACCGTTCCTTATTGCAAATGCAGTAAATATGGTGATGGCTCAAAGGCTTTTGAGGCGGTTGTGCTCCAATTGCAAGGAAGAGTTCGAACCTCACCCGGAAACCCTCAGAGGAATCGGCTTTAACGATGAAGAGATTCGCTCAAATACATTTTTCAAAGCGGTCGGATGTGACAAATGCAATAATACCGGATATAAGGGTCGAATGGGAATTCACGAAGCCTTATATTTCAGCAAAGAAGTGAAACGAACAATCCTCGACTCCGGTGAGGAGATTGATGAAGAAAAGATTAAAGATATTGCCGTAGGGCAAGGGATGATGACTCTTCGTGCATCCGGCCGTGAACGAATAAAGGAGGGTTCTACATCCATTGAAGAAGTTATTGCAATAACGCTTGACGATTAACTGAAGAGGATTAAAACTATGTTACATGAAGGGAACAGGCCAATAGATATACTTCCGGATTACACCCGAAAGTTTTTAAAAGATCCACCGTTATTGTTGAAAAACTTTCACTACGAGGATGTACTTGCATTTCTTAAGATGGGAAAGGAGGAACGTTATGTAACAGGTGACGTCGTAATCCAGGATGGTGAAGTAGTGAGTTGTGCTTACCTGATTGCAGAAGGAGAGTTTTCTGTGTGGAAAGAGAATATTCAGCTTGCCGAACTTGAAGAAGGACATTTTCTGGGTGAATCCTTTCTTTTCAGTAAAGTAAATCGCCTGGCCAAGGTTCAGTCCGACAGTGAATCGGTACTATTGAAATACGAACGTTATGAGGTATTGAATTTTTTCAGGAAGCGGCCTGAAAAACTATTCAATATTTTTACCAAAAACATCATTGAGATCCAACAGAGAAAAATACATAACATGAATATGCAGCTCATTAAACTGAAAAAAAAGCTGTTGGATGAAAATAAATGGTAAACCCTGCTTAAGGTTGCCAAATCATATACAATTGCTGTTCATTTAAGTTAAAGGTGTGCAATAAGATAGCAGTAAATCCCACTGCTGTTTTAAAAATATAACAGGATATCTCCAAAAAGTTGTCACAAAACCGGCAGTATGTAATCCTTGTAAATAGGTTGATTACCACAAGGATAGTTAAGCACCGCATTTAAAAGATAATAATGTGTCCGGTTTTAACTCTCATTTGCACGATTGACCACCGTTAACTATAACTTTAATGGAAAAATCAGAGCCGGGGAGACTGGCGATTAAAACAATTGTATTATAATCATAATTGGCTTTAGACATTTTGATCGGAACATCGTTTTGATTCAAAAGATTGAATTGATTTAAAATAAAATCGTTGGTTACAGAAACTCCATTTGCATCGGCAGGCTGATTTGCATTTTTAATAACCCCAGAGCGAAACCTCATGCAAGTCAAAAGCATAAGTTTAGAGGATTTAAAGCATACCGCACAGTCAGTAATCAGTCAGATTTCGTCATCGGCCCGCGGCTTGGAATATCATAAAAAGGTTGGAGAGCTGATCGAGGGCCTCGAAGAGGAGAGTAGAAGTGACATGCAGCACCTTCTCGAGAGTTTTTTACACTATATGTATCAAAACGAAGCTTCTGATATTGATGTGGGAAGCGAAGGATGTAAGGGACAGATCTGGTACAGAGTGCATGGGCGTAAATCACCTTTTAAAATGGAAGAAAAACTGACGGTAAAAGAAACTGATGTACTGCTTCAAAATGCTATTACGCCCAGTCAGCGTGAAATTTTGCTCAAAGACAAAAACCTCGATTTTTCCTACACTATCGAACGTGAAGACGGTACCAGTCTTCGCTACAGGGCCAATATGTATTTCGACCTGGATCACATCGCGCTGAACATGCGAAAAATTGATGATGAGATCAGGCCATTCCGTAACCTGAGTGTTCATCCTGAAATTGCAAAAGCACTCAGCCTTAAATACTATAAATATGGTTTGACGCTGATTACAGGTATTACCGGTTCAGGGAAATCTTCGACTCTCGACACTGTCATCGATGCAAATAACCGGACTGTCGACTCGCACATCGTAATTGTTGCCTCACCGGTCGAATTGATCCATGAGCCGATCCGCTCTGTTGTAAGGCACCGTGAGGTAGGACGCGACGTTCCCAGTTTTAAGGAAGGAGCCATCCAGGCTTTGAGACAAGATCCGGACATTATCGTCATCGGTGAGCTTAGAGATCCGGAAACGATTATGACCGCCCTTGAAATTACCGATTCTGGCCACAAAACATTCGGAACTCTTCACACCTCTTCAGCAATGGAAAGTGTTGAAAGAATTGTGGGTGAAGTTCCCTCCGATGCACAAAACCGTGTAAAAGCAAGACTTGCAGATGTATTGACATGTGTCATCAGTCAAAAACTGGTACCAAGCCTTGACGGGAAACGGATTCTTGCAAAAGAAATACTCTTAGTTACACCATCTGTACGGGCGGCTATTCGGAACGACAATGTAAATGAAATCTACCAAATGATGGCCGAAGGAAGCGAGCTCGGTATGGTAACGATGGAACAGGATTTACAGCGGTTATATCAAACCGGAAAAATATCCAGGGAAGAGGCACTTAACAACGCCAATAACAAGAAACGATTCCTTCAACTAATCGACGAGGCCGAATAAAAGCGCCATGCTGGGAAAAAAAGAATATATCGGAATAGCTCTTGATAACAGGACCGTTGACCTTGTTAAAGCGTCTCCGGATGGAAAAAAAATCTATCTGCACGGTTTCAGTCATCAAGAACTCGTTGTCCCACTTGATGACGAGGAACAACGAAAAAGAAAAAAGGTCCCTGCCGGGCAATTCCACCAAAATACAGATGAAATATTCGGTATTGATGATAACGGTCTGCAAGAAGAGGCCGAAATGGATGACCTGGATGATTTGGATTTTGACAACCTAAATGATCTTGATGACCTGGATGAGCTTGATGACTTCGATAGTATCGATGATTTTGATCAGCTTGATGAGGATGAGGGAGTTGAGGAACTCGACCTTGTGGATGAAGCTGACCAGCCCGATTCCAACGAGATGCTACTCTATAATTATCTTTCCGCCAGTGGCAATAAGAAAAATTATCTCGGACTTAATATCCGTTCAGGGGATGCAGTCTTTCAGTTTGGCCGGGAAGCTAATTACTCTCAAATAAAAAAGAAAGAGCTCAAGGAAATTGTAGAGAATAAACTGCAATCGGTATATGGCGAAATACCCAACATCGATCAGTATAGCTATTTTGTAAGGCCCGATGGTTCAATTTCTATAGTCTCCATAGACAAAGAACCTGCATCTCTCCGGTTAATCAATAAGGTCAATGAGATGTTTAAGACCAGCAGTATTTTTATTCGGGATATAATGCCCGATGAAGTTGCTTTGACCGGATTGTACAGAATGAATTATCCGAATGAAGATCAAGGCCGCATTTCATGTCTCATTCAATTCGGAGCAAGCCGCTGCCGGATTATCTTTTTCAAAGGCCACGATGTACTTCAGGTCTCCCCGGTTATAAATGAAGGAACCAGTGACAAAGGTTTCCTGAGCACCATTTTCAGTAAACTGCTTTTTCAGCTTGATACAGGTGAAGTACCCGGCTTGGACAGAATTATATTATGTGACAATACGGTAGGGACCGAAGCCGTAGAATTTTTTCAAAAGAATTTTCCGGACCTCGATGTTGAAGAATTTCAGCTTGATTTGGACATTTTTGAAGTTGATGAACCGGATTTACCAAAAATGAGGGAATACACTACTGCGATTGCTATTGCAGTAGGGGCATCCGGTACGGCAAAAAACCTGTATCCCGAGCTATCGATCGTACCCAGGTATATTCATGACCGCCAAAAAGTTTTACAATTGCAGTGGCATGGAATTCTGCTGTTAATTGCCATCGGCCTGAGCCCAATTGTGCTTAACCATTTTTACCAGGGTTATGCCGATCAGATACAGTCTCTTCAAGCAGAAAATACACAACTTCAAAATTTGATTACTAATATCAATCCGATCGTACAAGAAACCGAGATTCTTGAGTTAACACTTGATGCGCACCAGGAACAACTCATGCTGTTTCAGGAATTGAGCCAGGGAAATATTCGCTGGACAGTTTCTTTTAATGAATTTAACAGAGCTGTTAATGAAACCGGTGGCCTCTGGGTAACCGAATTCCGTCAGGACAGCGGGGGGATTCAGGTCCGGGGGATTTCACTTACTGAAAACCGAATACCTGCATTTGCCAGGCAATTCGCGAATGTTACCCTGCAAAATGTTACCAAGAATGAAGTTCGGGAACGGGATATTTTTCAATTCTCGATGCGAATT